>QAKM01000091.1 GCA_003343805.1 Bacillota bacterium | reverse complement strand
CCGTGGCCGAGGCCGACCTTGCGGTTTTCGGCGACGGAGCCGGGGATGCAGAATGCCTGCAGGCCGACACCGATGGCGGCTGCCGCGTCCGCTGCCTTGGTGCAGCCCGACTTGATGGCGATCGCCGCGCCGACGGTGTATGCCCAGACGGCGTTCTCGAAGCAGATGGGCTGGGTGCCGCGCACGAGCTTGTCGCAGTCTACGCCCTTGGAAAGGCAGATGTCTTTGCATTCTTCGACCGAATTGATCCCGTACTCCTTGAGTACGCCCATGATCTTGTCGATCCTTCTTTCATAACCTTCAAACAGAGCCATCTTATACCTCCTTATTCCTTACGAGGGTCGATGTACTTCACCGCGCCCTGTTCTTCGGCAAATCTGCCGTAATGGCCCATCGCCTTCTTCCAAGCCTCGTTGGGTTCCATG
Source organism: Bacillota bacterium (assembly GCA_003343805.1). Classification (GTDB taxonomy): domain Bacteria; phylum Bacillota; class Clostridia; order Christensenellales; family Borkfalkiaceae; genus Gallimonas; species Gallimonas intestinavium. Next base: position 23,031 of record QAKM01000091.1, on the reverse strand, counting down.
CCCTTCTTGATGAAGTCGGTCATCTTGCCGAGGGCGACGAACTCATAGCCGATCACCTGGTCGTCCTTGTCGAGGGCAAGGCGGGTGACGTAGCCTTCTGCCATCTCGAGATATCTCACGCCCTTGAGCGCCGTGCCGTACATGGTGCCGACCTGCGAACGAAGGCCCTTGCCGAGGTCCTCAAGCGCTGCGCCGACGACGAGGCCGCCTTCCGAGAAGGCCGACTGCGTACGGCCGTACACGATCTGCAGGAACAGTTCGCGCATGGCGGTGTTGATCGCGTCGCACACGAGGTCGGTGTTGAGCGCTTCGAGGATGGTCTTGTGGGGCAGGATCTCTGCCGCCATGGCCGCCGAGTGCGTCATGCCCGAGCAGCCGAGCGTCTCAACGAGCGCCTCCTGAATGACGCCTTCCTTGACGTTGAGCGTAAGTTTGCAGGCGCCCTGCTGCGGTGCGCACCAACCCACGCCGTGCGTAAAACCGCTGATGTCCGTGATCTGCTTTGCGCATACCCACTTGCCCTCTTCCGGAATGGGGGCGGGATCGTGCTTGGGTCCCTTGGCAACGCACATCATCTGTTCCACTTCGAGTGAATACTGCATGTGATGTCCTCCAATATGATCTTTCATCCCTTGCGGGAGCTTTCCCCGCTATTTTAACACATTTTTCTGCAAAACACAAGGGGGAAGCGCAAATTTGTACCAAAATTTTACATTTCGTGCGGGAGAGAGGCGCTTTTTTTGTGCGCGGCGAGCCTCGGATGCGCGGCGATGGAAAAAAATCGGCGGGAGACGGGAGCTTCTGCAGGCGGGATAATCGCCTATTTTGGGGGTGGCTTCGGAAGAAAAAACAAAATGTGCAAATTTTTCCGCCCGATATTGTTGAAATATGTGCTCAAAAATGGTATAATGCAAGATGAGAAAATGGCGATACCATAGGGTGGAGGGTCAAATCCGGCTGCTCCCCTTACGATAAGGAGTTAGATTTGAACGGCTACGGACGCGGAGCGGACAATCAGGATCGCGGCAAGGGCGTGATCACGAGGGAAACGTTTGGCATGACGTTTCTCATTTTCAGCGTCATTCTGCTCGTCATCGCGACGGTCGGGCGGTATGTCTTTGGAGAGATCGGCGTGAGCATCACGTCCTTCCTTTTGGGTACATTCGGGTTCTTCGTGTACCCGCTTCTTCTGCTGCTCTTATACGGCTCGGTGTGCATGGTCGCGGGGCGCAGCCTCATCGCGGCACGCTGGACGCTGAAATTTACGGCCATCCTCGTCACCTGTTTTCTCATCGCGCATCTTGCGACAAGCACCCGCTTTTTCGGCGAGGGCTATGGCGCTTACCTTTCCTCCTGTATGACGGCAGCAGGGGAGGCCGTCTCCTCCGCAACGGCGGGCGGGGCGCTCTTCGGGCTGATCGTCTATCCCGTGCGCGCGCTGCTCTCCACGGCGGGGGCCTATGTGCTGTTCGCACTGCTTGCGGCGCTCTCCGTCTTTGTGTTTTTGTGGGCGACGCCGCTCAAGCGCTCCCTTCTAAGTGAGGGGAAGGAACGTGCCCATCCCGCAAGACGGCCCAAAGTCAAAAAGGAGAAGGGGGGGAAGGCGAAGAAGGAGGCGCCGCAGCCCGCTGCGATGCCCGATCCCGAGCCCATGATGGGCTATGCCGGACCTGCCTATGAAGAGCCGTACGGCGGCTACGAGGATGCCGCCTATGCCGATCCCTATCTGCAGCAGGGCGGTTATGCCCCGCAGCAGGGCGGTTATGCCCCGCAGCAGGGCGGTTATGCCCCGCAGCAGGGCGGTTATGCTCCGCAGAACAACGGTTGGTATGGCGTACCGTCGCCGTACGACCGCCCGCAGCCCGCGCCTTACGGACAGCCCTCGTACGATCATGCGTCGTACGACCGTCCCGCCTATCCCGCCTATCCGCAGAACGGCTACGGACAGCCGGGGGTGTACGGGTACTACGGGCAGCCTCAGCCGCAGCGCCCCGTGCAGGGATATTATGCTCCGCAGGACCGGGAGTCGCAGGGGTACGGGAGGAGCGGTCACGTCGGATATTACGGCACCGACCGTCCCGCCGAGCCCGAGACGCCGCGTTCCTATTCGGGGAGGGACATCCTCTTTTCGAGCACGCCCGCGCAGGACTACACCAAGAACCTCATTTATAACCAGGATTCCTACTTCAATTCCCGCGTGCGCCGCAGCAGCGTCGAGCCGGACGATTCGCCCGCGCGCAGGCCGGACTATACCATCCCCGCGACGTACGAACATCCCAACGACCGCGGGGAGCGCCTGACCGACCGCACGACGCTCGGCGGCTCCCGCGAGCGCGAGGTGCCCAAGTTCACGTCCTATTCCGATGTTCCCCGTTCCGACCGCCGCGCCGAGACGGGCAGAAGCGAGTTCGGCCGCCCCGAAACGGGGAGCGACCGCTCCGGATCGGAGAACGGGTTTGGCTCCCGGGAGGGCAGAACGAGCGGGCGGGATGACTTCATCCGTCCCGATTTCGGCGGCCGCAGCGACCGGAACGGCCCGGACGCCGCGCCGAATAATGCCCAAAACAATGCACAGAACGGAATGACCCCGCCCTCGAGCTATCGGAGCGCCTTCTCCGATCAGACAGAGAACAACGCGCGCACCCGGCTGCCGCGCAAGATCGTCGAACAGCGCCCCGAGCGCCGCGACGAGCAGCCCTACACCTTCCGCGCGGAGGATCTCAACTATCCCCGCGTGCCTGCCTACAAGGCTCCCGAGACGCCGCCCGAAGAGATCGGCCGCGACGCCTATGCCAATGATGTGGACGATACCGAGTTCTCCTCGGCGCCCAGCGTGGACGACGTGCCCTCCGCACCCGCCGCGCCTGCCGCGGGTGAATTTCATCGCGCGCTCAGCGATCCCGAGCCCGAACCCGTCAAGACGGACGGTTTCCTCGCGTCCCGCCGCGCGGAGCCGGACGACGGCAATCCCTTCGATGTACCCGCCGTGAACGAGGAGAAGGAGAGCGATCTTCCTTCCCGCGGCCGGGACCTCGGAAGGGGAGAGGGGCGTGCCTTCGGCAGCACTTCTTCGGAGCCCGAACCTCCCGCCGCCTGCACGTCCGGGCGGGAGACGCCGGCGGACAGCTCGCCCCGGGAGGACGATTACGATCCCCGCGCCAGCGAGCGCGGCTTCCGCAGCCTGTTCTCCTCCAGCCGCACGCCCGACCGCGTGCAGGTCCGGGATGACGGCATCGACTATGTGGGCGAGGACTTCGGCCGTTCGCGCAGCCGCTTCCCCACAGAGGACACTTCCGATCCGCGATCCGATTGGTCGGCTCCCGGCCGCACGGGCTTTGAGCCCGAACCGCCCGCAGACCGCCGCGGCTCCTTTGAGCCCGAGCCGCCCGCAGACCGCCGCAGCTCCTTCGAGCCCGAGCCGCCTTCAGACCGCCGCAGCTCGTTTGACCCCGAACCGCCTGCGCGCCGCATGGGATTCGGCGGGCCGGAGGAGGACGGCCTTCCCGGTCCGGCTGCGCCCGAAGAGGACAGCCGCGCCGCCAGAGGGCTGCGCGCTTCGCGCACGTCCGCGGCCGATCTCTTTGACGACGATCTCCCTGAGGACGATCTGCCCGCCATGCCCGCTGCCCGCGGCAGAGAGGAGCGAGGCAGTGCACTCGGTGGGGGAGGGGAGCGCCTGCCCGAGCCGATGCCCGAGCTTCCCGCGCCGCCCGCGCCCAAGCCCAAGAAGCACGTCTATAAGCGCTATCGCCGCCCGTCCCTCGATCTCTTCCAGACGTATGACGACGCCGTCACCGTCTCTCCCGAGGAGAAGGCATACAATTCCTCCGTCATCAAGGAGACGCTGGCCGGCTTCCGCGTGGATGCCGAGATCGTCAAGGTGACGTCGGGTCCCGCAGTCACGCGCTACGACATCGATATCCCCCGCAACATCGCCGTGCGCACGGTCATCCGCCACGACGAAGAGATCGCCATGCGCCTTCATGCGCGCGACGGCGTCAATATGTATTCCAATTCGGAGGTGGGCGCCATCTCCATCGAGGTGCCTAACGCGCACCGTGCGATGGTGGGCATCCGCTCCATCATGAGTTCGTCCGACTACCGCAACGACGATCCCTCCAAGCTGATGTTCGTCATCGGCAAGGACGTCGAGGGGCGTTCGGTGTGCGGCGACATCGTCAAGATGACGCACATCCTGGTCGCGGGCGCCACCAATTCGGGTAAGAGCGTCTGCCTCAACGCGATGCTCGTCAGCCTCATCTGCAAGTATTCGCCCGAAGACCTTCGGATCATCCTCATCGACCCCAAGAAGATCGAGTTCACGCCCTACGACGGCCTGCCGCACCTCATGATCAACGAGATCATCACCGATACGCAGAAGGCCATCATGTCGCTCAACTGGGCGATCAAGGAGATGGAGCGCCGCTACGGCCTGTTTGAGCAAAAGACGCGCTCGGGCACGGCGGTGCGCAACATCAACGAGTACAACGCCAACCTTTCGGAGGACGAGGAAAAACTTCCCAAGATCGTCATCGTCGTCGATGAGCTTGCCGACCTCATGTCCGTCGCCAAGAAGGACATCGAAGAGCGCATCCAGCGCCTGACGCAGAAGGCGCGTGCGGCGGGCATCCACCTCGTCATCGCCACGCAGCGTCCCTCGGTCGACGTCATCACGGGCGTCATCAAGGGCAACCTCCCCACGCGCATGGCGTTCCGCGTCATCCAGGAAGTGGACTCGCGCACCATCCTCGACGAATCGGGCGCGGAGAAGCTGCTCGGCAACGGCGATATGCTCTACAAGACGGGCGGAATGTTCAACTGCCTGCGCGTGCAGGGCGCCTTCCTGAGTTCTGCCGAAGTCGCGGCGGTCGTCGCGAACATCAAGGAGAACAACGAGGCCTACTTCGATCCCGAAGTGTCCGATTACATCAACCGCACCGCGCCCGAGGAGGGCGGCGATGACGACGATGCGGACGGCGACGGCGGCACGGTGGGGCCCGAGTACATCAAGGCGCTCGCCATCGTGGTCAAGCTCGGTTCCGCGTCCATCTCGCTCATCCAGCGCAAGTGCGCCGTGGGGTATAACCACGCGGGCAAGATCATCGAATGGATGGAGCTCATGGGCTACATCTCGCCCTTCGACGGCAAGGCGAAGGCGCGCACCGTGCTGCTCACCAAGGAAGAATTTGAGAGCAAATACGGCAATCTCGACTAAGTTTCATGGAAAAACAGACGCTCAACAAAACATTTGCGCTCATCTCGCTCGGATGCGATAAGAACCGCGTGGACGGGGAACGGCTCCTGGGCGAGATCGCAGCGCACGGCTGCCCGATCACGACCGACCTTTTTAAGGCACAGGTGCTCATCGTCAATACCTGCGCGTTTCTGACGGCCGCGCGGGAGGAGGCCATCCTTTCCGTCCTCGAAGGCAGCCGCCTCAAAGAGGAGGGGAAGCTCGAAAAGCTCGTCGTCACGGGTTGCCTGCCGCAGGGCTATGAGGAGGAAGTCTTTCCTGCCCTCACGGAAGCGGACGTCTTTCTCGGCACGGCGGATGCGAAGGAGCTGTTTCCCGCGCTCGAACGCGCCTATGCGGGTGAACGGGTGAGCGCCGTGGGGATGGCGACCCGCCTTCCCGCAGAGAACGGAAATCTTCTGCCCCGCGTCCTCTCGACGCCCGATCATTACAAGTTCCTCAAAATTTCCGAAGGCTGTTCCAACCACTGCACTTACTGCCTCATTCCTTCCATCCGCGGGAAGTATCTCTCCTACCCGATGGAGGCGCTCATCGAGGAGGCCAAGGGCCTCGGCCGGACGGAGGAGCTCATCCTCGTCGCGCAGGACATCACCCGCTACGGCGAGGACACGGGCGAAAATAAATTGGTGCCTCTCCTGAAAAAACTTTCGGAACTTGACAATATTTGTCATATTCGTCTGCTATACTGTTATCCGGAAAAGATCGGAGAGGAACTCATCGCCGAGATCCGCGATAATCCGAAGATCTTAAAATATCTCGATATCCCGCTCCAGCACGCGGAGGACCGTGTCTTAAAGCTCATGGGCCGCCGCGGGACAAGGGCGGAGTATCTCGCGCTCTTTGTGCGGCTGCGGGCTCAGATCCCCGGGATCGCCCTCCGCACCACCTTCATTTCGGGCTTCCCAACCGAAACGGAGGAGGAGCATAAGTCGCTCCTTGCCTTCCTCCGGGAGGCGAAGTTCATGAACTGCGGGTGTTTCGCCTACTCGCGCGAGCCCAATACGCCCGCCTATAAGCTCAAGGGGCAGGTGCATCACGCCACCAAGCAGCGGCGTGTGAAGGAGCTCTACGCCGTACAGAGGGAGATCTCGCGCGCCAACCTGGAGGCGTTCGTGGGAAAGACCCTGCACGTCCTCTGCGACGGGATCGACATGGAACGTTCCTGCTTTGTGGGCAGGGCGTACTTCCAGGCGCCCGACATCGACGGCGTCGTCTACTTCACGGCGAACGAGGCGAAAGAGGGGCAGATCTATCCTGTCTCGATCGACCGTGCGGAGGAGTACGATCTCTTCGGCCATCTGGAATAATGCTGCCTCGGCAGAGAAAATTTAAGAAACTTTTTCTTCACAAGAAGGACATATCATCATGAATTTACCCAACAAGATCACGATGGCGCGCATCTGCATGATCCCGCTCTTTGTCGTCGTGTTCTATCTCGATGTCATCCCCTGCAATTTCCTCATTGCAGCCGTCATCTTTGTGCTGGCGGCGCTCACCGACGCCCTCGACGGCCACATCGCAAGGAGCAGGAACCTCGTCACCAATCTCGGCAAGTTCCTCGATCCCATTGCGGACAAGGTGCTCGTCTCGACGGCGTTCATCCTGCTCCTTACAGAGCCCTCCGTCTTTTCGGCGCCCTTCCTCCTCTTCAACGGGGGAGAGGTCGACGCCGTGCTCGCCGCTGAAACTGCCATGCGCATCACGGCGGGGGTTTGCGTTGCCGTCATCCTGGCGCGCGAGCTTATCGTGAGCGGCTTCCGCATGGTGGCGGCCGAGCGCAAGCTCGTCATCGCGGCGGATAAGCTGGGCAAGATCAAGACGACCTGCCAGGATATTTCCATCGCCGTCCTGCTTGCGAGCATGAGCTTCCTCGATACGACCGCGGGGCAGATCGCGGCGCTCGTCGGGCTTGTCTTTTTCTTCCTCTGCACTTTCTTCACGGTGCTTTCGGGCATCAACTATATTGTTAAAAATATCCAAGTGCTCAAAGAGAGCGACTGAGGAGCGTTGGGCGGCAAGCGATGAAATATGCGGCGATCGTACTTCGGAATACGGCAAATCCCATCTCCACCGTGCGTTACGGGGAGGTCGTGGATGCCTTCTTGTCGGGCGGGGTTCCGCTCGACGAAGTTGCCGTGCTCTCGTATGCCGACCGCAACGCCATCACCGTGACGCTCACCCGCCTTGCCTCCGAGTGCGACGGCGTGTTCTTTGTCTGCGACCGCGTGCTCATGCCCTTTGCAAAGGATGCCGTCTCCGGCCTTGCGGGGCGTAATTTTTCGGGTGAATGCCTGCTGGAGACGGAAAAGACCCTCTTCGGCGTACTGCCCGCTTCCCCGCGGGGGTGCGAGCTCGTCCGGGAAGAGGCGGTGCCTGCCGTCGATCGGCGCCGCGGCAAGACCTATTACAGGCTGGTGCTGCGCACGGTGGCCGCTCCCGCCGAGCGCGTCTTTTCTGCCGTTGCCTCCGCGCGGGAGGCGAGCCGCGACCGCGTCACCATCCATACGTCCGAGGAGTTCGGGGCGGGCCGCATCGAACTCGTGTACGATCAGGATACCCCCAAGACCGCCGTCGACGAGGCGGTGCGCATCCTCTCGACCGAGCTCAACGACTATGTGTATTCGCACGAGGACGAGAGCGTCGCGCATCGCCTCTTTACCGTCTTGAAGCTCCACCGCATGAAACTTTCCACGGCGGAGTCCTTCACGGGCGGCGGGGTAGGGCACTCCATCGTGGAGATCCCGGGCGCGAGCAAGGTCTTTTTCGAGGGCATCAACGCCTACAGCAACGAGGCGAAGATGGCGCGGCTCGGCGTCACCGACTACACGCTGAAGAAGTTCGGCGCCGTCTCCAACGAGACCGCCTATGAGATGGCGGCGGGCCTTCTCAAGGAGGGCAAGTGCGATCTTGCCGTCGCGACGACGGGCATCGCCGGCCCCGATGCGGACGGCACCGATAAGCCCGTGGGCCTTTGCTACATCGCCGTCGGCACCATGGACCGGGTGCGCGTCTTTCGCTTCCTCCTGGAGGGGGATCGGGAGGCCGTCACCAAACGCGCGACCAATCTGGCGCTCTTCCTCGCCTATAAGGAAGTCAACGGCTGACGCCGCCCTTCGCGGATACAGCCATGGATCGGGAAATACCCTGCAAAAGGAGAACAGATATGAACGAAGAAAAACTCAAGGCGCTGGACGCCGTCCTCACCCAGATCGAGAAGGCTTACGGCAAGGGCGCCATCATGAAGCTCGGCGAACAGGCGGGCAATACCGATATCGAAGTCATCCCCACGGGGTGCCTTTCGCTCGACCTCGCGCTCGGCATCGGCGGGCTTCCCCGCGGCCGAATGATCGAGATCTACGGCCCCGAATCCTCCGGTAAGACGACGGTCGCCCTGCACGCCGTTGCCGAAGCGCAGAAGCTGGGCGGCATCGCGGCCTTCATCGATGCGGAGCACGCGCTCGATCCCGTCTACGCAAAGGCGCTCGGCGTGAACCTCGACGAGCTCTACGTCTCCCAGCCCGACACGGGCGAGCAGGCGCTCGACATCGTCGATCATCTCGTGCGCTCTTCGGCGGTGGACATCATCGTCGTCGACTCGGTCGCGGCGCTCACGCCCAAGGCAGAGATCGAGGGCGACATGGGCGATTCCCACGTCGGCCTTCAGGCGCGCCTCATGAGCCAGGCACTCCGCAAGCTCACCGCCATCGTCAACAAGAGCAAGACGTGCGTCGTCTTTATCAACCAGCTCCGCGAGAAGGTGGGCGTCATGTTCGGCAATCCCGAAGTCACCCCGGGCGGCAAGGCGCTCAAATTCTATGCCTCCATCCGCATCGACGTGCGCAAGACGGATATCCTGAAGGATACCGAGGGCGCCGCCGGCAACCGCACGCGCGCAAAGGTCGTCAAGAACAAGCTCGCGCCTCCCTTCCGTCAGGCGGAGTTCGACATCATGTACGGTGAGGGCATCTCGCAGGAGGGCTGCCTCATCGACCTCGGTGTGCAGTACGATGTGCTGGGCAAGAGCGGCGCATGGTACAGCTACGAGGGCAACAAGATCGCCAACGGCAAGGAAAAGATGCGGCAGTTCTTAAAGGACAACGAGGAACTCGCCAAGGAGATCGAAATGAAGATCCGTGCGGCCGCCAAGGGGAGCCCGGTAGAGACCGTCTCGGGTGAAGAGGAGCCTAACGTATGAAGTATGGATTCGTGCGGGCGCGGGCGCTTTCTCCCGATTTGAAGCCCGGGGATCCCGCCTACAATGCGCAGAAGATCCAAGAGGGCATGGAGAAGGCCGCCGAAGAGGGCGTCGAACTTCTCGTCTTTCCCGAGCTTAGCGTCACGGGCTATACCTGCGGCGATCTGTTCGGGCAGAAGATGCTCTTGAATGCGGCGGAAGAGGCCTTAAAGGAGCTCGTTTCCGCTTCTTCCGGCAAGCATACGCTCGTGTTTGCGGGCGTTCCCGTCGCGGTGGGGACGCAGCTCTTCAACTGCGCCGCCGCCTTCGCAGAGGGGAAACTTTTGGCGCTCATCCCCAAAAGTCATATCCCCAACTACCGCGAATTTTACGAACTTCGCAACTTTACGCCCGCCCAAGAGGGCGTTTCCGTCATCGAATACGCAGGTTTTTCCGTTCCCTTCGGGCGGGAGATCGTCCTGTATCACCAAGAGATGCCCGCCTTTTCCGTCGCGGCAGAGATCTGTGAAGATCTCTGGGCGCCCCATTCCCCTGCGGAAGGACACGCCGCGGCGGGCGCGAACATCCTCGTCAACCTCTCGGCGAGCAACGAGGCGGTGGGCAAGCTCGAATACCGGCGCCTGCTCGTCAAGGCGCAGTCGGGCAAGTGCGTCGTGGGCTACGTCTATGCCGACGCGGGGGAGGGGGAGTCCGTCTCCGACCTCATCTTCGCGGGGCACGACATGATCGCCGAGAACGGCAGCATCCTTTCCGAGAGCGCTCCCTTTCTGGGCGGTTCTGCGACGGGAGAGATCGACGTTGAGCTTTTGGAGCACGAGCGCCGCGCCATGAACACCTTTGAACAGGGCGGGGAGGGCTATACAAGAGTTTCCTTCTCCTTCCCGCTTGCAGAGGGGAAGCTCACGCGCAAAGTCGACCCCACGCCCTTCGTTCCCGAAGGGAAGGAACTCGACCGCCGCTGCGGGCTCATCCTCTCCATGCAGAGCAGCGCCCTGGCGCGCCGCCTGAAGCATACGCACAGCAAGACGGCGGTCATCGGCATTTCGGGCGGGCTCGACTCGGCGCTCGCGCTCCTTGTCACCGTGCGCGCCTTCGACCTTCTGGGCAAGCCCCGCGAGGACATCATCGCCGTCACCATGCCCGGCTTCGGCACCACCAACAAGACGCGCATGAGCGGTCTCTCCCTCATGCAGGCAACGGGCGTCACCATCCGCACCGTGCACATCGGGCCCGCCGTCAACCGCCACTTCAAGGACATCGAGCACGATCCCGAGGACAGGAACGTCACTTACGAGAACGCGCAGGCGCGGATGCGCACGCTTATCCTCATGGACATCGCCAACGATACGAACGGCATCGTCGTGGGCACGGGCGATCTGTCCGAACTCGCCCTCGGCTGGTGCACCTACAACGGCGACCACATGAGTATGTACGCCGTCAACTGTTCGGTGCCCAAGACGCTGGTAAAGTCGCTCGTTGACTACGAGGGCAGACGTGCGGGCGGAAGATTGGAGGCCGTCCTGCGCGGCATCCTGAACACGGAGATCTCTCCCGAACTGCTCCCGCCCGACGAAGAGGGCGGCATCGCGCAGAAGACGGAGGACATCGTCGGCCCCTACGAGCTGCACGATTTCTACCTGTATTCTTTCGTGCGGCGCGGTTTTTCGCCCGCCAAGACGCTCTGGCTCGCCGAGCAGGCGTTTGAAGGAAAATACGAGAGAGCGACGCTGAAAAAGTGGCTCGTCAACTTCTATAAGCGCTTCTTCGCGCAGCAGTTCAAGCGCAACTGCGTGCCGGACGGCGTCAAGGTGGGCTCGGTTTCCCTCTCGCCCCGCGGCGATTGGAGGATGCCCTCCGATGCCTCCGCCGCCCTCTGGCTGAAAGAAGCGGAAGAACTTTGAATGATGATTTTATAGGCAGCGCCGCCGCGGAGCGAAAGCTCCGCGGCGGCGCGTTTTTATGCCCAAAAAAGCCGTTATTTTACAAAAATCACCCCTTCGTTCTTGAAATTCGACAAAAAAAGACAATATCTTCCAAAAATCGGGAGGATCCGCGCCGGGCTGCATGATATACTCATGTCGGGAAAGGGGGAACAGGGGAGAACGAGCACGAAAGATGGAACACGATCGGGCGGAAATACAGACAGGTTATTCGGCGGAAGAGGTGCTCATCCTGCTCAAGGATGTGCTCCTTCGGTATCTGGAAGAAATGAAGGATGCCCGTATGGCGGGGGAGGACAGCTTCGTCTACGGCGAACAGACGGCATATACCGAGTGCCTGGAATTCATCCGGCTCTGGGATCGTGCCGCCGAGCACGGCCTCGATTTCGAGATCGAAGAGCGCTATCCGCTGTAGATGAGAAGGACGATATCGGGACAGTCTGCCGTATTTTTACGGCGGACCATTTTGCGTGCCGCCGCAGAGGATGCGGCGTGAGGATGCGGCAGGAAACGAAATGACAGGGCGCCTCTGCTACGGGCTATGCTTTCGTGTGTCATGGCTGATAGATGCTTCCGCAAGCAGGCATCTCTTGCTCGCGGCGGGCGCTCGCGCTTCCATCCTCAAATCCCGTCGATGTTCGTGAAAACGGAAAAGAGAGCCGACGAAGTCAGCCCTCTTTCCATTTGTCTTGATCGGAAGGCTTGTGTCATTTTTATTTAATATGATAATTCGTTTATCATTTTTTGAATTACCAGTTGTCGCGTAAAAGAAAGTCGCATATATGGACGATCTTGATCCCGTTTTCATTTCCGAGTGCGAGCTCGTCCATGCAGACGACATATTTGGGGTAGTGATCCTTGACATCCATCAAGTTGCCGATTTCCCGTTCGGAATTTTCCGGGAGCTCGCGGCAGACCTGAACATAGACTTTTTCTCCGCGTCTCTCGCCGACAAAATCAATTTCTTTGACGCCGTTTTTCCCGATATAGACAGAGTATCCTCTTCGCCGCATTTCGAGATAGACGATATTTTCCAGCATGGAAGCGATCATGCTTTGCCGGAACCCCGCACGGCAGTAGCGGAACGAGATATCGGAAAGATAATATTTCTCCTGCGTTTTCAGCACGGATTTCCCCTGTAAGTCATATCGTTGGCAGGGATAAATGATAAATGCTTCCTGTAACCATTCAATGTAGTTGTAAATGGTTTCTACGGATATGGAGCGCTTTTCGCTTTTTAAAAAATTGGCGATAGAACTTGCCGAAAAAGTTTTGCCGACGTTTTCTATGAGAAAGCGCACGACGCGGTTGAAAAGGTCGCGGTTGCGGATATTGTGCCGCTGGGTGACGTCTCTGCCGATCACGGAAGCATAGATGCCTTCTACGATCTGATAAGCGGATGTTGTATCAAAATTGCTGATGCCGATGATGGGGAATCCGCCGAATTGCAGATAGTTGTTGAACTCTTTCCGTGCTTCGGCTTCACTTTTCCCCTTAAAAGCGAGATATTCTTTGAAGGAAAGGGTGAACACGGGAATGGAAACATAGCGGCCGGAAAGGTATGTTTCGATCTCTCCCGACATGAGCTTTGAGTTGGAACCAGTCACGTAAATATCGACGTTTTCATCTTCCAGAAGGTTATTGACGACTTTTTCCCAGCCATCGATCTCCTGTAATTCATCGAGAAAGAGATAAAATTTCTGCTGTCCGACAATTCTGTCTTTGAGCTCTTGATACATTGCTTTTGCATCGAAGCCGCCGTCAACGTCCATTTCCGTATATTTTCGTGAAATGATCTGCTCTTTGGGAATGCCGCGGGAGATAAGCTCTTCCTTGAGCATATCAAAGATGGTGGACTTCCCCGAACGGCGAATACCTGCTAAGATCTTGACGAGGGGGACGTCGATAAACGGTGTAACTGCTCTGATATAATCCGGACGAATGATCATTGTGTTTCTCCTTTGCTTCCATTATACTTGAAAAACTCCGTGAAGTCAATAAGTTTTTCTTTTATAGAAGTAAAAGCTATGAAAAAAATGTCGTTTTTCTTTCTAAAATGGAAATATAAATGAGACAGTATGTGGCTTTCGTGCGATTTGCCGCCTTTTGGCTTTTCGTGATAACTTGTAAAACGACAGCGTTTTCGCTTGGCGGATCACGATTTGTATTCTTGACGGCAAACTACCCAAAAAACTGCCCAAAGCATAGCCTTTTCGGCTTGCTCGGGGCAGGAAGGGCAAAAAGAAAGAGCCATATTTTGTAGGCAACCTTCAAAATACCACAAAATATGACCCTTTGGTCGAGGCGACGGGATTATCTTCGCCTCTATGGGCATGAGGAACGTCAAGGCTTTTATGAGAGGCTCGATAGCTTCGCTTCCGCAGCTCGGGCTGCGCCCTCGTGCGTCACGGCTGCGGGATGCTTCCGCAAGCGGGCATCCCTTGCTCGTGGCGGGCGCGTGAACCGACAGCCGAGAATAATGTGTCGCATTTCCAAACGTTTCGGCGGCTGTGGTTCAAACCCCTCACAACAGCAAAGACCCCGAGACGGCAGAAATGCCATCTCGGGGTCTTGGTCGAGGCGACGGGATTTGAACCCACGACCTCTTGTCCCGAACCGCGTCGGAACAAAGCCTGTATGCCCGCCGCTGTGTGCCTCGCGGCGTGGCTGCATGGCTTGTTCCTCCTTTTCCCGCACATCCGCATTCGCGTTTGCGCGGGAGCCCTGAAAAAGAGCGCGCTTGGCCGTGGGGCCAAGAGGCGCGGCCTAAACCGCAGCACAAACAAAAACACCGCAGAGAGAAGTCTCTTCGGTGCTTTTGGTCGAGGCGACGGGATTTGAACCCACGACCTCTTGGTCCCGAACCAAGCGCGCTACCAAACTGCGCTACGCCTCGAACGATGGATATTATATCAAACCAGGTGTACTTTGGCAAGCGATTTTGAGCCGCTGCAGCAAAAACCCCGCTCGGTGGAGCGGGGGTGTGATCTCAAAACGATCCGAGACGGGCCTGTAAGCCGGGTTCTGTCGAGCGCGGTCATTTATCTACGCCCGCCGTCACCGGCGGGCTCAAGCGTTATTCACGGCTCTGCTCGGACGGGCAGCCCATAAGAACAGAGCCCAAACTTGCATCGGACGGGGTTTACATGGCACGGGGCGTTACCGTCCCGTCGGTGAGCTCTTACCTCGCCTTTCCATCCTTACAGCACCCCGAAGGGCACTGCGGTCTATTTCTGTTGCACTTTCCTTGAAGTCGCCTTCACCTGACGTTATCAGGCGTCCTGCCCTGTGATGCCCGGACTTTCCTCATCGCGTTTTCACGCGCCGCGGCCGCGCAGCCCGCTCGGATCGGGAGTATTATAGCATACTTTCCAAAAAAACGCTCGCATTTTGCCCGCCTGTCGTGCAAATTCTTTGGGGATCGTCGGGATATTTTCTTTTCGTTTTCAATTTGTTTTGCGCTTTTCCTGCCTTTGTGACGGGGCGGGGATTTTCTTCACATTCTTTCCTATATTTTTTGAAAAGGGGCTTGAAATTTGCGAAAAATGTGATAAAATAGAGGTATTAAATAGGTCGGAGGAGAGTTTTGATGAAAAAGACCAAGATCGTTTGTACGTTGGGGCCCGCGTCCGAGACGCAGGAAGTCATCTCCGCGATGGCGGATGCAGGCATGAATGTTGTGAGGCTCAACTTCTCGCACGGGACGCACGAGGACCATGCCAAGAAGATCGAGATCATCAAGCGCGTGCGCGAGGAGAAGAATATCCCGCTGCCCATCCTGCTCGATACCAAGGGGCCCGAGTTCCGCATCCGCACCTTCAAGAACGGAAAAGTGACGCTGAACGAAGGGGATCCCTTCACCTTCACGACGGAGGAGATCGAGGGCGACGAGACGCGCGTATCCGTCTCCTACAAGGGCATCTGCGAAGATCTTCTTCCCGGCGACAAGATCTTGCTCAACAACGGCCTGATGGTCTTTGAAGTGCAGGAGATAAAAGCGCCCGACGTTGTCTGCAAGGTCGTCATCGGCGGCGAGCTCTCTTCCCGCAAGAGTATGTTCTTCCCCGAAAAGGAGCTGCATCTCACCTATCTTTCCGAACAGGACAAGAAGGACCTTCTCTTCGGCATCGAGCATAAAGTGGACTTTGTCGCCTGCTCCTTCGTCTCCCGCGCGCAGGACATCGTCGATGTCAGGAACTTCCTGCACGAGAACGGGTCGGACGACATCGACCTCATCGCCAAGATCGAGAATCGGGCGGGCGTCAACAACCTCAAAGAAATTCTGGACGTTTCGGACGGCATCATGATCGGCCGCGGCGACATGGGCGTGGAGATCCCCTACGAGGAACTGCCCGATATCCAAAAGACCATCATCCGCGCCTGCCGCGTGGCGGGCAAGCGGTGCATCACGGCGACGGAGATGCTCGAATCCATGATCAGCAAGCCTCGTCCCACCCGTGCGGAGATCTCCGACGTCGCCAATGCCGTGTACGACGGTTCGAGCGCCGTCATGCTCTCGGGTGAGACGGCGGCGGGTGAATATCCCGTCGAGGCGGTCAAGGCGATGGCGCGCATCTGCGTGCAGGCGGAGTCGCGCTCCAAGTTCATCCAGAAGGTGGACGATGCCGACTTTGACATCACCAGCCTTTCGGATGCCCTGTCGCACTCGGCGTGCCTGCTTGCGCGCGACGTCAAGGCAAAGGCCATCGTCGTCTGCACGCGCACGGGCGGCACCGCCAAGATGGTCTCCCGCTTCCGCCCCATGATCGACATCATCGGCATGACGACGGACGAGCGGAGCTACCGCAAGCTCGCCCTGAGTTGGGGCGTCATGCCCGCTCTCAGCGAGGAGTATCATTCCGTCGACGTCCTCTTCCATTTTGCAAAGCAGGCCGCCAAGGATTCGGGGCTCGTGAAACCCGGCGACGTCATCGTCATCACGGGCGGCACCCCCAACGGCAAGAGCGGCAACTCCAACCTCATCAACATCGAAACGGTATAATCGAAACGGTATAAAAGAATGCGCGGCGCGCCCCGATCGGAGCGCGCTGCAAGTTTTTGAAAAGGAAAGCGCCCCGTTTTGTCCGGGGCGCCCGCGCATTGTGCTTCGCCTGCGTTATTTGAGCTGAAGCCCGTCGCGGAAGGCATTGCCCGCCTTGCCGCCGAGGCGCAGATAGGCGTTGTTCACGGGGTCGAAGGTGATGGGGGAGAGCTTTTCGGGGTCGATCTTTCCCTTGTCCGAAAGGATGCTCTCGTCCGCGCAGACGTTCTTCACCTTGCCGATGAGCATCCCTGTTTCGGCGTCATAGCTTTCAAGTTCGCATTCAAAGGCGAGGGGGAGCTCATCGATGAGGGGAGCGTCGACGAAGGCGCTCTTTTGGATATGCCAGCCCGTCTTTTGGAACTTGTCCTCCACGTCGTTAGCCGAGACCACGCCCACATAGTCGCAGGGGACGAGCTCCTTCTCCGTGCCCACGCTCACCGTAAACGCTTTGCGGGCAAGCAGGTTCTTCGTCGTCTTGTGCCCCGCGCTGAGGCAGAGGAAGATCTTATCCTCGTCGGCGGTGCCGCCCCACGCGGCGTTCATGGCGTCGGGGCTGCCGTTCTCGTCATACGTTGCGATGATGAGCACGGGTTGGGGGTAGAGGATGGGTCTTGCGCCAAAATTCTTTCTCATAGTGTTCGCTCCTTATGTCCGCTCGCTCGATTTCCGTCGCAATACTGTGTCGAGCTTGCGTTTTGCCTTGGTCACTTACTCGTCGAAGCAAGGCACGTTTCGCATGCGTTCGCCATCGGCAAACGCATTGCTTTTTATGCCTGCTTCTCCTCTTCCCACAAATCTTTTGCTTCGCAAAATCTTTGCGGGAGCCCTGTAAACGCCTGTCGGCAAAGCCGCGCTCTCCTTGTCTTGCTCGGAACTCAAGCGAGGAAGTATTCTTTTTTTGCTCGCTCGGGCCTTGCGCCCGCTTTCTCTGCGGCGCGATCCTTTGTCGGGCATTTCATCTCTATTATACCCATGCAGGGAGCCCCTCAAACGGGGAGAGGGCAGCGGAAGCTCTCACCGCACGCGGCGCGCCAAAACTTCGCCCGTCTCGGCGTCTAAGAGGAGCGCGGCGCTCTCTTCCTTCCCGATGATCCCCACATAGTAATAAGCCCTGCCGCGCTTGACAAGGCGCACCTGAAATTCGCCCGCAAAGCGCTTGCCCGTCATGCGGCCGATGAGCTCCTGTTCCGCCCGGACGGCAAAGTCCACGGCCTCCTCGGGCGTGAGCATCTCCTGCGTCCGGACGGAGGTCGCCGTGATCTCGTGTGCCGTGCCGTTCTCGACGACGGTCAGCGAAATGCTCCCCTCGGGGAAGGCGGTCACCCCCTGCGAGAGGAAATAGTCGCCCTTGACCGAGCGGTAGGAGAGCTCTCCGCTCACGGCGGGCGTACCGTGAAGGGTGACGGAATAGCTTGCGTTTTCGCTCTCCCGGTCGGCAGCGGGCTTTAAGACGATCTCGATGAGGTCGGAGCGCGTGCAGGCAACGCCGTCGGCGGCATAGGGGACTTCGCGGGAGATGCAGGACACGGTGAGGGAAAAGTCCTCCGTTTCGGCGAGGAAGCAGTCGCTCCGGACGTCGGAGATGTGCTCTGCATAGTCCTCACCCCCGCATCCCGTGAGGGCGGCAAGGGCAAAGAGGGGAACAAGAAGTGCAATGGGCAGTTTTTTCATGCTCTAACTTATGAAAACGGGGCGCTCCGCATGACTTTTTTTGTTTTTTCGGTTGATTTTTTCAGGGCAATATGGTAAAATAGCCTAAATTATTGCACCGAACATCCGTGTTTTTATCAACCTATTTCAGGCCATACCCATGAGAAAGATCATCTTCAAAACCATATTCATCACACTCGGCATCGTGCTCATCCTGGCGATCTCCGCGTTCGGGATCCTGTCCTTTGCCGCGCCCAAAACCATGATGCAGTTTGCCGCATCCCTCGGGCTGGACGCCATCAGCGGCGACTATGCCTATCAGGAATACCGCCGTTCGGGCGATATCGACTATCTCGCCTACGCCTTCGAGGTCTCTGCCGTCGAAGGAAGAGCGGAGACCGCGGCCGAACGCTTTGATGCGTTCTACACCAACGAGGGCTTCTCCGATTACTGCAAGGAGCAGGACGGGACGGACCTCGGCGAGGACATCCCCAAGGTCAATTACCGCAGCTATGCCTGTGCGCTGGGCGCCGTCGTCCGCTATAAGGTCGCTGCAACGGACGAGGAGAAGCTGGAGGTCTATACCTTTGCCCTGAGCGAGACCTCGGGCGAGTTCGAGCCCTCCAACCCCGTGTGCAGCCTGGCCATCGCCGCTTCGGAGGCGGGGGACGCGGCTTTTTGCGCCGTGCTCTGTGACAATCTGCAGAGCGAGGAAAAATTCGATGAGCTGCGCGAGCAGTATCTCATTTCCGATACGACGCAATATACGGAAGGATTTTTGATCTATCTGGAAACCATCGATCTTTTGGAGGAAGCAGCAAATGAGTAAAGTGATCAAAGAAGGACTTGCATTTGACGACGTTCTGCTCATCCCGCAGGCGTCCGACGTCTTGCCGAACGATGTAGACCTCCGCACCACGCTGTGCGAGGGGCTTTCGCTCAATCTTCCCATCATCTCCGCGGCAATGGACACCGTCACGGAGAGCCGCCTTGCCATCGCCATGGCGCGCGAAGGGGGGCTCGGCATCATCCATAAGAACATGAGCATTGAGGAACAGGCCAAGGAGGTGGATAAGGTCAAGCGCTCCGAACACGGCGTCATCACCGATCCCTTCTTCCTCGAACCGCAGAATCTCGTGCGCGACGCGATCGCCCTCATGGAGCGCTACCGCATCAGCGGCGTGCCCATCACCCGCAACGGCAAGCTCGTCGGCATCCTCACCAACCGCGATCTCCGCTTCGAGACCAACTACGATCAGCCCATCGAAAACGTGATGACCAAGGAAAACCTCATCACGGCGCCCGTCGGCACCTCGCTTGCGGACGCGCAGAAGATCCTGGGCCGTCACCGCATCGAAAAACTGCCCATCGTCGATAAGGACGGGTACTTAAAGGGCCTCATCACGATCAAGGACATCGAAAAGAGCATCCAGTATCCCAACTCTGCAAGGGATAAGAACGGGCGCCTGCTCGTCGGCGCGGCAGTCGGTACGTCCGCCAACACGATGGAGCGCATTGCCGCCCTCGTCGAAAAGAAGGTGGATGTCATCGCCGTCGACACGGCGCACGGCCACAGCAAGGGCGTCATCGAGAAGGTCGCCCAGATCAAGCGCGCCTATCCCAACGTGCCCATCATTGCGGGCAACGTCGCAACGGCAGCCGCAACGCGCGCCCTCATCGAAGCGGGCGCAGACGTCGTCAAGGTGGGCATCGGCCCCGGCTCCATCTGCACCACGCGCATCGTCGCGGGCATCGGCGTGCCTCAGTTCACCGCCATCATGGACTGCGCGGAGGAAGCCGACAAGCTCGGCAAGCGCGTCATCGCGGACGGCGGCATCAAGTATTCGGGCGACATCGTCAAGGCCCTTGCGGCAGGCGGCAGCGCCGTCATGATTGGCTCCATGCTCGCAGGCACGCAGGAGAGCCCGGGTGAGATCGAACTCTATCAGGGCCGCAGCTTCAAAGTGTACCGCGGTATGGGTTCGCTTGCGGCGATGGCGGCGGGCTCCAGCGACCGCTACTTCCAGGAGGGGACCAGGAAGTTCGTGCCCGAGGGCGTTGAAGGAAGAGTCCCTTACCGCGGCACCGTCTCCGAGATCATCTATCAGATGAAGGGCGGCCTGCGTTCGGGCATGGGATACTGCGGCAAGGCGACCATCGAAGAACTTCGCCTGCACTCCGAGTTCGTGCGCATCACCAATGCGGGCCTTCTCGAGAGCCATCCCCACGATATTTCCATCAGCAAGGAAGCGCCCAACTATACGGCGAGATAAAATAGACCAAAACGCCCGACCGTTATCTCGGGCGTTTTCCCATTGAAAATGCGGCTGCCCACGGGCGCCGACAAGGAGAAAGTATGCAACACGAAAGAGTATTGGTCCTCGACTTCGGCGGACAGTACAACCAGCTCATCGCCCGCCGCGTGCGCGATCTCGGCGTCTACTGCGATCTTTTGCCCTGCTCCATGAGCGTGAAGGAGATCGAAGAGTACGCGCCCATCGGCATCATCTTTACGGGCGGACCCAACAGCGTCTACGACGAAAAATCCCCCCACATCGACCGTAAAATTTTAGAGCTCGGCATCCCCGTGCTCGGCATCTGCTACGGCTGCCAGCTCATCGCCTATACGCTGGGCGGGAAGGTGGAGCACGCTCCCGAGAGCGAATATGGCAAGCGCTATGTGGAATTTGTAAAAAACAGCCCGCTCTCCGAGGGCATCCCCTCGCGGAGCGTTTCGTGGATGAGCCATACCGACTACGTCGCCGAAGTCCCCGCAGGCTTCGACATCCTGGCAGTCACCGAAAGCTGTCCCGCCGCCTACGGCAATGAAGAAAACCGCATCTACGGCGTGCAGTATCATCCCGAAGTCGTCCATTCCGAATACGGCAATGCGCTCCTCAAAAATTTCCTCTACAACGTCTGTCATGCCAAGGGCGATTGGACGATGGGGGGCTTCGTCGAAGAGCAGGTCAAGGCTCTCAAGGAAAAGCTGGCAGGCAAGAAGGTCCTGTGTGCCATGTCGGGCGGCGTCGATTCCGCTGTCGCGGCGACCCTCGTGCACCGCGCGGTGGGAGATAACCTCATCTGCGTCTTTGTCGACCACGGCCTTCTGCGCCTCGGCGAGGCGGAGGAAGTCATGTCCGTGTTCCGCGACGGGCTGGGGATGAACCTTGTCAAGGCGGACGCGGGCGAGCTCTTCCTTTCCAAGCTCGCGGGCGTCGAGGAGCCCGAACAAAAGCGCAAGATCATCGGCGAGGAGTTCATCCGCGTCTTTGAACAGGAGGCGAAGAAGATCGGTGCCGTTGACTTTTTGGTGCAGGGGACCATCTATCCCGACGTCATCGAGAGCGGGAAGGACAAGAGCGCCGTCATCAAATCGCATCACAACGTGGGCGGGCTGCCCTCCGTCGTCGACTTCAAGGAGATCGTCGAGCCCTTGCGCGACCTCTTCAAGGACGAAGTGCGCCGCGTGGGCACCGAGCTGGGCCTTCCCGATCCCGTCGTGCAGCGTCAGCCCTTCCCGGGGCCGGGGCTTGCCATCCGCATCATGGGCGAAGTCACGCGCGAAAAGCTGGAAACGTTGCGCCTTGCCGACTTCATCTTCCGCGACGAGATCGCAAAGGCGGGGCTTTCGCGCGAGATCTGGCAGTACTTTGCCGTCATCACCAACAGCAAGACGGTGGGCGTGCAGGGGGATTTCCGCACTTACGAGAACGTCATCGCCCTCCGCGCCGTCACGAGCGTGGACGCCATGACCGCCGATTGGGCGCGCATCCCTTACGAGGTGCTCGAAAAAATTTCCCTCCGCATCACGGGCGAGGTGCCGCACGCGAGCCGCGTCGTCTACGATATCACTTCCAAACCCCCGGCTACGATCGAATGGGAATGAGAGAGCTCACGACTTTTTTGTGCAGGCACAAAAAAGTCGTGAGGGGTGAGCAACCTGCATCCAACTTGCGTTATCACCCACGAACGAAGTTGTCTTTTTTGGACAATAAGCCTTTGGCAAAAGGCAAATTGAGTCCCGCAGCGGAGGGGGCCCCTCCTCGCGGAAGTGATTGTATATTTCGCGAAAATCTTTTTGCTGACGCAAAAATCTTTCCGCGAGTTTAAGCACAGGTATGTGCAAATTGGGGGAGCCAGCGCAGGGGAACCCTGCTCGGCTCAGTGATTTTAGGAAGCGCAAATTGAGTCCTGCTGCGGAGGGGGACCCTCCTCGCGGAAGTGATTGTATATTTCGCGAAAATCTTTTTGCTGCGTAAAAATCTTTCCGCGAGTTTAAGCACAAGTATGTGCAAATTGGGGGAGCCAGCGCAGGGGAACCCTGCTCGGCTCAGTGATTTTAGAAGCGCAAATTGAGTCCTGCTGCGCAAAAGCGTGGTTTTGCTTGTGGCATGATTTTCAAATGAGTTTGCATAAGGATGAGTGAATTGCATTTCAGGCCAATGGAACGGGCAGACATCGGTGCATGCAGTGCGCTCTTTTGTACCGTGTTCTCCGAGCCGCCGTGGAACGAGGACGTCTCGCCCGAAGAAGCGCAGCGCTATTTTGAAAATTGCTTTTCTCTTGCCTCTTTCCGCGGGTTTGTGGCAGAAAGCGGCGGGCGCATCGTCGGGCTTGCCGCAGGCTTTTTGAAACCGTGGCGCATGGGGATGGAATTTTATCTCGACGAGTTCTGCGTCGCGCCCTCCTTTCAGGGGAAGGGGATCGGAAGCAGACTTCTCGATGAAATACGCACCCGCCTTGCCGAAGAGGGCGTTTTCGGCGCCATGCTCAATACCGAGCGCGCCTATCCTGCCTATTCGTTTTACTTAAAGAACGGTTTTTCCGACGCCGGGCTCTCGGTGCTCGTGCGGGAAAAACAAATTTAAAACAATCATCTTTCAGGAGAAACTTATGAGCAATGTAAGACCGGAAAGCATGGAGCGCATCACGACCGAAGCGCTCG
>QAKM01000093.1 GCA_003343805.1 Bacillota bacterium | reverse complement strand
GGGCTCCTTGCGGCCTGCACCGATCCCAAGGATCCCGATGATCCCGATACCCCCTGCACCGAGCACGTCGACAACAACAACGACGGCAAGTGCGACAACTGCGGCGAGGATATGGGCGGCGAGCCCGTCACGCCTCCCGAAGAGGAAGTCAAGATCACCGACGGCGTGTTCAGCAATCAGATGGACAGCTCGCACGAGGCCCTCATCAAGCTTTACGAGGACGGCACCGCCTATCTTTCGGGCTTCCCCGTCTCCTATAAAGGCTGGTATGAAGTGAAGGAGGAATCCATCACGACGGCGGCGACCGCTCCGGACGGTACCATCATCGATCCCGCGGCGGAAGCGGACGGAAAGGGGAAGTGCGAATGGCTCACCTTTGATGCCGCCATCTATTTCTGGGCGGACGAAGCAAAGACCGAGCCCATCACCGTCAATGCAAGCGCGGAAGCGGAAGACGATCTTCCCTCGCCCGCCGTCGGCTATGCGTACGGCACGCCCGCAAACGCCCTCGCCTACGACAGCGAGAGCGACATGATCTACAACTATAAGTTCGATCAGGCGACGCGCACGCTCAGCCACTCGTCTCTCCGTGACTTCACGACGGAGGACGAGGCGCCCATCGAACTTTACCGCTTTATGCTCAAGAACGAGAGCGACATCCCCGCCGATGCGGAAGAAGGGGCGGTCATCTCCGACTTTACCCTCCTCATCACCCATAAGAGCTTTGAAGGCAACCTTCTCGGCGGCACCAACGAATGGAACGGCAAATATGTGCAGGAGGGCAATACCTATACCCTCAACGATACCTTCTCGGGCGCCGAAGTCGGCAAACTGACCATCGCCGAAGATGGCTCGTCCGCGAACTTCACGAACGGCACCGTCACCCTCGAACTCATCCCCTACGAGGAAGTCACCTCGGGCGAAGTTTCCGATCTTGTCGTCGGCAATGCCTCTGTCAACGTGGGTATCGAAATTCCCTTCACGCTCACCTTTAAGAGTGACTGCTCGGCCGTTCTTTCCGCAAGCGTCATGGGAAGCTCCGTGGGGATCGCCACCGACTGGACGCTTCGATCTCCGCAGATCGTCTTTGAGAACACCTCTTCGGGTGCATTCACTTACGCCATCGATGAGAATGGTGCGCACGTCACCTGGACGGGCGTCCTCAGCGACCGCATCCCCGAACAGTCCGTCACCTTCGACTTCTCTTATACCGACCTTGCAAAACTGCAAGCAGCCAAGCCCGCGGCACCTGAAGTCCTCGGCACGCTCACGGGCGGCGGCGGAAGTTTCGTCCTGACGCTCTCGCTGTATGAGGACAACACCTGCGCCGTCTCGATGGGCGATACGCAGATCTCGACGGGCGCCTGGTCGTTTGCGAACTATGCTCTCACCGTCACGTTGGAAGGGCAGGAGCCTGTTTCGTCCGATCCTTCTAAACTGCAGGAAGTCGGCATCGTCATTTCCCTCGGGATCAGCGGCAACCCCGTTGAGTTTACGGGGCCCAACACGCTCGTCGGCGTCCTCGGCTGAGCGGAGCATTCCCACGGGGCGGCAAAGCCGCCGCCCCGAAATTTTGCAAGGAGAAACGTTTTATGAAGAAGAACTATCTGGCGGCAGCTTCGCTTGCTCTTACGGCAGTCACCCTTGTGAGTGCGGCGGCGTGCGGGGGAACGGGGGACATCGTATCCAACAATGCCGATCCCGAGCGTACCTTTACCTATTGGATCCATACGGCGGACGGCACGGGCGTGGGCGGCGTCTATGACAGCTACGACCAGAACCCCGGCGTTCTCTATCTCACCAAAGATCCCTATACCTATAAGTCGGCTTCGGGCTCAGACGGCAGCTACACGCAGGGCGGGGAAGTCACCAACAGCGTCGCTCTCCGCTTCCAGGCGGCGACGACGGGACAGGAGCAGAATAGCTGGATCACCGCGCTCGGCAGTGGCGAGGTGGACATCCTCGAGCTTGATTACGCCTCCGAAACGGTGCTCACCATCCATGTACGAGAGCGGCAAGCTCCTCGACCTCACCTGGTGGGTGGAACACTATATGCCCAACTACCTCAAATTCGTTGAGGACCTGGGCGTCGGGAACCTGGTCACCTCGACGGTGAACGGCGAAAAGAAGTATCTTCAGCTCTATACCTTCCAGGAGAACGTCTACGAATACTATTACGGCTATCAGTACCGCAAGGATTGGCTGCTCGAATACGGAAAAGTATTCTCGGAGGACGGCACGGTAGGGGAGCAGACCTTTGCGGAAGCTCATCCCGACTGGGGCTGGCAGACGGATGCCGACGGCGGCCGTACCTGGTCGGACGGCGTTGTATTCCCCAGCTGGTACGGCCTCAAATATACGTCGGACGGCTCGGCGACGGGTACGGGTACCTTCACTTACGATCAGGCGCTCTATGACTATATACACGGCGAGTACGCTTCCTATTCCGAGCAGCGAGCGACTGAACTCGAAGAGGGCGCCTTCTCCTCGCTTGAACGCGACTTCACGACCTATCAGGGTCAGTGGGCGGCGACGCTCTCCGATTGGGAGTGGCTGCTCGATGTGATGCAGGCGGCGCGTGCGGGCCTCGGCTATACGCAGGGCTATCCCATGAGCATGTATCAGGCGGGATATATCCTGACCGGCAACCTCGTCTCCTCCTTCGGCGGAACGGGCGTCGAGTGGCAGACGGACGCAGCGAGCGAAAACGTCATCTTTGGTGCGGACGAACCCGCCTTCAAGACGTATGTCGAGACGATGAACAAGTGGTACGCAAACGGCTGGATCGACCCCAACTTCCAGACCAACGACGAACTCTTCTGGCGCAGCGACGAAAACACCGTCCGTCAGGGCTATGTCGGCCTCTACCTCGGCATGAACGATCAGCTCTTCGACGGCATGGATATGGGTACGCCGACGACGGAGGGCATCTATGTCGAAGGGATGCCCTATCCCATCAACGATAAGTACGGCGCGCCCGAACAGCAGTATGTCAAGCCTTACACCTTCTACTGTATGCAGCCCGAGGTCAACTCCATCATGGTCACGACGGACGCCGAAAAGAACGGCAAGGATCTTGCCGCCATGTTCACCCTGCTCGACGCCTGCTATACGGAAGAGTACAGCGTCATGAAAGGCAGGGGGCTCTCCAAGGAGATGCTGGATGCCTCGCAGGACGGCGTCAAGGAGATCTACGCCGATGTCGGCTATCCCGAAGGCATCACCGTCTACAACCCCGATCCCGACGGAGGCAAAGGGGAGTACTACCTGAACGAGGGCCCTCAGCTCACCACCGAGCAGGAGTACTATACGACCTGCAAGCGTATGTTCGGCTTTGAAGCCTTTGTCGCTCTCCGCGAACAGATGGACGAACACCAGGTGCGCGAATATCTTTGGAACTACTTCACGCCCTCCGAGTATCTCACTAAGTCCTTCTACGGCCAGCTGACGCCCGACCAGTACGACATCTACGAAGATAAGCTCGCCGAACTGCGCAACGCTCTCGCGGTGGACATCCCCAAGTTCATCAAGGGAGACAGCTCCCGCCCGCTCTCCTCGTGGGACAGCTGGTATCAATCCCTCAAAAAGACCTGCCAGGTAGACCAGATCACCAATATGCTCAACAACGTCTATCATTCTCTCAACGGCTAAACTCCTCTTCATTTCTATACCCCCTGAAGAACGGCACGTCCGGCAGTTGCCGAACGTGCTGTTCTCCCAACAAAACAAAAAAAAGGAATACATTATGGTCAACTTAAAAGCAAAACCCTTCTGTCTCACCGACGAACAAATTTCCTGGGTGGAAGACACCATCGCCCACATGACGAAAGAGGAAAAAATAGGTCAGCTCTTCATCCATCTCACGGGCTCCAACAAGGAAGAGGACGTTCAAGAGGAAGTCTCCCGTATGCACATGGGCGGCATCCGCTTCAACCCCCGTTCCAAGGAAGAGATGTGGGAGATGAACTACAACTTCCAGAAATGTTCGAAAATTCCCGTCCTTTCCGCCGTCAACGTCGAATCGGGCGGCAACGGCGCCAGCAAAGATGGCACTTTTATCGGCAACGAGATGAAGGTCGCCGCCACGGGCGACACGAAGTACGCCTACGAACTCGGCCGCATCTGCGGCATCGAAACCAAGGCGACGGGCTCCAATTGGGCATTCGCGCCCATCGTCGACCTTGTCACCAATTGGCACAATCCCGGCATCTCCGTGCGCGGATGGGGGAAGGACGCGGACACCGTGAGCAAGGAATATTTCCGCGGCATCTCCGAAAGCGGCATCGTCTGCGCGATGAAGCACTTCCCGGGCGACGGCTCGGACGAGCGCGACCCCCACATCGCCACCTCCGTCAACGCGCTCTCGATGGAGGAGTGGGATCGTAGTTACGGCAAAGTCTACAAGGGCATGATCGAAGCGGGCGTGCAGGCAGTGATGCCGGGGCACATCATGATGCCCGCCTACCAGCGCCACTTTTGCCCCGGGCTCAAGGACGAGGATCTGAAGCCTGCCACCCTCTCCAAGGAGCTTTTGGGCGATCTTCTCCGCGGCAAGCTCGGCTTCAACGGGCTCATCGTCTCGGATGCCTCGCACATGGTCGGCCTCACGGGCAGGGCAAAGCGCAGCGAGCTCGTCCCGGGCGCCATCATGGCGGGCATCGATATGTTCCTCTTCTACAACGACATCGAAGAGGACACCCGATACATGACGGAAGCGTACGACAAGGGCATCCTCACGGAGGAGCGCCTGCATGATGCCCTCCGCCGCATCCTCGCGCTCAAGTGCATCGTCGGGCTCAACGCTTTTACGCTTGACAAATTCCCCGCCAAAGAGGGACTTTCCGCCATCGGCAGGCCTGAATATAAGGAGATCGCCAAGGAGGTCGCGGAGAAGGCTGTGACGCTCGTCAAGCATACCGAGGACATCTTCCCCGTCACGCCCGAAAAGTACAAGCGCATCCTTTTGGTCTCCGTCGGCCCTCACCCGAGCCCCATCCTGGCGCGCGCCGGCATGGGCGCAGACGGCTCCAGGCTCAAAAACCAGCTCAAAGAGAAGCTGGAGGCGCGCGGTTTTGCGGTCACCGAGTACGTCGACCCCGTCGCCAAGATCGTCGAGCTCATGCAAAAGGGCGGCGATGAAGCGACCAAGCTCCTCTCGCAGAAGGGCAACAGGGGCGCTTACGGCCTCAAACAGTCCGTCTCGGCGCTCACCGACAACTACGACCTCGTCCTCTGCTATGCGAACGTCTCCTCGACCATGCGCACGACGCAGCGCCTCGAATGGGCGATCAGTAAGGGCGGGTGGGATAACCCCTGGTACGTCAACGAGATCCCGACTGTTTTCGTCTCCTTCAACTGCCCCTTCCACTTGGTGGACGTGCCGCAGATCAAGACCTTCGTCAACTGCTACGATGCAAACGAAGCGACCGTCGACGCCTTCCTCGATAAACTCGAAGGCAAGAGCGAATTTACGGGCGTCTCTCCCGTCGATGCCTTCTGCGGTATGCTCGACACGAGGTTTTAGCGATGGCGCATTCGCTGCATGAGTTTGTCCGCCGCAAGCCCTTCCTTCTCTGCGTCGACAGCGACGGCTGCGCGATGGACACCATGAACATCAAGCACTTCCGCTGTTTCGGCCCCTGTTTTGCCGACGAGTGGGGCTTGGGCGCGGGCCGCGACGCCGCCTTAAAGCGCTGGAACGAGATCAACCTCTTTTCCATGACGCGCGGCATCAACCGCTTCTTGGGCCTTGCCCACATTCTGACGGAGCTCTTCCCCGACGATCAAAACGTCGCGGCATTCTCCCGATGGGCGTAGACGAGCAAAGAACTTTCCGAGCGCGCCGTCGAGGTCCACGCCGCCGAAAACTCCGTCTTTTCGAAGGCGCTCTCCTGGTCGCGCGCCGTCAACAAGGCGATCGGGGAACTCACCGACGACGAAAAAACCGCCTTCCGCGGCGTCCGCGCCGTCCTCGAAGAGGCGCACAAGTCCTTCGATATCGCCGTCGTCTCCAGCGCCAACTATGCGGCAGTGGAGGAGGAGTGGGTGCGCTGCGGCCTCCTTGCTCACGTCGACGTCCTCACGACCCAGCAGGACGGCTCCAAAGCCCACTGCATCGCCGAGCTCCTCAAAAAGGGGTGCGCGCCCCAAAACGCCGTCATGTGCGGCGACGCCCCGGGCGACGAGAGGGCGGCAGGCGAAAACGGCGTCCTCTTCTATCCCATTCTCGTAAGAAGCGAGGAAGCCTCGTGGGCGCAGCTCCCCGCCTTCCTCGAACTTGTCAAAGATGGAAACGCGGAAGGGGAGGAGGCCCGCCTCAAAGCGGCTTTCTTGCGCGATCTCGGCGGAAATTGACCCTCACGGCAAGAAAAAAACAAAAATTTGTCATCGTTCCAACAATTTTGATAGAATAAAACAGTCCGATGTGCTATCATATAGGGGAACAAAGCCAGGAACAAGGAGAAAACTTATGAAACTGCCTTTTCAAGTCGATTTAAGCGATAAAGTCGTCGCCGTCACGGGTGCGGGCGGCGTCCTCATGAGCGAGTTTGCCCGTGCCCTTGCGGAGTGCGGCGCCAAAGTGGCGCTTCTCGACATCAACTACGATGCGGCCAAAGCCGTCGCCGACGACATCGGCGAAAACGCCATCGCCGTCCGCTGCAACTGCCTCGATAAAGAGAGCATCAAGGCGGCCAAAGAGGAAGTCAACGAAGCGTTCGGTCCCGTCAACTTCCTCATCAACGGCGCAGGCGGCAACAATCCGCGCGCCACGACGGACAACGAAACGGCGGCCGAGGAAGCGCAGAAAGATTTCTTCGCCCTCGACGAAAGCGGAATCAAGTTCGTGTTCGACCTCAACATCACGACGGCGTTCCTCGTCACGCAGGTGTTCGCTGCCGACATGATAAAAACGGGTGGCAACATCATCAACATCTCCTCGATGAACGCCTACCGCCCCTTGACCAAGATCCCCGCCTATTCCGCAGCAAAGGCAGGCATCAGTAACTTCACGCAGTGGCTCGCCGTGCACTTTGCCTCGAAGGGCATCCGCTGCAACGCCATCGCGCCCGGCTTTTTCGTCACCAATCAGAACCGCGCCCTTCTCTTCAACGAGGACGGCTCTCCCACGGCCCGCACGGGTAAAATTTTAGCCGCCACACCCATGAAGAAGTTCGGCGAAACGAAGGACCTCCTCGGCGCGTTATTGTGGCTCTCCGACGACGAGGCGAGCGGCTTCGTGACGGGCACGGTGATCCCTGTGGACGGCGGCTTCTCGGCCTA
This sequence comes from Bacillota bacterium, assembly GCA_003343805.1. Classification (GTDB taxonomy): domain Bacteria; phylum Bacillota; class Clostridia; order Christensenellales; family Borkfalkiaceae; genus Gallimonas; species Gallimonas intestinavium. Next base: position 51,105 of record QAKM01000093.1, on the reverse strand, counting down.
TTCGGGCGTTTGAGCGCGCATTCATCGTGCATGGCGGTGTCGGGCTTGCGTTTCGCTTCGGGTCATGTATGTCTTTATATACTCCCCTCGCAAAGCCGCGCCCTCCTTGCCCTGCACGCGACTGCCCACTCAAACAAGTCTGAGCGCGCATTCATCGCGCCATACTTTGTCGCGCTGCGGCAACTTTCATCATAAGGAGTTCATCATGTACACCGCATTCACCCCCGGCGCCCCGTGGCTGGATACCGACGGCAAGCGCATCCAGGCGCACGGCGGGCAGATCTTCCAAGAGAACGGCACCTACTATTGGCTCGGGGAAAACAAGGATCACACCACGGGCGAGGACGAGGTCTGGACGTGGGGCGTGCGCCTCTATTCCTCTCACGACCTCATGAATTGGCAGGACGAAGGTCTCATCGTGCCGCCCGAGCCCGACGACCGGGAGAGCATCCTGCATCCCGCGCGCCATCTCGATCGCCCGCACCTCCTTTTCAACGAAAAGACGAAAAAGTACGTCCTCTGGCTCAAATTCTGCGACGATTCGCACTACGCTGTTCTCACGGCGGACGCTCTCAAAGGCCCCTACACCATCGTGAACAGCCGCTATTTCCCCTGCGGCCGCAAGTGCGGCGACTTCGACCTTTGGAAGGACGAGAAGGGCAATGCCTACATCTATTTCGAGGCGGACCACACCGACCTTTTGGGCGCGCACCTTTCCGCCGACTATACGCAGGTGGAAGGGGAGCCCGTCGCCATCTATTCGGGCAAAAAGCCGCCCGAAACGCGCGAGGCGCCCACCCATTTTGTGCGCGGCGGCCGCCATTACCTCATCACGAGCGGCATGACGGGCTATCGCCCCAACCCCTCGGAAGTGGCTGTCTCCGACGACCCGCTCCGCGGCTACACCGTCCTCGGCGACCTTTCAGAGGGCGACCCTTCCAACACCACCTTCCACTCGCAGAGCACCTGCGTCATCGAGGTGAATGGCCGGTATCTGTACCTCGGCGACCGGTGGATGCCCGAGCTCAATGATTGGAGCTACACGGGCGATCTCCGTCCCGACCCCGCCACGCAGAAAAAGATCATGGCAAAGCTCAAAGAGCTCGGTCTCGATCCCGTCCGCGACCGTGAAGAGGCGATGAAGGTCGCCATCCACATCTCGGAAGCCTGCAACACCTCGCTCGCCGACTATGTGCTCCTGCCTCTCGAGTGGGAGGGGGAGCGCCCTATATTACATTGGAAAGACACCTGGAAACTTTGAGCGCCTACTGAAACAACATATCAAATAAGGAGAAATCATGAAATCTTTCTTCGGGTCCGACCTGCTCTTGAACAGCGAGTCGGCGAAAAAGATCTACGCGGAAGTCAAAGGCCTTCCCATCATCGACTATCACTGCCATCTCGACCAGTATAAGATCAAAGAGGACGCCAAATTCCAAAACATCGGCGAACTCTGGCTTTCGGGCGATCACTACAAATGGCGTGCGATGCGCCTCTGCGGGGTGGGGGAGGAGCTCATCACGGGCAACAGCTCGTGGCGCGAAAAGTTCCGTGCCTACGCCTCCGTTCTTCCCAAACTTGCGGGGAACCCGCTCTACTACTGGACGCACATGGAGCTTCAGCAGGTGTTCGGCATCTTTGAACCGCTGAATGCGGAGAATGCCGACCGCATCTTCGACGCCGCCAACGAAAAGCTTCAGAATATCTCTGTTTCCACTCTTTTGAAGCAGTACAAGGTGGAGTTCGTCGCCACGACGGACGACCCTTGCGACGACCTTGCTGCCCACGGGAAATACGGCGGAACGATCGTTGCTCCCACCTTCCGTCCCGATAAGCTCTTCACGCTCGACGAGGGTTATTTGCAGTGTTTGGGCGAGACGGCGGGGGAGGACGTGAGCACGTTAGACGGGCTCTTAAAAGCCGTCGAAAAGCGCCTTATTCACTTCATTTCCCGCGGATGCCGCATCTCAGATCACGGATTTTGCCGTTTTGCACAGTATTATGTCACGCATAGTATTGCCGAAAAGCTGTATTCCGAGCGCAAATCGCTCTCGGAAGAACAAAAAGAGGCGCTCTTTGGGTATCTTCTCGTCGAGCTCGCCCGTCTCTACAAAAAGCACGGCATCATCATGCAGCTGCACTTTGCCGTGACGCGCAACATCAATGCCCCCATGTTCGCAAAGTGCGGGGCAGACGCGGGCTTCGACGTCATCGCCGACCGTTCTCCCATTCAGAGCGTCATTCAATTCTTCCAGCAATTATCCGATGAAGAACGCCCCGAAACCATTTTATATACTTTGAACGATTCCGAGCTCCCCGTGCTCGCCTGCCTCACGGGCGCCTTCCGTCATGTGAAGATGGGCGCCGCGTGGTGGTTCAACGATACCGTACAAGGCATCCGCAAAAACCTCTCCACGATCGCGGAGTATTCCGCCCTCGGGACAAACTACGGGATGCTCACCGACAGCCGCTCGTTTTCTTCCTACGCCCGCTTCGACTTCTTCCGCCGCATCCTCTCCGACTTCCTCGGAAACCTTGTCGAGAGGGGCGAGTACGACCTTTCCGCCGCTTTAGAAACGGCAAAAAACATCTGTTACTACAACATCAAGGAGGCGCTCCAATTATGACTCCTTCTGCGCCGCGTAGTGCGCCGCTCAACGAAACGAACGCCGCCGCGCCTTCCAACAGCGGCGTTCAACCCAAACGGCAAGCCTTCAATCCCTTTTTGCCGCTCGATGAATACATCCCCGACGGCGAACCCCATGTCTTCGGCGACAGGGTGTATCTCTTCGGCTCACACGATCGTGAGGGCGGCTCCGAATATTGTCAGATGGGCGATTACGTCGGCTGGTCCGCGCCCGTCGACGATCTTACTTCATGGCGGTATGAGGGCGTCATCTATTCCGCCGACCGTCAGCCGGGCGGGGAGGGGAAGTGCCTTTACGCGCCCGACGTCGTGCGCGGAAACGACGGAAAATTCTATCTTTACTACTGCCTCGGCGATTTTGAGGGCGGCATCTTTGTCGCCGTCGCCGATTCCCCCTGCGGGAACTACCGCTATCTGGGCGAAGTCCGCCTTCCCGACGGCAGTCCGCTCCGCCGCTTTGTGCCCGCCGATCCCGCCGTCCTCAACGACAACGGCGTCATCCGCCTCTACTACGGCTGGTCGCTCTCGACCAATGCCGCCAAGGCCAACCGCGGGCACGACGTTCCCCCCGAACAGTTCAAGGAGATGCTCCTCATGGGCGAAACGCGCCTCTTTCACCGCACGCAGGAAGAGGTGGAAGGGGAAGAGGGCGGCAGCCTGATGGGCGCCGTCGCCTGTACCCTGAAAGACGATATGCTCACCGTCGACGAACTCCCGCGGCGCATCATGCCCGGTCAGTTCATGGCGGAGGGCACAAGTTTCGAAGGCCACGCCTTCTACGAGGCAAGCTCCATCCGCAAGGTGGGGGGTCTTTACTACTTCATCTATTCCTCTCAGCTCAGCCATGAGCTCTGCTACGCGACGAGCCGCTATCCCGACCGCGGCTTTACCTTCCGCGGCACGATCGTCTCCAACGGCGACGTCGGGCTTTCGGGAAGGCGGGAAGAGGATCGTCTCAACCGGACCGCCAACAACCACGGCAGCATCGAATGCATCAACGGCAGGTGGTATATTTTTTATCACCGTCAGACGCACCGTTCCACTTTCAGCCGCCAGGCGTGCGCCGAGCCCGTCCAATTGCTCGCGGACGGCTGCATCCCGCAGGTGGAAATGACGTCCTGCGGCCTCAACGGCGGCCCGCTCCTGCCCGAAGGCGTCTTCCCCGCGCCCGTCTGCTGCAACCTGACGAACGGCAATATGCCGCACATCACCAACCGCGCGACCGACGAGGACATCCCCTTCATCACGCACGGGAATGACGAGCGCTATATCGCGAACATCGCAGAGGGCACGCTCATCGCCTTCAAGTATTTCGCCTTTAACGGGAGTTGCCGCCTTTCTCTTTGGGTGCGCGGCACGGGAGAGGGCGAGTTTGAAGTGAAGATCGGGGAAGAGACGGCCGTTCGCATCCCCGTCGGCCCCTCCGCCGCATGGCAGCAGGTCGATGCTGACCTGACCGCTCACGGCACTTCTGCGCTCCGCTTCGTCTATCACGGCGCGGGAAGAGCAGAATTTCTGCAGTTCGGCCTTCATAAAAATTGAAGGCAAAGGAGAACATCATGATGAAAATGACCTTCCGCTGGTACGGGGAGAGCGACTGCATCCCGCTTTCCTACATCAAGCAGATCCCCAATTTATCGGGCGTCGTCACGGCCGTTTACGATGTCCCCGTGGGCGAAGTCTGGCCGTGCGATAAGATCGCCCGCCTCAAAGAGCTGTGCGAACAAGCAGACCTCGAGATGGAAGTCATCGAGTCCGTCCCCGTGCACGAAGATATCAAGCTCGGCAAGCCCTCGCGCGACCGTCTCATCGCAAACTATGCGGAGACCATCCGCAATTTGGGCAAATTCGGCGTCAGGTGCATCTGCTACAACTTCATGCCCGTCTTCGATTGGTTCCGCACCGACCTTCACTATGTGCAAAAAAACGGCGCCGTCTGCCTCGCCTACAAAGAGGCGGACTTCCAGAAGCTCGACAAGCACGACTTGCGCCTTCCCGGCTGGGACGAAAGCTACACCCCCGAAGAGCTTGGCGGGCTCCTCAAAGAGTACGAGAACATCTCGCACGAACAGCTCTTTGAAAACCTCGTGTACTTCTTGAACGGCATCATGCCCGCGTGCGACGAAACGGGCATCAATATGGCGATCCACCCTGACGACCCGCCCTGGGATATCTTCGGCCTTCCCCGCATCGTCACGGGCGCGGAGAGCTACGAAAAGATGATAAACGCCGTTCCAAACATCCACAACGGCTTCACCTTCTGCACGGGGAGCCTCGGCGCAGGCAGATTCAACGACCTTCCCAAAATGGCGGAAAAGTACGCAAAACGCATCTACTTCGCGCACCTTCGTCAGCTCAAATTCGTCAACGAGACGGACTTCTATGAAAACGGCCATCAGACGCAGGACGGCAACGTCGATATCTATGCCATCGTCAAGGCACTCGAAGAGAACGGCTTTTCGGGCTATGTCCGCCCCGACCACGGCCGCAACATCTGGGGCGAGGAAGGAAAACCCGGCTACGGCCTCTACGACAGAGCCCTCGGCGCCGCCTATCTTTCCGGCCTCTTCGAAGCCGTCCGCAAGGGGGCGCAGAGATGACGGTCTTTGAAAAATATCACGCCGAATGGCTGCTTCCCGAACCCGGTCTTAAGCCCGTCCTCACCGTGCCCGATAAGAGTGCGGGGGATCCCGTCATGTCGCGCGACGCCTTCGTCCACGGCACAACGGAAGTGCCCGTCCGCCCCGCGAGCTATCTCAAAAAGACCTTTTCCCTCTCCAAAACGGGCAAAGCGACGCTGTATGTCGCGACGCACGGCATCGTGTGCTGCTATCTCAACGGCGTCCGCCTGAGCGATCCGCTCTGTCCCGGCCCCGCGGAATACGACCGCCGCCTGCCTTACGCGGAGTACGACGCCTCTTCCGCCCTCCGCAAAGGGGAAAACGAGCTTCTCATCGTCCTCGTGAGCGGCTGGTGGCGCGGCAAGATGACGAACGACGGGCTCATCAACATCTACGGCAACGACGTGGCGCTTCTTTGCGTGCTCGAAACGGAGGAGGGCGCCGTCGTCTCCGACGAAAGCTGGCTCGCCTCTCAGGAAGGCCCCGTCCGCTTCAGCGATCTGATGGACGGGGAACTCTGCGACGCCCGCCTCGAACCGTCCGCTTGGCACGCCGTAACGACCTATCCCTTCGGGTATGCGGCGCTCGTGCCGATGAGCCCCGCTCCCATCCGCGAAAAGAAGCGTCTCAAGGGCAAATTCGTGCGCACGCCGAAGGGCGCGCTCCTGCTCGATCTCGGGCAGAACATCGCGGGCTATCTCGAACTCGATTTCACGGGCGAAGCGGGCAAACGTCTCGTCATGACGCACGGCGAAACGCTGGGCAGCGACGGAGAGCTGACGCTCGAAAACTTCCAGAGCCCCAACAACCATGTCAGACAGCGCGTCGAATATATCTGCCGGGAAGGCCGCAATCATTTTGTTCCGTCGGGCAGCTATTTCGGGTTCCGCTATGTCAGGCTCGAAGCCGATTTCCCCCTGTCCGAAGAGATGTTCACGGCAGTCGCCGTCTGGTCGGACATGGAAGACACCGCCCGCTTCCGTTGCGGCGAACCTTTGGTCGACCAACTCTTTTCAAACGCCGTTTGGAGCTGGCATTCCAACGCGGTGGGGGTGCCGACGGACTGCCCGACCCGCCAGAAGGAGGGCTTCACGGGCGATCTGCAGGTCTTTCTGCACACGGCGATGTATTTGAGCGACTGTAAGGGCTTTGTCGAAAATTGGCTGAGCGACCTTGCCGCAACGCAATTCGATAACGGCAGGATCAAGCAGATCGCGCCCGATCCCCGCCCCTGCAAGGTGTTCGACGGCGGCGCGGGCTGGTGCAACGCCTTCGAGATCGCCGTCAACGCCCTTTGGGAACGCTACGACGATATTTCCGTCGGCAAGCGCTTCTATGCGCCCCTCAAAAAGTGGATGGATTTCCTCATCCAAGAGGCAAGCGCTTCGACGCGGGAAGAAAACAAACACAACCCCTATTCCCAATATCTCCTCGACGCGGGGATGCATTGGGGCGAATGGATGGAGCCGGGCATCGACGCCGCAACGCAGCTTAAAAACACCGCCCTCCACGGCGAGCCCGAGATCGCGACCGCCTATCTTGCAAACGGCTGCAAGATCATGTCGGGTATCTGCGCCGCGCTCGGAAAGAGCGAGGAGAGCGCCTATTATGCAGGCGTCCGGGAAGGCGCCGTCAAGGCATACCGCTTTTCCTTCCTCCCCGAAGGGGAGATCGTCTCCGACCGTATGTGCCGCTATGTGCGTCCGCTCGCCTTCGGCTTCCTGGAAGGGGAGGAGGCGGCGCGCGCGGCAGCCTCGCTCAACGCGCTCGTCATCCGTCACGGCTACCGCCCCAACACGGGCTTTCTGACGACGCACGCCCTTCTCCGCGTCCTTACGGACCACGGCTATCACGAGACGGCCTGCCGCGTCCTTTTGCAGCGCGGCTGCCCCGGCTGGCTGTATGCGGTGGAGCGCGGGCTCACCACCATCCCCGAACGCTGGGATCCCTACGACGAACAGGGCGAGCCGCACGAATCGTTCAACCACTACGCCTACGGCTCGGTCGCGGGCTGGCTCTTCGACAGCGTCCTCGGCATCCGTCTTTGCCGCCGCACCCTCACCCTCGTGCCGCATCCTTCGCGCCTTTTGGGCGAGGCGGAAGGGGAATACCGTTCTCCCTTCGGGAACATTCTCTCGGGCTGGAAGATCGAGGGGGATACCGTCACTTTCCGCTTCTGCGTGCCCGAAGGGCTTCCCTGCACTTTAAAGCTCCCCGACGGCTCCTCGCGCGCCCTCCCCGCAGGCGCCCACCGCTTCTCTCTTCCCATGAAACATTTTCAGGAGGCTGACCAATGAACGAAGTATTAAAGCGTATCCAAGCATACAAGCTCGTGCCCGTCGTCACGTTAAAGTCGATCGAAGACGCCGAGCCCACGCTCTCCGCGCTCATCAAGGGCGGGCTTCCCGTCGCGGAGATCTGCTTCCGCACCGAGTGCGCCGAGGAAGCGATCTCCCTCGCCGTGCAAAAATTCCCCGAGATGCTCGTGGGTGCGGGCACCGTCATCAACAAGGAGCAGTGCGAGCGCGCCATCGCGGCAGGGGCGAAGTTCATCGTCTCCCCGGGCTGTTCCAAAAAGGTCGCCAAAGTGTGCATGCGGGAAGGAATTCCCTATCTCCCGGGCGTCGTCACGCCGACGGAGGTCATCAAGGCGCTTTCGCTCGGGTACGATCACCTCAAATTTTTCCCCGCGGGCGACTTCGGGGGATTAAAGACTATCAAAGCGCTGTCCGCCGCCTTCCCGCAGGTCCATTTCATGCCGACGGGCGGCGTCGGGCCCGATAACCTCAACGAATATCTCTCCTTCCCCAAAATTTTCGCCTGCGGCGGCAGCTGGATGGTGAAGGGTACCCCCGAAGAGATCGAAAAAGAGGCTTCCGCCGCCGTATCTCTTGCGCGCGGCAAATAAATAGCCCGCCCTCAGAGAGAGGCGCGGCAATAGCTTCGCCGAAGCCTCTTGCCCTCGGCGGTACATGGCTCCGCCGAAGCCTCTTCCCTCGGCGGCGCATAAGCCCTCCGCAACTCCTCAAAAACCGCACACCCACCTCCCCCCTGAAAAAGGCGGCCGTTCCTTCGGCCGTCTTTTTCGCTTTCTCCCGCCTCGTCCGCATTCGCTTTGCACAACAAAAAAGGGAACGGAGTGTACCGTTCCCTTTTTGTAAATTGTCGATCGAGTTGGCCAACGATGATCAAAATAGGGGGATTGAAGTTATGAAGCGGTCGGCCTCGTTCGATCTTGGTCCTATTATATCAGATATATCCGAAGAAGTCTATCAGAATCTTTGGGTTTTTTGCAAAATTATCGCCTTTTTTCTTTTATTCCTTCTTACAAACCTAAACTAATTCAAGTATGGCGCCCAACTTCCGCCGTTTTCCTAAGATTGTTATCCTGCGGGCGTGGGGGAGCCCTTCAGATACGCCAAAACCATGTCGGCAAGGCGGTGGAGCATCTCTTCGCCGAGCATCCGCGCCCTCGCGTTCTCCGAGAGCGTCTCGCAGTGGAAGGTGTAGCCCGCCAGAAGGATGGAGACGGTCGCCGTCAGCTCCTCGAGCGGCTTGTCGGTGCGGAACACGCCCGCCTCCTGTCCGCGCACGATCTGCCGTTCAAAGAGCAGGATGCGCGCCGACCTGCGCTCCGCTCCATCCCTTTGATTGGTCGCAAGATACACCGAGTAGAGGTTCATAAACAAAAGGTCGTCGTGCACCTCGGGCGAGAGGTCCTTGAAGGCGAGGATGGCATAGCGGATGAGATTCTCGGGCGTGTCTACCTCGGCGGCGTCCGCGATGCGCGCAAGATAGGAGTGCGCAACGAGCTCTCCCATGATGCCTTCAAGCACCTCGTCGAGGTTCTTATAATAGTTATAGAGCTGCTGGCGCGAGATGCCCGCCCGCACGGCGAGTTCGCTCATCGCCCCGTCATAGATGCCGCGCTCCAGAACGAGCTTCTTCGCTTCCGTCAGAATGATCTTTCTGCGCTCCGCACGCTTTTCCTCAAACTTGTTCATGCCTTCAAGATAGCACATTTTCCCCCGAAAGGCAAGCGTTTGCGCAAAATTTCTTTACAACTCGTCAATTATTTTTTGCCTTAAACACTTGACAATATGTAAAGTTTATGCTACAATAAAGCAGAACAAAGGGAGGGCATCATGTTTCGCCTCATTCGCTATCTCACCAAAAAACAAGTTTTTTTCTTTCTCTTGCTCCTCGCATTCCTCGTCGTGCAGGTGTTTGCCGACGTCACGCTTCCCACCTACACGGCGCGCATCGTCGAACAGATGCAGGCGGGCGCAGAGGCGCTTTCCATCCTCAGAACGGGCGGCATCATGCTCGCCTTCGCGGCGGTGAGCGTCCTTGCGACCATCGCAGAGACCTTCCTCTCCGCCTCCATCTCAACGGGCCTCGGGCGGCGGCTGAGAGGGGAGGTGTTCTCGCACGTCTTATCGCTTTCCGACCGCACGGCAGGCGCGTTTACGGCGGGCTCGCTTTTGACGCGCACCACCAACGACGTCCAGCAGGTCGTCTCCTCGATGGTGCTCATCCTTCGCCTCGGCGTGGGCGCGCCCCTCATGGCTGGCATGGCGATCGTCCGCATCGCCCAGTCGAGCGGCGAACTCACCTTCGTCACGGCTGGCGCCGTCGTCATCCTGCTTTGCGGCATCGCCGCCATCCTCGCCGTCACGCTGCCCCGCTTCAAGCTCGTCCAGAAGCTCACCGACCGCCTCAACGGCACCTTGCGTGATACGCTCACGGGCATCCGCGTCGTGCGCGCCTACAATGCGGAGGAGTACGAGCGCGCCCGCTTCGAAGAGGTGAGCGCCGCCCTTCAGAAGAACAACACCTTCGCAGGCCGCGCAATGGCGCTCATGAACCCCCTCATGATGCTCATCTTCAACGGCCTGACGCTCGCCATCTATTGGCTGGGGTGCTTCATCATCGTGCGCGACAACAACGCCGCCTTCTTTCCCGAAATGTTCTCCTTCACCCAGCTCGCCTCGCAGGTCGTTACGGCGTTCATGGTGCTTGTCATGCTCTTCAACATGATCCCGCGCGCGCAGGTCTCCGCAAAGCGCATTCTGGAAGTGCTCGGGAAGCAGTCCGAACTCCAAGACCCCGCCGCTCCCGTCTCCTATACCCCCGACGGCTCCATCGAGATGAAAGGCGTTTCCGCAAGCTACGGCGGCGCGCCTGTGATAAGCCGGGTTTCTTTCCGTGTGGAGAGGGGGCAGACGCTCGCCGTCGTGGGCGGCACGGGCGCAGGCAAGACGACGCTTCTAAAGCTCCTTCTGCGCTTTCTCGATGCCGACGCGGGCGAAGTCTTCGTGGGCGGCATGAACGTTAAGGACGTCCCGCAAAAGGAGCTCCGCAGCCACCTCGGCTACGCCCCGCAAAAGAGCGCGCTTCTTTCGGGCACCATCCGCGAAAATCTCGCCTTCGCCGACCCTTCGCTTTCGGACGAAGCCCTCATGGCGGCAGCCGACGCCGCCTGTGCCGCAGAGTTCATCACGGAAAAGGGGGGCTTGCAGGCAGAGGTCGCGCAGGGCGGCCGCAACTTCTCGGGCGGGCAGCGCCAGCGCCTCTCCATCGCCCGCGCCGTTGCCGCCAGGCCTTCCTATGTGCTCTTTGACGACAGCTTCTCCGCGCTCGACTTCGCAACGGACGCCAAAGTGAGGAAAAACCTCAAAGAGCGCTTTGCAGGCACCACCAAAGTCATCGTCGCCCAGCGCATCTCCACCGTGCGCGATGCCGACGTCATCGTCGTTTTGGACCACGGCAAAATGGCAGGCGCAGGCACGCATGAAGAATTGCTTAAAACTTGTCCCGCATACCTCGAAATAGCACAATCACAAATGACCCAAGAGGAGCTTGCAAGATGAAACAACAAAAGAACAGATCGCCGCTTTCCAAATTACTTATTTACTGCAAGCGCCATCTTGCGGGGCTTATCGCCGTGCTCATTCTGAGCATCGCGGGCGTCTTTCTCACCGTCTTTGCCGCCACCTTCTTAAAGGAGCTCACCGACTACATCGAGTCGGCATCCCGTCAGGCATCGGGCTCGCTGACGATGGCAGATGTCATCGACATGAACGTCATCCTCCGCCTCGGGCTGACGCTCACGGGCATGTACTTAGGCTCCGCGTTCTGCTCTTATTTGCAAGCCTATCTCATGGCGGGCATCAATCAGAGCGTCGCGCGCCGTTTGCGCACGGATATCTCCGCCAAGCTCGGCAGGCTTCCCATGCGCTATTTCGACGGCCACGCCCTGGGCGATACGCTCTCCCGCGTCACCAACGACGTCGATACCGTCGCCCAGTCCATGGCAAGCTCGCTGAGCACGTCGCTCACGGCGGCGGTGCAGCTCGTCGTCGTCATCGTCATGATGTTCCTCACCGACCCGTGGATGACGCTCACCGCCTTTGCGACCGTTCCCTTCTCTCTCCTTGTCATCGCCTTCATCGTGCGCCGTTCGCAGAAGTACTTCCGCGCCCAGCAGCAGCGGCTCGGAGCGCTCAACGGCTGTGCGGAGGAGTATTACTCCTCGCTCGAACTCATCCGCGCTTACGGCGCCGAGGAGCGCGCCCTGCAAAACTTCGAACGGGGCAACGAACGCCTCCGCGCCTCCATGTACCGCGCCAATGTCATCTCGGCGATCGCCCATCCGCTGACGACCTTCATCTCCAAGCTCGGCTATGTCGCCATCTGCGTGGTAGGGGGCATCCTGATGGCGCGCGGCGGGGCAACGCTCGGCGATCTTGCCGCCTTTCTTCTCTACATCAACCTCTTCCAGTCTCCCTTGTCGCAGCTCGGGCAGGCGGCGAACTTGTTCCAGTCCGCCTCTGCCGCCGCAGGCCGCGTCTTTGAATTCCTCGAAGAGGAGGAAGAACCGCAGGAAACGCCCGCCGCGCACATTGCGCCCGAAGAGGTGAAAGGCGCCGTCGAATTCCGCCACGTCTCCTTCGGGTATGATGCTTCCCACCCCGTCCTCCGCGATTTCTCCGCGACGGTCAAAGCGGGGCAGAAGGTCGCCATCGTCGGCCCCACGGGCGCAGGTAAGACGACGCTTGTCAATCTTCTGATGCGCTTTTACGAATGCGAAGGGGATATCCTCATCGACGGCGTCTCCATCAAATTGCTCTCCCGCGCCAACATGCGCGATCTCTTCTCGATGGTCTTGCAGGATGCATGGGTGTTCGGCGGCACGCTCAAAGATAACGTCCTCTACAGCAAGCAGGGCGTTCCCGAAGAGCGTATCAAAGAGGCGGTCATCGCTTCCGATATCTATCACCTCGTCGCCGCGCTCCCGCAAGGGGCGGAGACGGTCATCGGCGAAAATTCCCTCTCGGGCGGGCAGAAGCAGCTCGTCACCATCGCCCGCGCCATGATCGAGGATGCGCCCATGCTCATTCTGGACGAGGCGACTTCAAACGTCGACACCCGCACCGAGCGCACCATCCAGGCGGCGATGGACGCCCTCACGAAGGGCCGCACGAGCTTCGTCATCGCCCACCGCCTCTCGACCATCCAAAACGCCGACCTCATCCTCGTGCTCGACCACGGCAACATCGTCGAACAGGGCACGCACGAAGAGCTGCTTGCCCGCCGCGGCTTCTACGCAAACCTCTACAACGCCCAGTTCGCAGGCTGAAAAAGGAAAATATCTTGTCATTGACGAAAAAATTTTGATAGAACCTCACAGTTTTTTCTGCTATGATAAGAAAAAAGAGGGGAGCCGCACCTCTCCCGAGGAGAACATCCATGAAACGCGAAGAAGTCTTACAGAAATTAGGATTTTCCATTCCCAAAGAAAAGCGCATCCGCGTCATCGTCCACAGCGACCTGAAAAACGAGGCAGACGACCAGTACGCCGTCATGCATCATCTGCTTTCCCCCAACGAAGAAGTGCTCGGCATCATCGCGGGGCACTTCGAATGGTTCCCCCGCCTTGCCGAAGAGGTCGCCGCAAGAGGGGAGTCGGGCCGCTTCGGCGAAGGGCTTTCTGTCATGCTCTCCCGCAGGGGCAACACCATGCAGATGAGCTACGAAGAGGGGGAGCGCCTTCTCTCATTGGCAGAGATCGACGACGTGCCCCTTCTGAAGGGCGCGCGGTTTGAGCTCGCCCACGGCGATGAGCCGAGCGAGGGCGCCAAGTTCATCGTCCAAGAGGCGATGAAGGAAGATGGCCGCCCGCTCTTCGTCTGTTTCCTCGGCGGCATCACCGACCTTGCCGCAGCCTACAAGCTCGAGCCCCGCATTGCACAAAAGCTCACCGCCGTCTGGATCGGCGGCGGCTCCTATCCCGCGGGCAACCCCGAATTTAACCTCTGTCAGGATATCGACGCCGCCAATCTCGTCTTTCAAAGCGATATCCCGCTCTGGCAGGTCCCGCAGGACGTCTACCGCACGATGGAAGTCAGTTTTTCCGAACTCGCCCTTCATGTCGCCCCCTGCGGCAAGCTCGGCAAATACCTCTTCGAGGAACTCGTCGAGACCTCGCAGACCATCATCGGCGTCGAAAAGGATCGCTTCCCCGAAACATGGGTGCTGGGCGATAACCCCACGGTGAGCGTGCTCCTCGAATGGGGGCAGCACTACTTTGATGAGGTCCCCTCACCGCACGTCAACGCCGACGGCACCTATTCGGAGGGCGCCCAAAAAGAGCGCACCATCCGTGTCTACCGCTCGGTCAACGTGGGGCTCACCTTCCGCGACCTCTTTGCAAAGCTCGAACTTTGCTACAAGCCATAAAGGAGAACAAATATGCCGAGGACAAAGGACAATCTGAAACGGGAAGCCGCTTCTCTGCTCTCCAAAATGACGGTCCGGGAGAAAGCCTCTCTTCTCTACGGGCGGCGCTTCTGGTACGTCACGGGCAGGGAGACGGGCGAGGATCTCCCCGAGATCATGATAACGGACGGCCCGAGCGGCCTGAGGAAGCAGTGCGGCAAGACGGATATGATCGGCCTCAACGAGAGCGTTCCCTCCATCGCCTATCCCACGGGCTCGGCGCTTGCCTCCTCGTGGGATCCTGCTCTCCTCTTTTCGGTGGGCGAGGCGCTCGCCGAGGACTGCATCAAGGAGGACGTCGCCGTCATCCTGGGTCCCGCCGTCAACCACAAGCGCGACCCCCTGTGCGGCCGCAATTTTGAGTACTATTCCGAGGACCCCGTCCTCACCGCCGACCTCGGTACCGCGATGGTGCAGGGCATCCAGTCCAAGGGCGTGGGGGCGTGCGTCAAGCACTTTGCCTGCAACTCGCAGGAAGATGCCCGCTTCTTCTCGGACAGCATCGTCGACGAGCGCGCCCTGCGCGAGATCTATCTCCGTCAGTTTGAAGCCATCCTGAAGCGCGCACAGCCGTGGATGGTCATGACGGCGTACAACAAACTCAACGGCACCCACTGCACGGAAAACAGCCGCCTCATGACGGACATCGCCCGCCGCGAGTGGGGGTTTGAAGGGCTCTTCGTCACCGATTGGAGCGCCATGCGCGATCAGCTCGCCGCCTACTGTGCGGGGCTCGATCTCGAAATGCCCGGCACCGTCGGGAGCGATCTCGACCTCGAGGAAGCCGTCAAAAGTGGCGCGCTCTCCGAAGAGGTGCTCGACGAGCGCGCGGGCAAGGTGCTCGAGCTGCTTCTGAAGAGCCAAAAACGCAAGCCCGCGCTCCCCAAACGGCTGCAGGTGCAGCATCTCGCCGTCGCCCGCCGCGCGGCGGAGGAGAGCGCCGTCCTCGTCAAAAACCAAAATATCCTGCCCTTTACGGCAAAGGAGCCCATCCTCGTCATCGGCGCGTTTGCAAAACAGCCCCGCTATCAGGGCGGCGGCAGCAGCAAGGTCATCCCCGTTCTGCTCGAAAACGCCTTCGAAGAGCTTCAAAAGGCGGGCGCAGAAGTCGTCTATGCCGAAGGGTATCATCGCAGCTCCACCGAGCCGGATGAAGCGCTCATCGTGGAGGCCGCATCCCTTGCCGGGCAATATAGGCAGACCGTCGTCTTTGCGGGGCTTCCCGAATCGTGCGAGACGGAGGGGGAGGACCGCACCACGCTCTCCCTTCCCGCCTCCCACAACGCCCTCATCGAGGCGGTGCTCGAAGCCAACCCCGAAGCCGCCGTCGTCCTCACGTCGGGTTCTCCCGTCACGCTCCCGTGGGAGAGCCGGGCAAAGGCCATCCTTTGTACCTATCTTGCGGGCTGCTGCGGCGCCTCGGCGGCGGCAAACATTCTGCTCGGCAAAGTCAGCCCTTCGGGGAAGCTCGCCGAGACCTGGCCGCTTGCCTACGAAGACACCCCCGCGGCCGCTTACTATCACAAGCATGAGGATTACGCCGAATACCGCGAGAGCATCTTCACGGGCTACCGCTATTACGACAGCACCCAAAAAGCCGTGCTCTTTCCCTTCGGCCACGGGCTCTCCTATACGTCCTTCTCCTATTCCGATCTCTCCCTCGACGGCCATGTCGGCAAGGGCAAACCGCTCACGCTCTCCTTCCGCCTCAAAAATACGGGGAAGTGCCTCGGCAAAGAGATCGTGCAGGTCTACGTCCAAAAGAAGGAGTCCGCGATCTTCCGCCCCGAAAAGGAGCTCAAAGCCTTCTATAAGTTCACCCTCGGCAAGGGCGCCGAAGTCCGTGCCGTCCTCACCCTCCCGTCCGAAAGCTTTGCCTTTTACAATGCGGAGAGGGGAGCCTGGCAGACGGAGACGGGCGTCTACCGCATCCTCGTGGGGGCAAGCTCGCGCGACATCCGCTTGAGCGCCGAAGTGTATGTAGCAGGGGACGTTCTTCCCGTGCCCGACCTCCGCGCAGTCGCGCCCGTCTACTACGATATGCCGTCCGCCCCTCAAGAACTACCCGAAGAGCAGTTCCTCGCCCTTGCCAAGGCGAAAAAGCCTCAGGAACGCGACCGCACCATCATCACCCGCTATTCTCCCATCAAGGATCTCGCCTTCTCCAAGGGCGGCAGACCCATCTACGAAAGTATCGTCAAGCGCGCCTCTTCCAATCCCGACCCCGAGATGGCAAAGACCAACCTCAAAATGGCGATGGATATGCCCGTCATGAACCTGTTCATGGGCAATTCCCGCCGCAGCGAGGTGGACAAAATTTTACAAATCGCCAACGGCGGCACGCCCGAGGAATGACAATATTTTGATATAAAGGTGCAAAATAGTAAAAGAGCAGACCCTCCCGGCCTGCTCTTTTTATATGATATTGAATAATTTGTTCTTTCTTCCGCCTTTACGCCTCTCCGCGGGCGCGGTATTCGCTCGGGGTCATTCCCGTCTGCTCCTTGAAGAGCTTCTGGAAGTAACTCTGCGAAGAAAAGTCGAAGTATCCCGAAATTTCCGCGAGCGATTTATCGGTAAAGCGCAAAAATCGCTTGGCTTCGATGATCTTCTGGCGGTTGATGTACTGCGAAATGCCCATGCCGACCTCCTCCTTGAATTTGCGCGAAAGGTACGCCCGGCTCGTCTTGGTCAGCTTCGCGAGATCGTCGAGCCCGATCTTTTCCGAAAGGTTCTGTTGGATATAGGCAACGGCGCGGTCGATGGTGGGGTTGCCCGTGTGGCGGCACTGCAATTCCTTGATGCGCTGCGCAAACTCCATCGTGATGCTGTAACGGATGTGGAAGAGCTGCGAAATAGTGGTGCATTCCTCCGTCTGACGGATATAGATATCGCGGAGGGAGAGCACTTCCTCGGGGTTGAGCTCGGTCGAAAGCACCGCGCTCGTGACGATGGCGATGGAAGCGATCATGGCATTTTTCACTTTGCGGATCTCTTCAGACGATTCCGTGGTCGCAGAGGGCATTTCAACGCGCATCCAGTACGATTTGAGCTGATCGTGCATCCCGTTGGTGATGTAGTAGAGGATGAGCTGTTCGCTCGGCGCATAATTGGTGGAAGGCGAATCTCCTTCGAGCGCCGCCTCTTCCTTCGCCTTAAGCGTCTCTTTCCCGACCGTCTCATTCAGCTTCCGCGCGAGCAGGGCGTTGAGCTTGTCTTCCAGTTCGCTCTCATCCGCCTCTTCGCCGCGCACGGCGTTGACGGCGCCGACGGTGAGCGCCAGAAAACAGGCGTCGTGCATCACGGGCACGGAAGCCAGATAGGTGTGAAGGGGAGCCGCCAGCTTTTTGTCGAAGGAGATGTGCTGCTCCTTTTCCAGCTTTTCGATGGCTTCCTGCATGGTGAGCGGCCCGATGGGCAGCGAATGCGAGGGGCCCAAAACAACACTGAGCCCGTTCTCATCGTCGCGGACGCAGGCAAGCGCGAACACGCTGTCCGTCACGGCAAAGGAGACGGGGGCGTCCGAACGAAGCAGCGCCTTCATCGGAAGCTCCAAAAATGCCTCCTCATCCTCTTTGAGATCGCTCGGCCCGAAGGCGAAAAGCAGCCTCTCCCCGCGAAAGATGCGCACGGGGATGTGCGAGCTTAAATACAGGTTGCTGCAATACTGCCGTAAAATTTGTTCTTTCATTGTGAATTTCCCCCAAAACTATTATCATTATAAACAAAAGGCAATATTTTGTCAAATAGGTATAAAGATTAAAATACACATCGGTAAAAAATATGTAAAATAAAGGCACACAAACGTGATAAGGAGGTCATCATATGGTGAAAACTTCGCCCGGGGCCGCGGATACCGCCGTCGAGGAAGAGCTCATCCTTTCGGGATCGGAAGAGGGCGCCCTCGCAGCCCCCGGTACGGAAGCTGCTCCCGTGTCCGACGCGGCTGCCGTCAAGGAAAATATGGCGCGGATCAAAAAGATCGGCCATGTCCCGTGGAAGAAGGACTTCAAGACCAATTGGGTCATCTACTGTCTCTTCCTTCCCGTGCTCGTCTGGCTCATCCTCTTCCATTATCTGCCCATCGGCTTCAGTATCCCGCTCGCCTTCAAGGACTATAAAGATTATCTCGGTATCTTTGAAAGCCCCTGGAACGGATGGGAAAACTTCAGGTACCTGTTCACGGGCGGCGGCGTGGGAGGGAGCGAGTTCCTGCTTGCACTGCGCAACACGTTCGCGATCGGCGGGCTCAATCTGACGATCGGCTTCATCGTCCCCGTCCTCTTCGCACTGCTCGTCTCGCAGCTTCGCTTCAAGAAGTACAAGCGCGTCTGCCAGATGCTCTCGTATCTGCCCAACTTCGTCGCATCCGTCGTCATCGTCCAGATCATGCAGAACCTGCTCGATCGCGACGGCGCGCTCACGATGATGTTCCATAACCTCTTCGGCGCGCCCAACACCAATTGGCTTGCAGACGACACGCCCGCCTTCTGGGGCTGGTACATCCTGTTCTCCGTGTGGCAGGGCTTCGGGTACGGCTCCATCACCTATGTCTCGGCGATCTCCAACATCAGCGAAGATCTCTACGAGGCAGCCGCCATCGACGGGGCGAACCGCTGGCAGATGATGTGGAAGATCACGCTCCCCGGCATCATGCCCCTGATCCTCATGCTTTGGCTGTTGCAGATCGGCGTCGTCTTCAAGGTGGGCTTCGATAGGACCTTCCTTCTCTACAACGCCTCGACGAATGCCGACGTCTGCGATACGCTCTTTTCCTACACCATGCGCATGACGCTCAACGGCAACCTCGGCATTGCGACGGTATCCAGTCTCTTCCAGTCTATCGTCGGCACCGTGCTGATGTTGTTCGGGAATTGGATCAGCCGCAAGTCTGCGGGAGTATCCATGTTTTAACGAAAGGAGGGTTTGAAAACTTATGAAAGAATCGACTTCTCAGCAGCAAGTTCAACTCTCTCCCGAAGAGAAGCTCGCCTACCTGCGTTCTCATCCCCGCAAGATAAAGTCGGGCATGGTGCGCGGCAAGTCCGTCGGCTCCGTCATTGCCGATATCATCATCGTGCTCCTCGTGGGCGCTTTGGCGCTCGTCGCCATCATCCCCATGTGGCACGTCCTCATGTCGTCGTTTTCGGACGGCCGCTCCATCTTCTATTACAGCGGCATCGCCTTTGTCCCGGAAGGGGGGTTCACCTTCCGTGCCTACGAGGAACTCTTCTCCTTTGAAGACGGCCTCATCTGGACGGGTTACATGAACACCATCCTCTATGTCATCGGCACGCTCGCGGTGGGGCTCGTCCTCAACGTGCTCGCAGGGTACTGTCTCTCGCGCAAGACCAAGCTCGGCGGCGTCATGTCGGCGCTGTGTGTGTTCACCGTCATCTTCTCGGCAGGGCAGGGCCCCACGTTCTACGTCGTCGATATGCTCGGGCTCACGCAGACCCGCTTCGCCGTCATCCTTACGGAATGCACGATGGGCATGTACATGATCATCGGCGCGATGGCGTTCCGCTCCGTCCCCGAAGAGACGGTGGAGTCCGCCAAGCTCGAAGGCGCGGGGCATCTTCGCATCATGTTCAGCATCATGCTCCCGCAGTGCTTCTCCCTCTTCATGGTCACGGTGCTCTTCACGTTCGTCGCGGCGTGGAACTCCTTCATCGGGGCGCGCCTTTATAACGCGGGCATCACCGACCTGTATCCTTTGCAGCTCATCCTGCAGCGCATCAAGGAAAGTTCCGACCGCGTCGCCTCGCAGATCGGCAACGCCAACTGGGCGCGCTATCCCATGCAGTTCGCGGGCGTCATCGCCGCGACGCTGCCCATCATGGTCATCATGCCCTTCTTCCAGAAGGAACTCGAATCGGGCGCACTCGGCGGCGCCGTCAAGGGCTGATCTCAAATTCATCGAATTTTAAGGAGGAAAAGATATGAAACGCAGCAAACTCATCGCCCTCACGCTTTCGGGTGTGCTCGCACTCTCTTCCGCGGCCATTCTTGCAGGCTGCGACGAGAGCAAAGCGGGAGCAGACACCACCTTCACCTGGTACCTCACGGCAGGGGAGGACGGCTACTATTCCGATTACGAGGATAACCCCGTCATCGAATACATCATGGAAAACATGCAGTTCGAAGGCTCGGACGGCGAAATGAAGAACATCGCCTTCGATTTCTTCCAGCCGACCACCACCGAAAACGCCCGCTCCGAATTCAACCAAAAGTACATGAGCGGCAATTGGGAAGACGTCATCGATCCCACGATGAGCCGCGGCATCACCGACATGTATGAAGCCGGCGTCGTCGCCGACCTCACGCCCTACATCACCGACCGCGAGCTCATGCCCAACCTCAACGCCTATCTCGACGCCCATCCCGAATACCGCGCTCTCATGCAGACGCAGACGAAGGACGGCGCAAAGTATCTCTCCATTCCCACCTTCAAAGACTCCATCAGCTACGAATCGCAGTCCTTCGGCTTCAACTATCGCCGCGACCTTCTCGTCAGATACGGCGTGCAGCCCGATGAATTTTACGATCCCATGACGGACGAAGCGCCCACGGCAAACCCCAAGGCAGGGCAGAAGTTCTCGGGCCACTACACCGTCAATCTGGACGGCACCGAGCGCAGCGATCCCATGTCGCAGGATACGACGCTCCCCGAAGGCGCCAACGGCCAGAGCTGGGAGGACGACGTCACCTTCCCCAGCGGTCATTCCGATCCCGTTTATATCTCCGACTGGATGTGGATGTTCGAAACGTATGAAACGGCATACGAGGCGATGGGCATCGAGCCCGCCTACATGATGTCTCTCTTCTATCCGGGCTACAACGCCAACGGCGACCTTTCCTCGGGCTTCGGCGGGGGCGGCGTGCTCTGGTATAAGGATGAAGACGACAACTGTCAGTTCGGCGCGGCAGGCACGGGCTTCAGGGCATATCTCGAATGCATGAATGATTGGTATTCCCGCGGCTGGGTCTGCAACACCTTCAACGAAGACACTTCTCCCTTCTATCAGATCGACCTCGACCTCGTCGCCAACGGCACCGTGCCCCTTTGGATGGGCGGTTCCAACTTCGGCACCGCCATCCAGAGCTCCGAACCAGGCTATGAGGCAGCGGCGGGCGCCGTTGTATATCTTGCGGCAACGCCCATCAACGACATCCCCGGCTACGACGGCAACCCCTCGACGAGCGACTACTCCGCGCAGGCGACCGCCGAAGAGGCAAAGGAAGCCATGAACGGCGGTTCGGGCAGCGAATATATGCTGCAGATCCCCACCTGCCTCTTCCAGGCAGAAGACTTTTCGCAGGGCGTCGTCATCAGCAAGGCGGCGGCAGAGGGCAAAGATATGGAAGTTCTCATGCGCTTCTTCGACTTTTTATACAGCGAAGAGGGCTCCGTCCTCGCGACGCTCGGCCTCAATGCCGAACAGGCAGAAGGCAGCCGCTACTATGAAGACTACGGCCTCACGAACGGCGCCTACACCGTGAATGCTGACGGCACCTACACCTTCGATCAGATCCTCGAACAGAACGTCGGCGAGATCCGCTCCGCCATGGTGGCAGGCCGCATCCCCGGCATCCGCTGCGAGAGCAAGATCACCTACACCTTCCCCGAACCCTACATCAACGGCCGCCAGCAGTGGCTCAAATACGAGGCGACGGGCTTCATCGGCGGCATCCTCAACGGTCAGAGAACGGCGGAGGAGACGGACGTCATTGAAACGGTCAAGGCCGCCGTCGAGCAGAACTACCTTTACAAGGAAGTCTACAAGTTCATCAAGGGCGAGCGTTCGCTCGAAAACGCCGAGTGGACGAGCTTTGCCCGCGACGTCATGAACTACTCCTACACGGGCGTCAGCGTCAGCGATGCCACCGCCGCTTATCAGGCAGAATTCGACCGCCTGTACCGCAGCTAACACATTTGGCTCCTCCTCCCGCTTCGTGCGGGAGGGGAACTTCAAAAAGGAGATCACCATGAAAAAATCTGCTAAACTTCTTGTTTCTTTGACTCTCACCGCAAGCCTCGCGCTTTCGGGCATCCTTGCAGCCTGCACCGATCCCGAAAATCCCGATGACCCCTGCACCGAGCACGTTGATGCGAACGGCGACGGCGTCTGCGACAACTGTGGCGAGACCATTTCCACCCCCGAGCCCGAAGAGATGCAGCTCTACGACGGCCGCTGGGTGACCGTCGAAAACGATCCCGCCAACGAGGGTGCCACCTTGAAGCTCAAAGAGGACGGCTCTTATTATTACTATTCCGCCTGGACGTACTCCCTCGGCAGCTGGGAAGTCGTGGAAGGGGAGTTCACCTACTATAAGATCGAATCGGGCAACACGCCCGACGCTTCGGCAGGGCATGATACGACCGCCTACACCGCTTCCGAGCAGCTCGTCCTCACCTCCTTCGACGGCCTCACCTTCAAGGGCGCCATCGCAGAAGGCCGCATCTGGAACATGGAACGCAACACCCTGCAGGGCATTGCCTGGATCTCCTTCGTGCAGGAGGAATACAACTGGGATCCCGAAAACGACGAAGAGGACATCGCCTCGCTTTCCCTCTGCGAGACCAAGAACGCCTCCGCACAGCTCATCTTCTATGCGAGCATGACGAATGAAGGCGCCCTCTTCGACAGCATCAACGGCAACAACATCACCGCCGACAGCGGCTCCTATGAAAAGTCCGTCTCGGGCGACGTCACGACGTACACCTTGAAAGAGGACGGCACGGCTTATGCAACGCTCACCGTCAACGCAGACGGCAGCTACATCTACACCCCCAACGGCGAAGAGGGCTTCGCGCTCGTCACCGAGGCTTGGACGGCGACAAACATCCTCACCTCGGGCGATGAGTACATCTCGCTTTCCTTCGGCGGCGCCGCTGAAGACGCCATGGCAGAGCTCCGTCTCTGGCAGGATAATTCCGCCGACGTCGTCGTCACCCGCATCAAGGACTATTCCTACGAGACCGTGCTCTCCGGTACCTACACGCAGAACGGCGACCGCACCATGACGCTCACTTTCGGTGAGGAGAGCTATACCGTCTCCGCGCCCGATGAGAACAAGCTCATCTCCGTCACCCTCACCATCCCCGCAGGGGAGTATGTGACGGAAGCTGCCGAGATCACCCTTACGGGCGAAGTAAAGGAAGTGGGCACGCCTCTCTTCTCCTTCGCATCGGGAACAGTCACGTTCGGTACGACGGGCGCATCTCCCACTCCCACGATGGACGGCTCTTTGGAACTCGTCCTCTATTCGGACGGTATCGCTGAAATGAACGTCACCGTCTCTCCCGCGGCAGGCATGGAATTTACGACCGTTCTCGACAGCGGCACCTATACCGTCGATGAGAGCGGCACGGTTCCCGTCTATACCTTCAACTTCGAAAAAGCAGGCGCGCTCACTTCTTCCGTCGCCGAGGGCGCCACGGAGACCGCAGCCACGCTCGAGCTTTCCTACAGCGTCGAGAACGCCTCGGGTACGTTCGACATGGGTGTTCCCGCAGTCATCAACTTCACGGTGGAAGACGCACTTCTCACCTACGACTGGTCGGCTGAGGCCGTTTACACCTTTACCGCGACGGGTATCGAAGTCACGGCAGCTGACCCGCTTCCCTCGCAGGAGGGCAACACCGTCGACGTCACGCTTTCCCTCTGGAGCGACGGCACGGCAACGCTCGATCTCGTCCTTCACACCGCAGGTTCGGGTGATTTCTCCGCTCCTGCTTCCGAGACGGGCACCTGGACCGCAGATACTTCGGGCATGATCCCTACGATCACCGTTACGATGGCAAGTGCGGGCACGCTCACTTCGGCTCCCGATTATTCTTCTGCAACGCCGACGGGCATCGACCTTACCCTCACCTACACGGCAGAAGGCATCAGCTATATGACGACCATGGGCATCCCCGTATCCCTCACCTTCACGGGCACTCTGACCGGACATTATTCGATCGGCTGACCTCACAGGCGGATGCGGCCCCCTAACGCATCCGCCTGTATTTTTTTCAAGGAGAGAACATATGGCACACAACATCTACGATCCCGCGCTCGACCCCGCCTTCCAAACCCCCTATATCGACGTCGAGGAGCAGCGCCCCGAAGGCTACACCTACGTCCACGGCGGCTTTGAAGGCACCGACACCCGCTTTTCCTTCTTCTATCCCCCCAAGGAACAATACGAGGGCCGCTTCTTCCAGTTCATGTCTCCCGTCGAGGGCAGCGAGAACGCTTCCATCGGCCGTAAGGGCATGGAAAACAAGATCGGCTTTGCCAACTCCCACGGCGCGTACTTTGTCGAAACCAACATGGGCGTCGCCCAAGGCATCCATCAGGGCGACGGCAGCATCATCTACAAGGCAAGCTCTGCCTCCGCGGAATTTTCCCGCAAGGTCGCCGAGCGCATCTACGGCTATTCCCACCGCCCGTACGGCTACATCTACGGCGGCAGCGGCGGCGCCTTCAAGACGACGAGCTGCTTCGAAATGACGAACACCTGGGATGGAGCCGTTCCCTACATCCACGGCTCGCCTATGGCGATCCCCAACGTCTTCTGCGTGCGCGCCCACGCCAAGCGGGTGCTGCGCCACGCCTTCCCCAAGATCGCCGACGCGCTCGATGCTGGCGGCAGCGGGAACCCCTACGAGGGTCTCTCCGCCGAAGAGCGCGCGACCCTCTTTGAAGCCACCAAAATGGGTTTTCCCTTAAAGAGCTGGTTCTACTACGAAAAGCTCGACGACGGCGCGCTTCCCGTCGTGGCGGCAGGCACTTTGGGGCGCGATCTTCAATACTTCAAGGACTTCTGGGAGCTTGCGGGCTATCTCGGGGCAGACCCTTTTAGTTCCGTCCACCGCGACCGCATCCAATGCACCTGCACGGTCAAAGAAGTGCATCTTCCCCGTGCAAAGGAAGAGGAGGGCGACCGCCGCGCCATGACGGGCGCCGACAACGCCTGGAAGCGCGAACAGAACGACCTTGCGATGGAAGGGGAGACCTATCTCGTTCTCGAGGGCGCGCCCACGGGCGACATCTACGCCTATGGCGCAAACGTCCGCTTCGAAAACGGCGGCGCGGAGGGGCTCACGCTCACCGCAGACCGCCTCATCGGCGACAAGCTCGTCCTTGCTCCCGGCTTCGGGTTCGAGCACGCGCTCACCAGGCTCGCCCTCGCAAAAGCGGGCGACAAAGTTTCCCTCGATAACTCCGACTACCTCGCCGCGCAGACGTACTACCGCCATCAGACGCCCGAAGGGCACGAATACATCGGCTGGGAGCAGTTCAAAACGGCGCAGGGCACGCCCGTCTACCCCGTGCGCGAGTATAGGGCAGGCCCCGTTATCGCCCGCGGCAGCTGCGGGAGCCTCCAATCGGGCAATTTTCGCGGCAAGATGATCGTCGTCGCCGCCACGATGGACGAGTCCGCCTTCCCCTGGCAGATCGATTGGTACCGCCAAAAGGTCAAAGAGCACTTCGGCGCCGAGACGGACGAACACTACCGCGTCTATTTCTTCGACAACAGCTTCCACGACGACAGCGAACACACCGTCGATGAACTTCACCTCATCTCCTATCTCGGCGGCCTCCATCAGGCGCTCTTGGACCTTGCGAATTGGGTGGAAAAGGGCATCCCGCCCCGCGATTCGAGCAGCTACACGATCGAGGACGGTCAGATCGTCCTCGCCTCCAAAGCAGAAGAGCGCGGCGCCATCCAGCCCGTCGTCACCCTCACGGCAGGGGGCGAAAAGCGCCTCGAAGTTAAGTGCGGCGAAAAAGTCACCTTGACTGCCGCGATCGGCATCCCGAAGGGCGCAGGCAGGGTGACGAAAGCGGAGTGGAGCTTCGAAGGCGAACCTTACGCGGAAGGCACTTTCACGCAAGAAGGGGAGAACGCCCAAGCAACAGCAGAGCACGCCTTCGCCGCCCCCGGCACCTATTTTGCGGTCTGCCGCGTCTGGCTGCAGCGGGAGGGCTCTAAGGACATCTACACCCAGGTCCCCAACCTCGACCGCGTCCGCATCATCGTCAGATAAACAGCATATCGCCGCAGCCTGCTGCGCTTTGAAAGAGAGGAAACCATCATGCTCAAGATCACTTCCTTCACTGTGGAATACCGCGCCCACGCTCTGGGCATCGATGAGCCTCGCCCCCGCTTTTCGTGGGTGCTCGGCTCCGACAGGCAAAATACCTTCCAGTCCTCTTATACGCTCACCGTCAAGGCGGGGGATACCCCCGTCTTTACGGGCGCGGGCGGCTCCGAGAGCGTCCTCGTCGAATACGCGGGCGAAGCGTTAAAGCCCCGCACCGTCTACACCGCCGAACTTGTCGTTACCGACAACTACGGCAACACCGCCTCCGCCGGGACGTCCTTCGAAACGGGCGTCATGGGGGATCTCAAGGGCGAGTTCATCGGCCATGACTTCGGCGATGCCGTCCCCGAACTTTCCCGCACCTTCACGCTTCCGAAAAAGCCCGTCCGCGCCCGCATCTACGCGACGGCGCTCGGCGTCATGGAGCTCTTTGTCAACGGCAAGCGGGTGGGGGAGGACTACGACGCCCCCGGCTGGACGAGCTATTCCCACCGCCTGCAATACGAAACGTACGACGTCACTTCCCTCCTTCGTGAGGGCGAAAACACCCTCTCTGCGCTCATCGGCAAGGGGTGGTATTCGGGCGTCGTGGGCTATTTTCACACCAAAAACAACTACGGCGACAAAAACGCCCTCCTTTTAGAACTCGCCCTCACGTTGGAAGACGGCTCCGAGCAGTTTCTCACGACCGATCAAACGTGGACGGCGAAGGAGAGCGCTCTCCGCTTCTCCGAATTTCAGGACGGCGAACTCTTCGACGCGACGTTCGAAGCCAAAGAGAGCTTCCCCGTCGAGATCGTCTCCTATCCGAAGGAAAATCTCCTCGCGCAGATCGACGAGCCCGTCCGCGTCACCGAACGCATTTCAGGCAAACAGCTCATCGTGACGCCCAAGGGGGAGAAGGTCATCGACTTCGGTCAGAACGCAACGGGCATCGTGGAATTTACCGTGAACGGCACGCGCGGGCAGAAGGTCACGCTCTCCCACGCCGAAGTGCTCGACGAAGAGGGCAACTTCTACACCGCCAACCTCCGCGCCGCCAAAGCGCAGGATACCTACATTTTGTCAGGCGGCAAAGAGACGTTCCGCCCGCACTTCACCTTCCACGGCTTCCGCTATCTCCGCGTCGAGGGCATCGATGAGGTCCGCCCCGAAAATTTCACCTTCCTCGTCCTGCACACCGATATGCAGAAGACGGGCTCCTTCACCTGCGAGCACGCCCTCGTCAACAGGCTGCAGCAGAACATCGTCTGGGGGCAGCGGAGCAATTTCTTCGATCTTCCCACCGACTGCCCGCAGCGCGACGAGCGCCTCGGCTGGACGGGGGATGCGCAGGTCTTCTGCCGCACGTCGACGTTCAACTATAACGTCGCGCCCTTCTTTGCAAAATGGCTGGGCGACGTCGCCGCCGAACAGACCGTCGAAAAGGGCGTTCCGCAGACGGTCCCCAACGTCATCCCCGTCAACGACTTCGGCACGTCCGCCTGGGGGGATGCAGCCACCGTCTGCCCGTGGACTGTCTACGAAGTCTACGGCGATACCCGCCTTCTTGCCCGCCAATACGAGAGCATGAAGCATTGGGTGGAGTACATCCGCCTGCACTCCAAGAACGATCTTTGGCTCGATGGGTTCCAGTACGGCGATTGGCTCGCGCTTGACAGGAACGACCCCGAAGACAACAAGGGCGCGACCGACGACTATTTCATCGCCTCCGCCTACTACGCTTATTCGGCGGAGCTCGTCGCAAAGGCAGCCCGCGTCCTCGGCAAAGTGGAGGACGCCGCAGCATATGAAGCCCTGCATCAAAAGATCGTCGCTTCCTTCCAGAAGGAATTTATGACGGAGCGCGGCCGCCTCGTTTCCGAAACGCAGACCGCCCTCGTCCTTGCCCTCGGCTTCGATCTCGTGCCCGAATCGTTCCGCGAAGACATCAAAGCCCGCCTCCGCGCGAGCTTCAAGCAAAACCACGAGCACCTCGTCACGGGCTTTGTGGGAACGCCCTATCTTTGCCACGTCCTTTCGGAAAACGGCATGCACGACATCGCCTCCAAGCTCCTGCTGCGCGAAAAGTGTCCTTCCTGGCTGTACGAAGTCAGAATGGGCGCGACCACCATCTGGGAGCGCTGGAACGCCATCTTCCCCGACGGTACCCTCTTCGACCCGGCCATGAGCTCCTTCAACCACTACGCTTACGGCTCGGTGGGGGATTGGCTGTATCGCAAAGTCGCGGGCATCGACTGTTTGGAGCCGGGCTATAAAAAGATTTCGATCAAGCCCTATCCCGTGCGCGAGCTCGGCAATCTCGCTGCAAGCTATCTCACTCCCTACGGCGCCGTCTCCGTCGCTTATTCCTATGCGGGCGGCAAGGCGCATTACCGCATCGAGATCCCCGTCAACACCACGGCGGTCATCTCCCTTCCGGGTGGAACGACGCAGGAAGTGGGCTCGGGCGTCTACGAGTATGAGACGGAGGACGATCCTTCCTACCTGGAGCGCAAGGCGCTTTCTCACACCTTCGGCGAGGCGATCGCAGACGAAACGTGCCGCGCCCTCCTCGAAGAGGCGATCCCTTCTTCCCTGTTCGCGCCCATGTGCCAGTTCGGCACCGAGCGCCCTTTAAGCGAAGCCGTCGAAGCCATGCCGCAATATGCCGACCTCTTCAAACAGGTCGCTCATCTTCTGGAGAACAAGTGATGTATCATAGCTTCCGCCCCGGCGAAGAGTGGCTGGATACGAACGGCAAACCCATCCAGGCGCACGGCGGCTCGGTGTTCTTTGAAAACGGCACCTACTATTGGTACGGCGAAAACAAAGGATATACCGACGGCAAGAACGGCGTCTGGACGTGGGGCGTCCGCTGCTATTCCTCGCAGGACCTTTACAATTGGAAGGACGAAGGCCTCATCGTCCCGCCCGACGAAACAGACGAAACTTCGCCTTTGCATCCGACGGCGATGCTCGACCGCCCGCATATCCTCTACAACCGTAAGACGAAAAAATACGTCTGCTGGTGCAAGATCATGCAAAAAAACGGCGAGCAGACGGAGACCGTTTTAACGTCCGACCGCCTCTTAGGCCCGTACACCATCCAAAAGACGGGTTTAAAGCCGCTCGGCATGAGCGCGGGCGACTTCGACCTCGCGGTTGCCCCCGACGGCAAGGGCTATTACTTCTTCGAGCGCGTGCATTCGGAGACCATCATCGCCGATCTTACCGACGATTATTGCGACGTCACGGGGTACTATTCGACGCACTTCCCGCACGCGGGCCCGCCCTATGTCAGAGAGGCGACCGCCCACTTCGTGCGGGGCGGGAAGCACTATCTTCTCACGTCAGGCACGACGGGCTACTTTCCAAACCCGTCCGAAGCCGCCGTCGCCGAGACCTGGCACGGCCCTTATCGTGTGCTCGGCGATCCCCATCGGGGGGATGAAAGCCGCACTTCCTTCCATTCGCAGATCTCCTCAGTGTTCCGCGTGCAGGGCACCGATCTTTTCATCGCGATGGCAGACAGATGGCTTCCCGACTGCACCTACGCCTACGAGGACTATAAAAAAGCCTTCGAGCGTCGCTTCATTTTGGGCAAGCCGCCTCTTCCCGAAGAGGAGAAGTACTTTTCTGACGCCGCCGCAAACACCTCGCGCTCGCGCTACGTCTGGCTCCCCATCCGCTTCGAGGGGGAGAAGCCCGTCATCGAATGGCACACCGAATGGCACCTCTCCGACTATATTTGAAAAGCATTCCTCGCCCGAATACCATGTCGCCCTTACGCACGGCTCAGTCACTTACGTCTCAGTAAGCTCCTGTCGCCGTTTGCGCGGGCTCCTCGTCTCGGGCGCGACTGCTTTCCAAATAGTACAGCCTCCAACAATGTCGCCTCTCTGACTCCACCTCATTCTTGCCTCCCGCGTCGGAGCAAGGCAAACGCTAACTCCCTTGGCTCCTTCCCTGAGGGAGCTGTCGCCGAAGGTGACTGAGGGAGTTGCCTCACTATAGCCTCCCCTGTGTAAGGGGTGAGCAGGCGCTTTCTAGCAAAGAGCCCGGTGGGCTGTTTGCCGCCTGCGAACTTGGAAATTTCCCATTGTGGGGAAATTTCCTGACCGAAGCGCGGGCTCTACCGCGCAAGACGGTGGCTTGCCGAAGGCTCCTCACTATAGCCTCCCCTGTGTAAGGGGAGGTGGCTTGCCGAAGGCAAGACGGAGGGGTTGTTAAATCCGCCTGCGCCCGAGGAAGCAAACAACATCCCCAAAAGGAACACACCATGAAATCCTACTTAAACTCCGCATTATCCCCCCGCGAACGCGCGGAGGACCTCCTCAAAGACCTCTCCCTCGACGAAAAGATGGCGCAGGTCAACTGCTATATGTTCGCCCGCGAAGAGGATTTCGAAAACCGCCGCAAGTGCCTTTCCCACGGCATCGGCGTCGTCTCGACGCTCGAATTTCGCGGATTGCCCAGAAAGGACTGTATCGCCCGCCGCAACGACATCCAGAAGGAAGTCATCGAGCGCTCTCCCCATCACATCCCCGCCATCTTCCACATGGAGGGGCTCTGCGGGCTGCTCTTTTCCGATGCCTCCTGCTTCCCGTCGGGCATGGCGCGCGGCGCCTCCTTCGACTGCGAGCTCGAATCCGCCATCGGCAAAACGGTGGGGGACGAGGCGGCCCGGATGGGCATCACGCACGTCTTTGCGCCCGTTTTAGATGTCACCCGCGATGCGCGCTTCGGCCGCAGCTACGAAAGCTATGGCGAAGACGAAACGCTCGTCACCCGCATGGGCGTCTCTTACGCCCTCGGCGTGCAGAACAGCGAAGGCCGCCCCCTCAACGTTGAAGGCGTCGCCAAGCATTTCCTCGGCTTCCACCGCGGCGCGGGCGGCGAGCACGGCTCCGACTGCACCATCGGCGAAAGGGAGCTGCGCGAAGTGTACGCAAAGCCCTTCGAAGCCTGCTTCCGTCTTGCCGATCTCAAGGGCGTCATGCCCTGCTACAATATCCTCAACGGCGAGCTCGTCTCCCTCTCCGCGCGCTACGAAACAAAGCTCCTTCGCGAAGAGCTCGGCTTTCAGGGCGTCGCCGTCTCCGACTACTGCGCCGTCATGAACAGCGTCACCTGCAACCATGTGGCGGCAAGCCCCGTTGAAGCTGGCCTTCGCGCCATGAAGGCGGGCATGGACGTCGAACAGCAGTTCCCTTACGGCTTCGGCGAAGACCTCAAAGCGAAATTTTTATCGGGCGAAGCGGACGTCGCCATCCTCGACCGCGCCGTCCTGCGCGTCCTCGAAGCCAAGTTCCGCATGGGGCTCTTCGAACGGCCCTATATCGACGGGGAGGACATTATGCCCGCCAAGGGAGATGCGCTCTCCCGCCGCTCCGCGCTCGAGAGCATGGTGCTCCTCAAAAACGACGGCATCCTGCCCTTACAGCCCGTTAAAAAGATCGCCGTCATCGGCTATCACGCTTCCACGACGCGCGGCTATTTCGGCGGCTACACCAATTTCAGCATGTACGAAGGCGCGCTCGGCGACAAGAACACCATGGCAGGTCTCATTGCGGAAAGCGGCGCCGATCCCACCTACCCCGGCACCACCGTCTACCGCGAGGACGCCTATCGGGAAGTTTACGAAGCCGCCCTTCATCGGGCGTTTCCCGCGATCCGCACCCTGCCCGAAGCGTTTAAAGCCCGCTTCCCCGAAAGCGAAGTGATTTACGCCTACGGCTACGATTTTGCAGGCACGGACGAGAGTTATTTCGACGAGGCGCTCAAAGCGATCGAGGGGGCGGACGTCGCTATCCTCACGCTGGGCGGCAAGTGCGGCACGGGCGCGCGCTGTTCGATGGGGGAGAACGTCAACTCCACATCCATCGGTCTCCCGCCCGCGCAGGAGCAGTTTATCCGCCGCGCCGCCATGCTCAACAAGCCCCTCATCGGCGTGCATTTCGACGGCCGTCCCATCTCTTCGGACGCCGCCGACGAATGCCTTTCCGCCATCCTCGAATGCTGGAACCCTTCGCAGTTCGGCTCCGAGGCCGTCGTCGCGCTGCTTGCGGGCGACGAAACGCCCGGCGGCAAACTTCCCGTCACGGTCGCAAGGAACGCGGGTCAGCTGCCGCTCTACTATTCCCAGCCCTACGGCTCGGGGTACCGTCCCAACGAGTTCTACAAAGACAGCGTCTATATCGACAGCTCCACCCGCCCGCGCTATGAGTTCGGCTTCGGCATGAGCTACACGTCGTTCGGATATTCCGATCTTTCGCTCGACAAGACGGCGCTCTCCGCAGAGGATACCCTCACGCTCTCCTTCACCCTCAAAAACACGGGCAAAAGGGAGGGCACGGAAGTTGCACAGCTCTATCTTTCCGACCCTGCCGCGACGGTCGCCCGCCCCGCAAAACAGCTTTTGGGCTTTGCGCGCGTTCCGCTTCAAGCGGGGGAGGAGCGGCGCGTCACCTTCTCCGTTCCCGTCACCCTCTTTGCCTTCCTCGATGAAGACATGAAGTGGAAAGTGGAGAAGGGGGAAGTGCAGCTTCTCGTCGGTGCCTCTTCGGAGGACATCCGCCTCACGGCATCCCTCTCCGTCAAAGAAGACGCCTACATCGACCCCTCCACCCGCGCCTTCTTCGCGGAAGTAAAATAACGATAAGGCTGCCTTTGCGGCGCATTTCGTCTGCGCCCCGGCAGCGCTCGGGAGGAAGGTATGGCTGTCAACATGACTAAACAAGAAAAACTGCGCGCCGGGGTCGTCGGCCTCGGCATGATCGGCGGCGGGATCGCCGAGAGCCTCCTTACAAGCGGCTATCTGCCCGCCGTCTACGATGTGCGTCGCGAGAGCATGGAACCCTTCGCAGGGCGCGCCCGTCTCGCTTCCTCCGCCAAAGAGGTCGCCGCGCTCTCCGAAGTCGTCATGATCTGCGTCGTCAATGCGGCGCAGGCAGAAAGCGTACTCACGGGCGGGGACGGCGTGCTTTCGGCGGGGAAGAGGGGGCTCATCGTCTGCCTCGTCTCCACCGTCTCCCGCCGCGACGTGCTCCGCCTCGGCGCACTCTGTGAGGAAGCGGGCGCATCGCTTGTCGACTGCGGCGTTTCGCCCGGTTATCTTGCCGCAAGGAACGGCATGATCGCCATGGCGGGCGGCGGCGACGAAGCGCTCGAGCGTGCGGAGAGCGTGCTCTCGGGCTGGTCGAAAGAGGTCATCCGCTGCGGCGGCGCGGGGGCGGGGATGGCGGTCAAGCTTGCCCGCAACGTCTTCACTTTCGGTTGCTGGCGCGTCGCCAAAGAGGCGCAGCACCTCGTCGAAGCGTCGGGCGGCGATCCGCATAAGCTGCTTCGCGCCATCGAAGCCTCCGACCCCGAGGGGGAACTTCCCCTCGATAAGCTGCGCCGCGCGGGCAAAGACGGAAAGATCCCTCCCGAGGTCGCCGAAAAGAATTATCCTCTGATGGTAAAGGACCTCGATGCCGCGCTCGACCTTGCCGAAGAGACGGACGTCTCCATGCCGGCGGCGCTCGCCGCCAGGGAGTTCGCCGAAGATACGCTCGACTTTCCCCGGCCCGAAGAGGATGCTTCGGCGCGCGGGATCGCCGCGGCGGACAGGGTCTACCGCGGCATGGGCGCGCATCTTGCCTCGCGCGCAGAGAACGCCTATGTTGGCGAGACGTTGAAAAACGTCTTCGGCGGCGTCTGGTCGCGCGGAGGGCTTTCGCTCTCCTCCCGCCGGCTGCTCGTGATGGGCGTGGCGGCGGCGCAGGGGAGGGCAGACCTCATCCGCACGCAGGCGCTGGGCGCCCTGCAGAACGGGGAGCTCACCGAGAGTGCCCTGCAGGAGGCCGTGCTGCAGCTTTCTTACTATGCGGGCTGGTGTAACGGGGGCGCGGTCGCCCGCGGCGTCTCCGAAGCGATCGCCGCCTTTCATCGGGAACGCGGGCTAAATGATCCCGCTCAGAAGTAACGCTCTGCCTGGTTCCCTGACCCTTTGCTCATTTCTTGACAATTCCCCCGCATTTTGCTAAAATGATGAAAACCGTGCCGCGCGTCTCGATCTGCCCCGCGGCGCAAGAAAAAACCGTCAAGGAGGTTTCCATGAAATACATTTCAGTCCCGCTCGATCTCGAGTACCGTTATTCCTTTATCCGCCGCGACGGCCGCATCACGCTGAGCCGTGAAGCCGCCGATCCTTCCGCCGTGTTCTGGCGCGGGAAGTACTACATCTTCCCCTCTATGAGCAAGGGCTGCTATGTGAGCGAAGACCTTTCTCATTGGGAATTTCTCCCCTTAAAGGGCCTTCCCTTCTATGATTATGCGCCCGACGTGTGCGTACACGGGGAATATCTCTATCTCTGCGCCTCCAAACGCGATGCCGTCTGCAATTTCTATCGCAGCAAGACCTTCCCCGAAGGGGAGTTTGAAGAGATCGAGGGCAGCTTCCCCTTTTGGGATCCCAACCTCTTCTTCGATGACGACGGAAAAGTGTACCTCTTTTGGGGGTGTTCCAATCTGACCCCCGTCTACGGCGTGGAGCTCGACGAAAATACCATGCGCCCCAAGGGGGAGCCGGCCGTGCTTCTCGAGGGCAGGCATCGCGTCATCGGCTACGAGCGCCTCGGCGAAGATCACTTCTTCGACCCCGAAACGAGCGCCACCCTGAAAATGCTCAAAGACAAGCTCTCCCCGATGCTGAAAAAGCCCGCCTCCGAGCTGACCAAAGAGGACGTGATGAAGACGCTGCCGCCCGAACAGCAGGAAGTCTTGAAAAAGATACTTTTGGACAGCCCCTACATGGAGGGCGCTTGGATGACCAAATACAAGGGGAAGTATTATCTCCAATACGCCGCCCCCGGCACCGAGTTCAACATTTATGGCGACGGCGTCTATGTCGCCGATTCGCCTCTCGGGCCCTATACGCTCGCGGAGAACGCGCCCTATTCCTATCACCCGGGCGGCTTTATTACGGGCGCAGGTCACGGCAGCACCTTCCGCGGAGAGGGCGCGCTCTGGCACACGTCCACCGCGCGCATTTCGCGCACGCATTTCTTCGAACGCCGCCTCGGGCTCTGGAAGGCGGGATTCGATGAGGACGACGAGCTTTACTGCGATCAGCGCTTCGGCGATTGGGTACACGCCGTGGAGGACGCTCCCTTCAAAGCGCCCCGCTGGATGCTCCTTTCCTATCAGAAGCCCTGCACCGTCTCTTCCTCGCCCGAGGATGCAAAGAACATCACCGACGAAAACATCCGCACCCTCTGGCAGTCTGCGGAACAGCAAGGCACCGTCACGCTCGATCTTACAAAGGGTTACAAGGTGCATGCCGTGCAGCTCAACTTCGGCGACAATTTCGGTTCCGTCTCCCTTCCTGCGCGCGGCGAAGAGGAGATGAAGGCACACGGCCGCTACATCGACGACGAGAAGTTCCCGCTCCGCTGGTATCTCGAATATTCCGAGGACGGCGCCCAATGGCAGATGTGGGAGGACCACCGCTCGGCAGAGGACGACCGCGCGCATCCGCTCCTCGTCAACGAAGAGGGCATCTCGCTCCGCTATCTGCGCCTCACCGTCACCGAGATGCCCTACGGCCAGAATGCCTGTGTCTCGGGCATCCGCGTGTTCGGCGTTTCCGACTGTCCCGCGCCCGCGCCTGCAAGCAATGTCAGGCTCTCGCTCGAAGAGGACGGCGAAGGCTTCTTTGCCGAATGGCAGGGGAACGCCGTGGGCTACAACGTCCTCTGGGGACACGCGCCCGAAAAGCTCTATCATTGTTATCAGGTGTTAGGAACGACCACGGCAAACGTCCGCGCCCTCGTCAAGGGGCGGTCGTGCTATGTGCGCATCGACGCCTTCGGCGAAGGCGGCGTCACGGAAGGGGAGACGCTCTGCCTGGTTCCCTGACCTTTGCCCATTCCTTGACAATTTTGCCCTGATTTGGTAAAATGATAAAAAATATGCTGCGTACATCGCTGCATATCGGGAGAAAACTATGAACGTTGTCACCATCGGCGAACTCATGCTGCGGCTCACCCCGCCCCGCCACGAACGCTTCGTGCAGGCAGAAAGCTTCGAAGCCGTCTACGGCGGGGGAGAGGCCAATACTGCAGTCAGTCTTTCCTGTCTCGGCGATCAGGCAGTCTTTGTCACCAAACTTCCCGCGCACGCCGTCGGACAGGCGGCGGTGGACGCCCTCCGCCGCTACGGGGTGGATACCCGCCACATCGTCCGCGGGGGCGAGCGCATCGGCATCTATTTCATGGAGCGCGGGGCAGACCGCCGCCCCTCGGATATCATCTACGACCGCGCCCATTCCGCCTTTGCGGAGAGTTCGGAAGAGGAGTACGACTGGTCCGCGATCTTTGCGCGTGCCGATTGGCTGCATTTGACGGGCATCACGCCCGCCCTCGGCAAGAGCGCGGCCGGCATCGCCCTCCGCGCCATCCATGAGGCAAAGAAGCTGGGTATCCCCGTCTCCTTCGACGTCAACTACCGCGCCAAGCTCTGGAGCGAGGAGGAGGCGCGCCCCGTCTTAACGTCTTTCGCGGCGCTTTCCGACGTCATCATCACCAACGTCACGCAGGCGAAGGAGCTTTTCCTTCTCGAAGGGGGGGACGACGAAGCCCTCGCCGCCGCGGTCAGGGAGAAGTACGGCTGCAAAAAGGTTGCCTTCACCTTCCGCCGCACGCTGAACGCGGAGCGCAACGTCATTTCGGCGGCGCTCTTCGACGGCGAAGCGCTCTTCCGCGCCCCCGAGTACGAGATGCACATGATCGACCGCATCGGCGGGGGAGACGCCTTCTCGGCGGGGCTCATCCACGCCCTCGGCAAGGGCATGAAGGCGGAAGAGGCGGTGTGCTTTGCGGAGGCTTCCAGCTGCTTAAAGCACAGCGTCGAAGGGGACATGAACCTCGTCACGGAAGGGGAGGTGTATGCTCTCATGCACAGCTCCTCCCCCCGCGTCTTACGTTGACCCGCAAAGCATTCATCGCCTGAATACTTTGTCGCCTTTGCGCGCAGCGGCGGTCACTTACGTCTCAGTAAGCTC
Organism: Bacillota bacterium; assembly: GCA_003343805.1. Lineage (GTDB taxonomy): Bacteria > Bacillota > Clostridia > Christensenellales > Borkfalkiaceae > Gallimonas > Gallimonas intestinavium. Next base: position 13,930 of record QAKM01000093.1, on the reverse strand, counting down.
CCTTGCTGCTTACGCAGGCTCCTCGTCTCAGCCGCGACTGCTTCACGGGATCCCACTATCTAACGCTGATATTCCACATTATAGGCTCCTCCCCTGTGTAAGGGGTGAGCAAGTGCTTTCTCGATCTGTAAATTCCATATTTTAAGCTCCTTCCCTGAGGGAGCTGTTGAGCGCAGCGAGACTGAGGGAGTCGCCTTATTGTAAAAAGCAAGGAATACGATACCGCGTTCCTCTTTCCCGCGCGAGACGGTGTCTTGCCAAAGGCAAGCCGAAGAGAGCAAACACATCGAAAAGGGGTAACCCATGATCATCACACTCAACGACAATTGGATATTCTTCAAAGATACGGCGGCGCCCACCGCCAACAAAGCGCAGGCGCCCGCTCAAGCTTCGGCGCAGGCAGGCGAAAAAGTCACCCTCCCTCACACCTGGAACGCCATCGACGGCCAGGACGGCGGCAGCGACTATTTCCGCGGCGAATGCACCTACACCCGCCCGCTCCCCGCCCTCACCCTCAACGAGGACGAGGAAGTCTATCTCTGCTTTTACGGCGTCTCGCAGACGGCGGAAGTCTTCATAAGCGGCGAACTTGTCACCCGTCACGAGGGCGGCTATTCCCGCTTCTATGCCGACGTCACCCGCTTCTTCCGCATGGGCGGCTCCATGGAGCTCACCGTCCGCGTTTCTAACGCCGTCTCCGACCGCGTCTACCCGCAGGCGGCGGACTTCACCTTCTTCGGCGGCATTTACCGCAATGTCGAGCTTCTCATCGTCAACCGCTCCCACTTCGACCTCACGGCGATGGGCGGCGGCGTCAGGATCACGCCCAAAGAGCACGGCGGCGCATGGAGCGTCGAACTCGTGCCCTATGTCGTGGGCGGCGAACACGCCGAGATCTCCTGGCGCATCTTCGACGGCAATTCGCCCGCCGCAGATCAGACGCAAGCGCCCGTCGCATCTGCGCAGGCGCCCGCTTTTCAAACGGTCAACATTGCGATCCCCGATCCCGTCCTCTGGCAGGGCGTCGACGATCCCCATCTCTATACCCTCGAAGCCGACCTTCTCTCTCCAGAAGGCAAAATTCTCGATACCTTTTCGGCGCGCTTCGGCCTCCGCACCTTTTCTATCGATCCCGAACGCGGCTTCTTCCTCAACGGCAAGAGCTATCCCTTGCGCGGCGTCTCCCGCCATCAGGACCGTGAAAACATGGGCTACGCCATCACGCGCAGGGAGCACGAAGAGGATATCGCCCTCATCCGCGAGCTGGGCGCCAATTCCGTGCGCCTTGCCCACTATCAGCACGACGACTACTTCTATTCCCTCTGCGACGAGGCGGGTCTCATCGTCTGGGCGGAAGTTCCCTATATCACGATGGAGCTTCCCGACGGGCACGAGAACATCCTCTCGCAGTTCCGCGAGCTCATCACGCAGAATTATAACCACACCTGCATCGTCTGCTGGGGCCTCTCCAACGAGATCACTCTAAAAGGCGTCACCGACGGCATCATTCAAACGCACGCCGCCTTAAAGGCGATCAAAGAAGAGCTCGATCCATATCGCCCTTCGACGATGGCGCACATCAGTATGCTCCCGCCCGATTCTCCCTTCGTGGAGACGGCGGATATCTGCGCATGGAACCTCTACTTCGGCTGGTACGAGGGTAACGTCTCTCAGTACAAGCCCTGGCTCGACGCATTCCACGCCTCGCATCCCCGCCTTCCCGTCGGCCTTTCGGAATACGGCGCAGACGCCCTCGTCGCCTATCAGTCGCCTAAGCCCGCCGTCGGCGATTATTCGGAGAGCTATCAGGAATATTATCACGAGAAACTTTTGGAACAGATCGAGAAGATGCCATACCTTTGGTGCACTTACGTCTGGAACATGTTCGACTTCGCCGCCGACGCGCGCGAGGAGGCGGGCGATCCGGGCAAGAACCACAAGGGGCTTGTAACTTACGACCGCAAGATAAAAAAGGACGCCTTCTACGTCTACAAGGCGCGCTGGAGCCGCGAACCCTTCGTCCACCTTGCTGGCAGCCGCTACGTTTATCGCCACGAAGCGACGACGAGCATCCGCGTCTACACCAACCTTCCCAAAGTCGCGCTCTATGTCGACCAAAAATTGTTCGCAGAGCAGGAGGGGAGATATCTCTTCTCCTTCGAAGTGCCCATTTCGGGCAGGCATCTGATCGAAGCGCGCGCGGAAGGCTGCTCCGATACGATCGCGATCGAGCACGTCGAAAAACCGTATGAAGGTTACCGCTGCAAGGTGAAGCAAGGGGCGGTCAATTGGCTCGACGGCTGCTCGGAAGAGGGCTTCGTCGTCACCGACCGCGTCGGCGATATCCTCGCCGTCCCCGAAGGCAGAGCGTTTATCGAACAGCTGCTTTCCTATGTCATCGAAAAACGGCGTGCAAAGGGTGCGCCCGTCCGCGAGCTGAGCGAGGAGCTCATCGAAGGCATGACGGATCACTCCGTCGAGCGGATCTTCAACATGGCGGGCGATCTTCTCTCCGAACGCGAGCAGATCCACATCGTCCGCGCCCTCAATCGTGTGAAAAAGCCTTAAAATGTGTCAAAAATCAGGGCAAAATACCCCCAAATCGTGTGACAGTGTGGTGAAAACCTACTCAAAATTTCGCAGAAGCTCATCTTATTTAACGATATAATTTGAAAAGAGGAGATCTGATCCTTTCGCCATGAAACGCATTTCTTTCAACAACGATTGGCACTTCACCCGCCTTGCGGGCGGAAAAACGGAGCGCGTCGATCTGCCGCACGACGCTACCATCTCGGAGCCGCGCGACCCCGCGATCCGCATCGGGTACCTTTGCGCCTTTTATCACGGCGGAAAGTATGAATACCGCAAGAGCTTCACGCTGCCCCGTGAGTGGGCGGGAAAGGCCGTTTATCTTGAATTCGAGGGCATCTACTGCCGCAGCGAAGTTTTTGTCAACGGCAGCAGGATAAGCTCGCTCACCAACGGCTATATCGGCGTCTTGGAGCGCATCGATCACCTTCTTCATGCGGGCGAAAACGAGGTCAGGGTGACCGTCGATACCCCCTATAACGACCATTCGCGCTGGTATCAGGGCAGCGGCATCTACCGCGACGTGTGGCTTTACGTCGGCGAAAAAGAGCACATCCCGCCGCACGCGCTGAAAGTGAAAACGCTCTCCCATGCGCCCGCCGTCATCGAAGCAAACTGCAGGGCGGAAGGGGAGCTCAGCTATACCGTCTTCGACGGAACGACCCCCGTTGCTCACGGCAAAGGCAGATCCGCCCGCATCGAGATCCCTCGGGCAAAGCTGTGGAGCGACGAAACGCCGCACCTCTATACGCTCAAAGCAGAGCTCTATTCGGGCGGCGTAAAGTGCGACGAGTCGGAAGTGAAGTTCGGCATCCGCTCATTATCCTGGAGCGCGCAGGAAGGCTTCCTCGTCAACGGCAAAAGAACGCTCCTCCGCGGCGGCTGCATCCACTGCGACAACGGCGTTCTGGGCTGCGTCACGACGCGGCAGACGGAGCTCCGCCGTGCTCAAAAAATCAAGTCTTGCGGCTTCAATGCCGTCCGCTCGGCGCATCATCCCATGTCGCCCGCGCTCCTGGAAGCGTGCGACGAAGCGGGTCTTTTCGTCATGGATGAAGCCTTCGATATGTGGTACCGCATGAAGACGCGAAACGACTTTTCCTCGGCGTTTTACGAGGAATTTCCGCTTATTTTGCGCGAAATGGCGGCAAAAGACTACAATCATCCCTGCGTCGTCCTGTATTCCATCGGCAACGAGATCCCCGAGATCGGCTCTAAAAAAGCCATCCGCTTCGGCAAAGAAATGATCGGCATCCTCAGAGAGGAAGACGGCACCCGCCCTGTGCTCATGTGTCCGAGCATGCGCCTTGCAAAAGATTTTCTTTTCAATATGCCATATCACGAAGTTGACGAAGATGAATGGCTGAAAGACCCTGTTCATCAGAAGGAAGATTTTCAGCATTATGTCGCGGTGTGGACGCGGGGATTAAAGAATGTTCTGAGCGTCTTCACCTACGACGAGGAGCGGAAGGAGCAGGACGAGCGCGCCACGAAAGAGCTCTACGATCTTCTCGATCTTGCTGGCTACAACTACTACGGCGAGTACTATGAAGATCTGCACAAGCTCCATCCCGAGCGCGTCATCGTCGGCACCGAGACGGAGGGGAATAAGCTTTCCTATCACTTTGAAAAGATGAAGAAGTACCCCTATGTCATCGGGGATTTCGTCTGGACGCTCCAGGATCATCTGGGCGAGTGCAACTGCGCCGATCTTCGCTACGGCGACGAGCCTGTCGAAAAAGACTTCCCGTGGGTGACCAATTGGTGCGGCAAGCTCGATCTCATCGGCGACGAAAACATCACCGCTCACCGCTACCGCATGGTGTGGGGGCTTGAGAAGGGCATTTGTCTCGCCGCGCAGCCGCCCGTGCACGGGGGCGCCGAGGCGAAATTTTCGGGCGACCGCGAGACGGACGCCGTTATGAATTGGACGTTCGAGGGCTGCGAAGGGAACAGGACGTACATCGACGCCGTCACCGACGCACCTTTTGCCGAAGTTCTCATAAACGGCAGGAGCCTCGGCGTGCAGAAGACGCAAGACTTCAGAACGCGCTTCTTCTGTACCTATGAGCCCGGGGAAGTCATCGGCCGCGGGCTGGACGAACAGGGCGATCTTCTCTATGAAACGAGCCTGAAAACGGCGGGAAAGGGGACAAAACTCACGCTTTCGCCGGACAGGAAGACGCTGCGTGCGGACGGGCAGGAGATGTGCTTTGTCTATGTTTCCATAACCGACGAAGCGGGCAATTTGAAAGCAGCAGAGCGGCTTTTGAAGGCAAAAGCGGAGGGCGCTGCGTCGCTCGCGGGCTTCGGAAGCGCTGCCTATAAGTCGGAACACGGCTTTTTGGAAGGAATTTACGAAACGTTCGGCGGAAGGGCTTTGGCGGTTCTCCGCGCAGGGACCAAGCCCGGCAAAGCCGTCCTCACCGTGGAGGGCGAAGGGCTTTACGAAACACTTGAGATCGAGGTGAGAGCATGAATATCGAAACATTATTCAACGGCAGGAAGATCATCCCCGTCGTTACAATAGAACGAATGGAAGATTGTGAACGCATCTTCGGCGGCCTTGCAGACGGCGGCCTCCTCGCCGCCGAGGTTTGCTTTCGGACGGAGTGCGCCGAAGAGGCCATCCGCTATGCGAGAAAGACTTACCCTAAGATGCTCGTGGGGGCGGGGACGGTCATCGACGGCGGGCAGTGCCGCAGGGCGCTCGGGGCAGGGGCGCAGTTCATCGTCTCTCCCGGGCTTTCCGAGGACGTGGCGCTGCTTTCGGCGCAGGCGGATGTGCCTTATCTTCCGGGCACCGTGACGCCCACGGGCATCATGCGGGCATTGGCGCTCGGCATCGACCGCATCAAATTTTTCCCCGCCTGCAACTTCGGCGGCATTGCGGGCATCAAGTCGCTCTCGGCGGCGTTCCCGCAGGTCCGCTTTATGCCGACGGGCGGCGTTGATCAAGAAAATTTAACAGATTATCTTGCATACCCCAAGATCTTCGCCTGCGGCGGCACCTGGATGACCCGCGGCTCAAGAGAGGAAATTTCGCAAAAATCCCGCGAAGCCTTAGCGCTCGCAGCTTCAATAAAAAAATAAATTTCAGGCAGAAAAAGGACATGATCGCCAACAAAGATACCATTTTATTTGCGGGAGACTCCACGACGGACGCGGATAAGAAGGCGACGTTCATGGAACTCGGGAACGGATACGTCAGGCTCATTTTTCATTTTCTTCGCGCATTCCGTCCCGAAAACAAGTATCATCTCGTCAATGCGGGGGTGAGCGGCAACACGTCGCGCGATCTTCTTGCCCGCTGGGAGCAGGACGTTCTCGCGAAGAAGCCCGACGTTGTCTTCTGCATGATCGGCATCAACGACGTGTGGCGGCATTTCGATACGTTTGAAAAAGAGGGGTACTACGTCTCTTTGGAAGAATATGAGCGCAACCTCGAAACAATGGCGGAAAGGTCCAAAGAGGTGCGCGAGTTTGTGTTCGTTTCGCCCTTCTTCATGGAGGGGAACAGGACGGACGCGATGCGGCAGATGACGGAGCGATACGCCGCCGTGATGAAGAAGGTCGCCGATCGCCGCGGGCTCAGATTTGTGGACATGCAGGCGGCGTTCGATAAATTCTTACAGCACCGCTCCGGCATTTCAATTTCTTGGGACCGCGTTCACCCCGGCGACACGGGTTCTATGATCATCGCCCGCAGGCTGCTGGAAGAGATGAATATTGGATAAAAAACATTGAAAACCCCGCATCCCCGCGGGGGCTTTTGTAAAAAAGTGAAAAAATTGCATAAAGTGCAAAAAACGGAGCCTCGGCGATGCGGGGCTCCGTTATGCTTTATGCGTATAGAAGACTATGTAAAATAGGCATTTGCTATTATAAGTAAGTCATGTTACAATATAGATAACAATCGGGACACACGAAGAGCAAACTGCATTTTATCTCTCTTTGCGGGAGGAGAACTTCTCCTGCAAGTATCGCAAAAAGATGGTTGCTGCCTGCGAAAAGATCTGATACTTTTTCCAGACAACGTCAAGATGTGCCGTGAGCGGCGGATCGAGCGGACGAAAACACAGTTCGCTCTCGCCCGAAGTGTTAACGAGCTTTTCGAGTGTCAGCACACAGCCGTAACCCGATCTTGCCGCAAGCGCCGCGTTGTAGATAAGGTTGTAGGTGCCGATGAAGTCGATTTGGTCGGCAACATCCTTATACCATTCGGTCAGAGCGCTTTTGGGGAGTGTGTGGCGGGACTGAAAGACGGATACCCCGACAAGATCCTGCGGAGAGATCGTCTCCTTATGCGCAAGCGGATGGTTCCTGTTCATCAGCAGTCCCCATCGCTCCAGCGCAGGAAGGCGGATGCTTTCGTACTTTGTGAGATCGGCAGGTTGGATGACAAGCCCAAAGTCGATGAGCCCCTTGTCGAGCCGCTCGCATACATCGGAAATATCTCCGCTGTAAATGTGCAGTTTGATGTTGGGATATTGTGTCCGCATTTCGTTTGCGATATCCAAAAGGAGCTGCATGGCGTGACTTTCTCCTCCGCCCAGATACACGTTGCCGCTTACCGACTGCTGCGGATGGATGAGTTCGCTCTCCGTCTTTTCGTAGAGCGCCAGGATCTCCTCCGCGCGCTTTTTTAAAAGCAGCCCCGCTTCGGTCAGCCGCATCTTCTTTCCGCCGCGCACAAACAGCTGTTGTCCGACCTCTTTTTCCATGCTCTGGATCTGCCGCGTGAGGCTGGGCTGGGTGATGTACAAAAAGTCCGCCGCACGGGAAATACTTTCTTCCCGCGCAACGGCGAGAAAATATTTCATCTGCAAAAGTTCCATTTTCTTGCCTCCCGTATCAAGTATATCAGATCCGATCTATAGAAGTCAAGCATGGAACCGCCGATATAATTCACCTAAAGTATATATCGAAAAGCGAACACAGGAGGCAAACATGAAGTCTATTATTTTCAAGAGTGTCTTTGCAGTGTTTCTTGTCGTCTGCCTTGCGCTGTTTGCTTCGGCTTGCGGGCCAAACGGCATTTTCTCTGAGGGTGGTCAAGGAACGCAGGCCCCGCCCGTTCAGCCGGAAGAGCCGAATATCCCGAATACTCCCGACCTGCCCGAAGAGCAACCGGGAGACGACGAACATGAGAAGGAGACGGAGATGTATCTTCACATCAACGGAAATGCGCTTACAATATCGCTTGCCGATACAGATGCCGCGCGCCCTTGCCTCGCTTTTGCAAGAGAGCGATATCGTTTATACCGCGCGCGACTACGGCGGATTCGAAAAGGTCGGAAGCCTCGGGCATACACTGCCCGCAGAGGATAGCCGGATAGCTGCCGAACCCGGCGACGTCATGCTCTATCAGGGCGGTCAGATCGTCATCTTTTATGGCAGTAATACATGGTCCTATACGCGGTTGGGGCGCATCGAAGGATATTCTTCTGCGGAGCTTGCTGCGCTGTTGGGAACGGGTGATATGCAGGTTCGGCTGAGCTTGCAAGAAGATTGACAAAATTCAAGGAGGCAAAAATATGTCATACGGTTACATTGCAAAACTGAGCGAAAAGGTCGGGCGGCAGCACGTGCGCTTTTATAACCGCTTCGGGATCGCATTGGCGGGCGATCTGTACACGGCAAAGGACTTAGATCGAAGGAAGAAGTATCCTGCTGTCATCATCGGCGCACCCTACGGCGGCGTAAAGGAACAGGGTCCCTGCGTGTACGCCAACGAGCTTGCTCGGCGCGGGTTTGTCGTGCTTACGTTCGATCAGCCGTTCATGGGCGGATCGGGCGGCGAACCGCGCCATACCTCTTCGCCCGAAATGTTCACGGAAAGCTTCAGCGCCTGCGTCGACTTTTTGGGGGTCAAAGTTCCCTTTGTCGACAGGGAAAAGATCGGCGCCATCGGTATCTGCGGTTCGGGCGGATTTGCGCTCGCCGCGGCACAGACGGATGTGCGCATCAAGGCGGTGGCGACCGCGTCTATGTATGTGATGACGGATGCGGTACGGCTGGGCCGATCGCCTGAAGAGATCGCCGCGGCAAAGAGATCGCTTGCGGAAAAGCGCTGGGAGGACTATGAAAAGGGTCAGCCCGAGTACCTCCCGAGTTTCCCCGAAGAGCCAATGGAAAACGTTCCTCAGGGCGTACCCGAGCCCGATGCCGAATGGCTGCGCTTTTATGCGGTGAAGAGAGGGCATCATCCCGAGGCGAGGGGTGGCTTTACGACGACGAGCGTTCTTTCGATGCTGGGCAGCAAACTGCTTGCTTTCGTGGACGAGATCAGCCCTCGCCCCGTCCTCTTTTTGGTAGGCGACAGGGCGCACTCCAAATTTTTCAGTGAAAACGTCTATGCGGCTGCAAGGGAGCCAAAAGAGCTGTACGTCGTGAAGGATGCCGAGCACATTGACCTTTACGACCGCACCGACCGCATTCCCTTCGACAAGCTGGAACGCTTCTTTCAGGAAAATCTGTAATTTTATGAAGGCGGACCGTTTGGGCTTGCAATGGTGCGTTCCTGCAAAGGAAAGGCCGAACGGGTGCAAGAGTGCAGCTTCCGAAGTAAATTTTCAAAATCAATTCTGCCGTAAGAGCCATCGGATGAAACTTCCGATGGCTTTTGCGTCTGCTTGGCTATTCGGTGGGGGGAGAGGTAAAAAACGGAGCCTCGGCGATGCGGGGCTCCTTGATAGGGGGGAGAATGAAGAATAGGCTAAGAGGAAAATGCCTCGTGAAGGAAGCTGAGAAGGGCGGAAAGCCCTTTTTTTGCGGACGCTTCCGCGAGGCAGAAGAGGTAGTCGTGGGGAACGGCGCCGCTCTCCCTTTCGAAGTAGAGCTCTCGGACGGGGATGTTTTTACGGCGCAGCGCTTCGCCTAAGGCGCGGTTCTGCACTTCGAAGCTGCCCTCGTTGCCGTCGGTGAGGAAGGCGGGCGGGAAGTCTTTTGTGACGTGCGGCGCGATGACCGTCTCGTTCGCCGCGCGGCTCCTGTGCCAGAAGAGCTTGCCGAAATACGCCTTGCCCCAGAGATCGACGAGAAACAGGAACTTTTTATCGTGCGCCTTCGCATAGCGGCGGAGGCCGGGAAGGTCGAAGGGGCCCGAAACGAGGGCAACGCCTTTGAGCGGGGATAAAAGGCGGCGCGGAAGGCACATTCGGGCGCGAAGCTCCGCATTCGTCTCCTTTGCGGCAAATTGTGCGGCGAGCTGGGCGCCTGCCGAATCTCCGCCAAGGACGATGCGGTCCCGATCGACGGGGCAGCGCTCACAAAGCTTTGGAAGGAAGGTGAAAAAGGCGTCGATCGCTTTGATTGCCGCAGGATAGCGGTGTTCGGGAGCGACGGGGTAGTCGAGGCTCACAGCCGCATAGCCCGCCGCCGCAAGGCAGGTCATCACGTTCTCGGTGCCTTCCTTTTCGCCTGCGATAAAGCCGCCGCCGTGGATCCACACGACAAGGGGAAGGGGCTGCGCTTTGTCGGCGTCCTTCGGAAGATAGAGGTCGAATTTGTTCGAAGGAACGCGCGAGGGGTAGGGAAGATCGCGCTGCACGCTGACGCGGGCGCGGAGCTCATCGTAGCCTTCGGGGAAGGAGAGGGCGGTCTCGTCGACGGGGCCGCTCCTCAGCTTTTTTGCGGCAAAACGGGGGAGCACTTCAAGCGCAAGGAGCAGATACACCGCCCCCGCAGCCAAAAGGCAGCAAAGCACGATGAGCGCGATGAGCAGGGGCGCCATCAGTCCGCTTCCTCCGAAAGAAGCTGAAGGAGCGTTTTGCGGAATGCCGTGTAGTCGGCGGGATCGTGCGAGAGGATGCCCTCTTTCGTGAAAAAGTCGTCCTGCATGTAGGAAGAGACGTCGGTATTTTTGAGGATGAGGGGGAGCGCCGCTTCGACGTCCTGCCTGCGGCCGCGGTCACTTAGAAGCTGCATGGCTTCCTTGAGCTGCAGCATGCGCTTTAAGGCGAAGTAGCGGACGGAGAAGAGCACGCCGCCGTTCTTTGCGGGGTAGACGAAGTTGACATCGCCTGCGGGGAGCGCCGTATTGTTGTAGCGGATGTCTTCGAGGGGGCGTTCCGTCCAGCAGGTGTACGCCCAGCGCAGGAAGCCGTCAAAGCCGAAGAGATACCCGATCGCGGCGAGCGCCGTGCACTCGTAAAGTTCGCTCCTGAGCACCGTGTTGGGCTCGTTTTTGGGGATATTGCAGGCGTAGAAGAGGATGCGCCGCTTCTCGTTTTCCTCTTTCACCTTGTGCAGGAGCGCGCGGTTTTCGCAGCTGCAGGGGAAGGAGGCGGCGATGTCGTCCGTGTCGGGCGAGAACGTTTGGATGGCGGACGTCTTGTCGAGCGCCATCTTGAACTTGATATCGGGCGCGACGGAGCGCAGGAGCGCAACGTTTTTGTTGTATGCGTTGAGATCGGAGGGCTCGTCCGCGCCGATGCGCACAAGATGGAAGACGCCCATCTCGCGGAAGAGGGAAAACAGTGCGCGGATGTAGGAGAGGATATCCTCCGTCTTTTTCAGATATTTGAAGCAGCCGTCCGCCTCGTCGAGATAGCGGATGAGCACCTGTTCGGGGTAGTCTTCGGGCGCCGTCCCGGGGAAGAGGGGCATGTGCGACCAGATCCCCATGAGGCCGTACACGGTGATATCCCCGCGGATGCCGTAGGAAAAGCACAGCTCGATATACCGCCTGAGCGCGGAAAAATCGTAGGAAAAGCTGCCGTCCTTTTCTCTGCGGACGAAGATCATGGAATATTCGAAGAGGGTGGCGGGGTGATCTTTGAGAAGATAGCACCCCCAGCCCCGCCACGGGCAGTCGCCCGCGACGACGGTGACGGACTTCTGACCAAGGTCGGAGAGCGTCGCGATGACCTTCTCCATCTCCACGAAGTGCTCGTCGCTCCACGGCTCCACGCCGAAGGTGCGCGCGATGTTGCTGTTGTGCTGCCAGAGATCGAGATGGCAGCGCCACTGCTGCGGGGAGGGAAGGACATAGGGAAAGACGGTGAAGGGGAGCGTCTCTTCGAAGATTTTGCGCTCCCCGCGGGCGCCCTTCGCCTCGAAGAAGCGCACGGTGACGGCGTATTGCCCGGGCTTTGCGTCGGCGGGCACATCGATGAGGATGTGCGCGGGGGCAAAGAGGCCGCCTTCGTAGGTTTGCGGGCTCTCCCAGAGGATCTCTGCGCAGGGGACGCCGTTTTCGTCTTTGAGGTACCCTTCCGTGCGCACGGTGCAGGGGAAGGGGGAGTCGACGGCGACGCGCAGGCGAGAAAGCCCTGCTTCATAGGTGAGCGCGGGGGATGTGCCCGCATTCAGGATGCAGCGGGTGCCCGAGTCTATGAGCAGCTGGAAACAGACGCTGTCGTTGCGTGCCGAAAAGAGCTCCTTCACGGGCACGGGGGGCTTGGCGCGGACGCTGCCGCGCGCTTTGAAGTATTCGTCGGTGAGGATGATGTTCATGATGCGAAGTAAAGGGTGATGAGCGCCATTCCCTGCGGGGGAAGGGTGAGGGTGAGGGCTGCGGAACTGCCTTCGAGGGTGAGGGGAAGCTGTTCCCGTGTGAGGCAGGACGCCGCATGAAGCGAAGCAAGCTGCGCCTCGGAAAGATAGGTGGGGGAGCCCATTTCGAGCCATGCCGCAAGGGCGTTGGCGTGCGTTTCGTCCACGCGCTGAAGGTCTGCCTTCTCCAAGAGAGTAGCATTTCCCGTCTGCAATGTCAAGGAGATGGTTTCCTCTTTGATGTCGTGCATGAGCGAGTTGTGGTTGACGGCGACAAGTTTGAGCGTCTTATCCCGCTCGTCGGGGAAGAGGTAGATGTCCACCGTGCCCTCCGAAAGCGTTCTTTCATAGCGGACTTCGGGCAGGCGGTGTAAAAGCTCGAAGGCGCGGAAGGGGGCTTTGGGGATGCCGTGCAGCGTTGTAAGCCCGAACCCGCCGTGGAATTCCATGCTCGCCATGCTCTTTTCTTCGACGATATCGGAGAACGTCCAATAGGAACAGCCGTCGATGATGCCGATGTTGTCGAGCACCGTCTTGGCGACGAAGGAAGCGCCGAACGGTCCGTCCGTTGCAAGGCCCGCAAGGCTGCTCCATTCGGTGTAGAAGAGGGGCAGATCCCCCGCTTCGCTGCGGGCGCGCTTTGCCATTTGGGTGAGGACGCCGCGGTCCACTTTCTCCCAGATGTCCGCCTGGAAGGTCATGTAGTGCTTTAAGAGCTTATGGATCTTGTCGAGGTCGCTCTTATCGGTGCTGTTGAACTCTTTGACGAAGTTTTTGCTGTCTTCGACGCCGTAGCCGAGCACGATGTCGGTGGGGTAGTGATGGGTGCCGACAAAGTCGAGCGGGAGACCGTTCTTCTTGCAGAAGGCGATCATATCGGGGATATGTAAAAAGGCTTGTATTTTTTGCGAGTTTCCGTTATAATGTCACAAAAAGTGATCGGGAGGGACGAAGATGCACATTCCGGAAGCGACGATCGGCTATCTGGCCGAAAAGAGCGGCATTCCCGTTTGGATCGTGCGCGGGGACGGGGAGATCGTCCGGGGCGGGTACCGCGCGGAGTTCTTGGGAGAACGGGAGCGGATGCAGGCCTTTTTTGCGGGCATCGCCGCGCAGTCGGACGCGCTGCCGCAGGTGAAGAAGGTGCCGTCCGGAGAGTTGTTCAAGGATCCCAATGCAGAGGGCAACCGATCGCAGGATCTCTTTGAGTGCGTGGCGCTCGTCACGCTCGCAACGCGCGCCGCCATTGCGGGCGGGCTCGACTATGTGGTCGCGTTCAGCCTGAGCGATCTCTATCTGCAGCGGCTGGGGCGGGTCTCGAGCCGTGCGGAACTTTCGGGCATCGTCTCGCAGGTGCTTTCGCACTTCGCGCGCAAGGTGAAGGAGTCGCAGGAACTGCAGAAAAAGAAGGTCTCCTCTCCCTACATCCGGCAGGGCATCCAATACATCCGCTCCCATCTGCACGGGCGCGTCACCCTCGAGGACGCCGCGCAGGCGGTGGGGCTGGATCCGAAGTATTTCTCCCGCCTCTTCGTCACGGTGACGGGGGAGCGCTTCTCCACCTATGTGCAGCGGGAGCGCATCCAGGAGGCCAAGGACCTTCTGGCGCATTCCAACCGCACCATCATCGATGTGAGCAACAGTCTGGGATTCAGTTCGCAGAGTTATTTCATCAAGGTCTTTACGGAGTTCGTCGGCGAGACGCCCGGGGAATATCTGAAAAAGCACCGCGTGCCGCGCGGCTGAGCGGGCGGGAAGGAGGGGAAACGGACATCCGGAAACAAAAAAGCCTGATGACTTCGAGCATCAGGCTTTTCTCATATATACGGGAGAATGGGAATAT
>QAKM01000047.1 GCA_003343805.1 Bacillota bacterium | reverse complement strand
AAGAGCCGCGGCGCCCTTGTTTTTTGAGGCCCCCGGGAAGCGTCTGGAGATGGATAACTCCTTCCGCCCCTTCGGGACACCTCCCTCAGAGAGGGAGGCAAGGGAAAAGCGCCTTGCGGCGACGCGGGAGGCAAGGGAGAGGCGATCACCTGCGGCGACGCGGGAGGCACGAAAAATAAAAAAGGCCCGTGGGGTACACGGGTCTTTTTCGGTGTTGAAATAAACTCAGACGAGCTCGATGACAGCCTTCTCGGAAGCATCGCCGCGGCGCTGGCCGAGGAGATAGATCCTCGTGTAGCCGCCGCCCTGGCCGAGCTCTTCCTTGCGCTGTGCATACTTGGGAGCGATCTCGTTGAACAGCTTCTCCACAAGGGGATGCTGGATCTGCGCGGTGCGCTCCTTATATGCTTTCTTGCTCTCGCCGAAGGCCTTGATCTCCTGAAGGTCGTAAGTCTTGGCGATGATCTGACGGCGTGCCGCGAGCTTCTTGGGGCCGTCCTTGACGGAGGTCGTCTTGACCTCTTTGCCCTTCTTATCCTTCGCGACGACTTCATACTCCACGACGTCGTCGTAGGTATTGACCGCCTTGGTGATGAGTTTTTCTACATAGGAGCGCAGCTCCTTCGCACGAGCCTGCGTCGTCTCGATCCTGCCGTACCACAGGAGCTGGGACGCCTGCCCTCTCAACAAAGCCATTCTCTGCTTTGTGGTCTTGCCCAATTTACCCGGCATTTTTTAATCCTCCTTTTTTTCCAGCGAAAGGCCGTAGGATTCCAGCTTGGCGATGACTTCGTCGAGGGACTTCTTGCCAAGATTGCGCACTTTGAGCATCTCGTCCTCGGACTTGCTGATCAGGTCTTCCACCGTGTGAATGTTTGCTCTCTTCAGACAGTTGTAGGAACGGACAGAGAAATCCATATCCTCGATCTTCATGGAGAGGATCTGCTGCTGCTTGTCGTCGTCCGTCTTGACGAGGATGTCCATATCCTTGATGGTATCGGACAGGTTGACAAACAGGTTGATGTGATCCTGCATGATCTTTGCCGCGAGGGAGACGATCTCTCTTCCGGAGAAGGTGCCGTCCGTCCACACCTCGATGGTCAGCCGATCGTAATCGATGTTCTGCCCCACGCGCGCAGGTTCCACGCTGTAGTTGACCTTCTGCACGGGCGTATAGATGGAATCGATGGGGATGTAATCGATGATGGGCTGTTTGTTCTCTTTGGCAGGCTTATACCCTCTGCCGCGGCCGATGGTGATCTCCATGTCGATCTTTCCGCCCTCGTCCACCGTGCAGATGTACTGGTCGGAATTGACGATCTCCACTTCGGCATCCTGTGCGATGTCGGCCGCCGTGATCACCGCGGGCCCCTCCTTGCAAAGGCGGAGCGTCTTGGTGTAATCCTTATCGGTGATCTTGGTCTTGATCGCAAGGAGCTTCAGGTTCAGGATGATCTCGGTCACGTCCTCCTTCACTCCGGGGATGGCGGAAAATTCGTGCTTCACGCTTCCGTCCATGAACTTGATCCCCTGTGCGGCGGCGCCGGGCAATGCCGAAAGAAGGATCCTTCTCAGGCAGTTGCCGATGGTAAGACCGAAGCCCTTCTCGAGCGGCTCGACGACGATCTTTGCATACGATCTTTCCTCGTTTTCCGTCACATCGATCTTGGGCATATCCATTTCGATCATATCGTGATCCTCCTTTTTTTATTTACTTGGAGTACAGCTCGACAATCATATGCTCTGCGATCTGGCTGTCGACGTCCTCGCGGGTAGGAAGGGCAAGCACTTTGCCTTCCAGCTTCTCGGGATCGAATTCCAGCCACTTGGGCATATTCGCAACCTTCATCGTCTTGATCTGTTCAAAGAATTTGTTGTTTCTGCTGTTCTCCTTCACGGCGATCACATCGCCTGCCTTCACGCTGTAGGAAGGCACGTTCACGGTCTTGCCGTTGACGGTGAAGTGTGCGTGGTTGACGAGCTGACGGGCCTGCGTGCGCGATGCGCCGACGCCCATACGGAACACGACGTTGTCGAGTCTGCGCTCGAGCAGGGAGAGCATATTCTCACCCGTGATGCCCTTCATGCGGTCTGCGACTTCGTAGTAGTGGCGGAACTGGCCCTCCTGCACGCCGTAGATGCGCTTGGTCTTCTGCTTCTCGCGAAGCTGAAGCCCGTACTCGGAGACCTTCTTTCTGCCTGCGCCGTGCTGGCCGGGAGCCGTGGGGCGCTTGTTGAAGGGGCACTTGTCCATGTAGCACTTTTCGCCCTTGAGGAAGAGCTTTGCGCCCTCTCTTCTGCAAAGTTTGCATTTTGCGTCTCTATATACTGCCATGTTCTCTTCTCCTTAAACTCTTCTGCGCTTGGGAGGCCTGCAGCCGTTGTGCGCGATGGGCGAAACGTCGGAAATGAGCGTGACGTCGAGCTCGCAGTTTGCAAGAGCGCGGATGGCGGATTCTCTGCCGGCGCCGGGGCCCTTGACGTACACTTCGACGGAACGGAGGCCGTGCTCCTTTGCCGCCCTTGCCGCCGTCTCCGCAGCCATCTGTGCCGCGAAGGGCGTACCCTTTCTCGAACCCTTGAAGCCGAGCGAACCGGCGCTCGACCAGGAGATCGCATTGCCGCTCATATCGGTGATGGTGACGAGCGTGTTGTTGAACGTGGACTGGATGTGGACCTGTCCCTTATCTACCTTTTTCAGCTCTCTGCGCTTGCGCGAGACGACTGCCTTTCTCTTATCTGCCATAGCTCACTCCTTACTTCTTCTTGTTCGCAACGGTGCGGCGGGGACCCTTTCTCGTCCTCGCGTTGCGCTTGGTGCTCTGCCCGCGGACGGGAAGGCCCTTTCTGTGGCGCACGCCGCGATAGCAGCCGATCTCCATGAGACGCTTGATGTTCAGGCTGACCTGGCTGCGGAGCTCGCCCTCCACGACATAGTGGTGGTCGATATATTCTCTCAGTTTGGAAACGTCGTTCTCATCCAGGTCCTTGACTCTCGTGTCGGGATCGATGCCCGTCGCTTCGAGGATCTTCTTGGACGTGGTGAGCCCGATCCCGTAAATGTAGGTGAGTCCGATCTCCACGCGCTTCTCGTTGGGAAGATCGACACCGGCAATACGTGCCATTGATGAAACCTCCGAAATGTTTTAGGTATGATATTTTTTTCTATGAAAACGGATCCCCGCCGCGGACAGTGGAAAATATCGCGCCGCAAGGCTCCCTTATTTTCAGAGCAAATGCACCTTCAAGCGCAAAGCAAGCCGACTTTCCGCACTTGCGGTGCGGAAACTCAGCTTCTTGTGCTTATTGGTTGCATACAGGGCATTATAGCACGATCCCGTGCCGGCTGTCAAGCGTTTTTCGCAGACAGAATGCCCGCCCCGAGGGCTTTTTTCAGCCCTGTCTCTGCTTGTGGCTCTTGTTTTTGGAACAGATCACCATGACTTTTCCGTTCCTCTTGATGACCTTGCACTTATCGCACATGGGCTTCACGGAAGGTCTGACTTTCATAACTGATTCCTCCTCGTCCCCCCGGCGCTTTCCCGCGGGGATCTAATGTTTTCGCTGCTCGGTCAGGACTTGCTCCGCCAGGTGATCCGCCCCTTGGTGAGATCGTAGGGGCTCATCTCGAGCTTGACCGAATCGCCCTCGATGATGCGGATGTAGTTCATTCTCAGCTTTCCGGAGATGTACGCGGTGATCACGTGTCCGTTGGAAAGCCTTACCTTAAACGTCGCGTTGGGCAGCGCCTCGATGACTTTGCCTTCCGCTTCGATCACGTCGTCCTTGGACATAAATTCCTCCGATGATAGTTCACGCTCAGAGCGTGAGGATCTCCGTGCCGTCCTCGCGGATGACCACGGTGTTCTCGTAATGCGCGGCGGGCTTTTTATCCGCCATCACCGCCGTCCAGCCGTCGTCGAGCACCTTGACGCGCCAATCGCCCGCTGCGATCATCGGCTCGATGCAGATGACCGTTCCGGCCTTGAGGCGCATCCCCGTACCCTTTCTTCCGAAGTTGTACACCGAGGGATCCTCGTGCATCTCCCGGCCGATGCCGTGCCCCGTGTAGGAGCGGATGACCGAAAAGCCGTTCGCTTCGGCGTGCGTCTGCACCTTGTAGCCGATATCGAAGAGGGGCGTGCCCGCCCGGAGCCCTTCGAGCGCCTTGAAGAAGCATTCCTCCGTCACGCGGATGAGCTTCTTCTTTTCGGGGGAGATCTCCCCCACCGCGAAGGTACGGGCGCCGTCGCCGTGGAAGCCGTTCTTGTAGGCGCACAGATCCACGCTGACGATGTCGCCCTCTTCGAGGACGCGATCGTCCGGGATGCCGTGCACCACGACTTCGTTGACGGAGACGCAGGCGCTTGCAGGGAAGCCGCCGTAGCCGAGACAGCTCGGCTCGGCGCCGCTTGCCTTGATGAAGTCATAGACGAGCTTGTCCACTTCGGCCGTCGTCATGCCGGGCCTGATGCGCTCGCCCACGAAGCTGAGGCAGTCCCTGACGATCGCGCAGGGAGCGCGCATCAGGTCGATCTCTTCCTCGCTCTTGACGTGTACCATATCAGCCGTTCAGCTTATCGAGCACGGCCTTGACCTGCTCGAACAGGACTTCGGCGGGAGCCTCCGTCCCCGTGACGTTGAGGATGATGCCCTTCTTCGTGTAGTAATCGATGAGGGGCGCCGTCTGCTCGTTGTAGACGTTGAGGCGGCTCCCGACGGTCTCGGGATTGTCGTCCTTGCGCTGGTAGAGCTCGCCGCCGCAGCGTGCGCACGTCGTCGCGCCGTTCAGCGTGGAGACGTGGTAGCTCTCGCCGCACTCGGAACAGACCCTTCTGCCGCAGAGGCGGTCCATGAGGAGCTTGAAGTCGATGTTGATGTTGACGACGCCGTCGATCTTAGCGAACTTATCGAGCTCCTCTGCCTGATAGAGGTTGCGGGGGAAACCGTCAAGGAGATACCCCTTCGCGTTCTTGACATCGTCCCAGGTGAGACGGTCCTTGACGATCGCGACGGTCACTTCGTCGGGAACGAGTTCGCCCTTGTCGATGTACGACTTGGCGAGCTTGCCGATCTCGGTGCCGTTCTTGATGTTCGCGCGGAAGATGTCGCCCGTGGAGATGTGGACAAGGCCGTATCTTTCGGCGATCTTGGTTGCCTGCGTGCCCTTGCCGGCGCCGGGAGCGCCCAGTAGAATGAGATTCATATCGGTTCCTCCGTGAGATTATTTCAGAAATCCCTTGTAGTTCTTCATCATGATCTGCGACTGGAGCTGCTTGTCGAGCTCGAGCGCGACGCTCACCACGATGAGGATACCCGTCGTGGAGAACACGTTGATGAGGTCGACCGTGACGAAGCTGAAGATGAGGGAAGGTACGAATGCAACGATGGTGAGGAAGATGGCGCCGAACAGCGTGATGCGGTTGTTGATCTTCCTTAAATACTGTGCCGTGGGCTTGCCGGGGCGGATGCCCTGGATGAAGCCGCCGTTCTGCTGGATGGAGCGGCTGACGTCCTCGGGGTTGAACTGGATCTGCGCATAGAAGAATGCGAATGCGAAGATGAGCACCGCGAGCACGATGACGTACAGCCAGGTACCCGAGCCGAACACCTGATTCCACCAATTCAGGGCATCGGACCATGCGGGCACGACGCTCATGATCATGGAGGGGAAGGAGATGATCGCAAAGGCGAAGATGAGGGGCATGACGCCGCTCCCCGAGATCTTCATGGGGATGACGGAGGACTGGCCGCCGTACATCTTGGTGCCGCGCACCTGCTTTGCATACTGCACGGGGATCTTGCGCTCTGCAAGGTCGACAAAGACGATGCAGAAGAACACCACCACCGCAAGGACAAGGAAGCCGATGACCTCGAAGAGGGGCGAAACGTCGTTCGCCGTGATCGACGTGAGCTTGTCGAGGATGGAGAGGCCCGCCGTGGAGATGATACCCACGAAGATGATGAGCGAGATGCCGTTGCCGACACCGTACTCGGTGATGCGCTCACCCAGCCACATGACGAGCATCGCGCCCGCCGTGTAGATGACGACCATGTAGACGATCGCGAGCCACTGCTGGTTGAAAAAGAGATCCCAGCGGATGCTCGAATTGTCGGTGACGTCGGCCGAGAAGCCGCCCGCGAAGTTGACGATGATGCCGACCGCCTGAATGACGGCGAGCACGATCGTGATGATGCGCGTGATGTTCGTGAGCTTCTTCCTGCCCTCTTCGCCCTGCTTGGAGAGGCGCTCGAGCGCGGGGATGCCCACGGTGAGGAGCTGCACGATAATGGATGCGTTGATGTACGGCCCGATCCCGAGCGCAAACAGCGTGCCGTTCGCAAGCGCGCCGCCCGTGACGCCGCTCATCAGCCCCAAAAAGTCGTTCGTAGTGACCGCATCCGTCAAAAGGCCGCGCGCCAGGCCCGGAACGGGGATATAGCACCCGATGCGGAACACGACGAGAAGAAGAAGCGTTAAGAGGATCTTCTTGCGGATGTCCTTATTGGCGAAGGCGTTCTTTATTGTTTCAATCATGTTTTACTCCTG
Organism: Bacillota bacterium; assembly: GCA_003343805.1. GTDB lineage: Bacteria > Bacillota > Clostridia > Christensenellales > Borkfalkiaceae > Gallimonas > Gallimonas intestinavium. Next base: position 23,094 of record QAKM01000047.1, on the reverse strand, counting down.
TTCTTTGCCGCAAAACGGGACAGAAGCGACGGAATGACGCCCCGAGGGGCGTCTGATCACTCGATCACTTCCGCCGTGCCGCCCGCCTGCTCGATGGCAGCCTTCGCAGACGCGGAGAATTTAGCCGCCCTGACCGTGAGGGCAACGTTGAGTTCGCCGTTCCCGAGCACCTTGAGCCCGGAATCGTTCTTGACTGCCTTTGCAAGACCGTTCTCCATGACAAAACCGTAGTCGACGACGGTTCCTGCGGGAAGATCGGAAAGCGCGGAGAGGTTGACGATGACGTACTCCTTGCGGAACGCATTGTTGAAACCGCGCTTGGGCACTCTTCTTGCAAGGGGCATCTGGCCGCCTTCAAAGCCCGGACGGACACCGCCGCCCGAACGCGCCCACTGACCCTTGTGGCCCTTGCCGCTCGTCTTGCCCAGGCCGGAGCCGATGCCGCGGCCAAGGCGCTTTGCGGATGTTCTCGCTCCCTCGGCGGGAGAAATAGTATCGATTCTCATTGCTGTCTCCTTATACGTTCTCGACCTTGACGAGGTGCTCGACCTTCTTGAGCTTGCCGCGAAGGGCGGGCGTATCTTCAAACGTGCGTTCGGAACGGATCTTCTTGAGCCCGAGCGATGCGACCGTTGCCTTGACCGACTCGATCTCACCGATGGTGCTCTTAATCAGCGTTACTTTAACCATTTCCGTCCTCCTTAACCGACGATCTCTTCCACGGTCTTACCGCGGAGAGCGGCGATCTCTTCCGCCGTCTTGAGCTCTGCAAGGCCCGCGACGACTGCCTTGATGCAGTTGACGGGGTTCTGCGTACCGTGGGACTTCGTCCGGATGTTCTTGATGCCTGCGGCTTCCATGACCGCACGCACGGGACCGCCCGCGATGACGCCGGTACCGTTTTCGGCGGGCATCATGAGGACTGCGCCCTTGCCGAACTTGCCGAGCACTTCGTGGGGGATGGTCGTATCCACGACGGGCACGTTGATGAGGTTCTTCTTGGCTGCCTGGGTGGCCTTTTCGATCGCCTCGGGCACTTCCTTTGCCTTGCCCTGACCGTAGCCGACCTTGCCGTTGCCGTCACCGACGACGACAAGTGCAGCAAAGCGCATATTGCGGCCGCCCTTCACCGTCTTGCTGACGCGGTTGATGCCGATCAGCTTTTTGATGAAGCCGTCGTCCTGATCCTGTTTTCTCTGAGGTCTGTTTTCTCTTGCCATGATGTTCTCCTCTTAGAATTCCAGCCCGGCTTCGCGCGCGCCGTCTGCGACTGCCTTCACGCGGCCCGTGTAAAGGTATCCGCCGCGGTCGAACACGACCGACGCGATCCCCTTCTCCTTGGCGCGCTCTGCAACGGCTTTCCCGACGATCTTGGCAGCTTCCGTCTTGGTCTTGCCTGCGATCTCTTCGCGGATGGTCTTTTCGAGCGTGGAGGCGGACGCGAGCGTCACACCCTTCACGTCGTCGATCACCTGCACATAGATGTGATTGAGACTTCTGTAAACATTCAGACGGGGCGTTTCCGCCGTGCCCGAAACGTGCTTGCGGACACGGGCGTGGCGGCGCTGTCTGACCGAATTTTTATCGATTTTCGTTATCATGATACGCTCCTTTACTTCTTGCCCTTGCCGCTCGTCTTGCCTTCCTTATGCTCGACGTGCTCGCCCTTGTAGCGGATGCCGTAGCCGTGGTAGGGCTCGGGGACGCGGATGGCACGAAGGTCTGCCGCGACCTGACCGACGAGCACCTTGTCGATGCCCGAAACGACGATGTCCGTCTGCGTGGGGCACTCGATCTTGATGCCCTCGGGCTGGGTGACTTCGACGGGATGGGAGAAACCGACGTTGAGGACGAGCTTGTTGCCCTGCATCGCCGCTCTCCAGCCGACGCCCTTGACTTCGAGGGCCTTCTGATAGCCTTCGGACACGCCCTTCACCATGCCGGCGACGAGCGCGCGGTAGAGGCCGTGGAGCGCACCCGTCTCCTTGTCCTCGTTGAGAGCAACGAGGGAGAGATGGCCGTTCTCCGTCTTGAACTCGATGGCGCCCTTCATCTCACGGGTGAGCGTCCCCTTGGGACCCTTGACCGTGATGACGGAATTTTCGCACTTGACGTCAACGCCCTGGGGGAGCGCGATACTCATCTTACCGATTCTCGACATAACTCCCTCCTTAATAGACGTAGCAGAGCACTTCGCCGCCCACGTTCCTGAGCTTTGCCTGCTTGTCCGTCATGATGCCCTGGTTGGTGGAGACGATGGCGATGCCGAACCCGCCCAACACCTTGGGCATATTCTCGGCGCCGCTGTACGTTCTGAGACCGGGCTTGGAAACACGCTTGAGGCCGTTGATGACCGAGCGGTTGTCGTCCGTGTATTTGAGCGTGAGAACGAGCTTGCCGTTGAAGCCGTCCTCGACGAGCTCGACGCCCTTGAGATACCCCTCTTCGAGCATGATCTGCGCGATGGCAGCCTTCATTTTGGAGGAAGGGACCTCGACCGTGTCCTTATGGACGGTGAGAGCGTTTCTGATTCTTGTGAGCATATCTGCGATAGGATCTGTCATCTCTTACCTCCTTACCAGCTCGACTTCTTCACGCCGGGGATCTGGCCCTTGTATGCAAGGTTCCTGAAGCAAATACGGCAGATCCCGTACTTTCTCAGGACGGCGTGCGGTCTTCCGCAGATCGTGCAACGGGTGTAAGCACGCGTGGAATACTTGGGCGTCTTTTGCTGCTTATTGATCATTGACTTCTTTGCCATGTCGTATCTCCTTACTTCTTGAAGGGCATCCCGAGTGCCGTCAACAGTTCTCTCGCTTCCTCGTCCGTCTGCGCCGTCGTGACGATGCAGACGTCCATACCGCGGATCTTCTCGACCTGATCGTAGGTGATCTCGGGGAAGATGAGCTGCTCCTTGAGGCCGAGCGCATAGTTGCCTCTGCCGTCGAATGCCTTCGCGGAAACGCCGCGGAAGTCGCGCACGCGGGGAAGGGCGATGGACACGAGCTTATCGTAGAAGTCATACATACGCTTGCCGCGCAGCGTGACCTTGAGACCGACGTTCATGCCCTCTCTTACCTTGAAGTTTGCGACAGACTTGGTCGCCTTGCAGTAGATGGGCTTCTGGCCCGTGATGAGTTTGAGTTCGCCTTCCGTGATCTGCATGGACTTCTGGTTGTCCTTGATGTCGCCAAGACCGGTGTTGATGACGATCTTTTCGATGCGGGGCACCTGCATGACCGACTTGTAGCCGAACTTCTTCATGAGGTAGGGCACGACTTCGGTGTCGTACTGTACCTTCACTCTGCTCTTGGCTGCGGGAGCCTTTTCCTCCGCTACAGCGGAGCTTTCCTTCTTTGCCATATTTACTCCTTACCCGCCGGCCTTATTCTTCGCCCGTGACAGCGGACGTGCTCTCGGCGGTCTCCTGCTCTTCGGCATTCTTTGCGCTGCGCTTTCTCACCCTCTTCTTGGGAGCTTCTTCCGCTGCGGCCGCGTCTGCCTTGGCCTTCTTGGAATAAGCCTTGTCGAGGACGGCGCCGCACTTCTTGCAGACGCGCACCTTCTTCCCGTCGATCTCGGCATGGGCGACTCTCGTTGCCTTGCCGCACTTGTCGCAGACGACCTGAACGTTGGAGACGTCGATGGGAGCCTCTTCGGTGACGATCTTGCTCGTCTCGTTGGCTCTTCTCGCCTTCTCGTGCTTGTGTACGATGTTCACGCCCTCGACGATGACGGTGTTGTGCTTGGGAGAGGTCACGAGGACCTTCCCTTCCTTACCCTTGTACTTGCCCGTTAAAACGCGCACGGTATCGTTGATCTTTACGTTCATTGCTCGGCCTCCTTACAGTACCTCGGGAGCGAGGGAGATGATCCTCATGTAATCCTTCTCTCTCAGCTCTCTTGCAATGGGCCCAAAGATACGGGTGCCCTTGGGCTGCTTCTGGCTGTCGATGATGACAGCCGCGTTGTCGTCGAAGCGGATGTAGGTACCGTCTGCACGGCGGATGCCCTTTGCGCTCCGGACGATGACTGCCTTGACGACGTCGCCCTTCTTGACGGCGCCGCCGGGGGTCGCAGTTTTGACGGACGCCACGATGACGTCACCGATATTGCCGCTTCTGCGGAAGGAGCCACCCAGAACGCGGATGCACATCAGCTCCTTTGCGCCCGAGTTGTCCGCCGCTTTCAGCCTGGTCTGAGGTTGTATCATAGCTTATTCTCCTTCTGCTTACTTCGCCTTCTCGACGATCTCGGCAACTCTCCAATTCTTGTCCTTGCTGAGCTTTCTCGTCTCGACGATGCGGACCTTGTCGCCGACGCCGCACTCGTTCTCTTCGTCGTGCGCCTTGAAACGGCGGGTCTTGGTGATCGTCTTCTTGTAGACGGGGTGGATGCTCTTATCCGTCACGGCGACGACGACCGTCTTATCCATCTTGTCGGACACAACGATGCCGACTCTTTCTTTTCTAAGATTTCTTTCCATCTTCGTCACCTCATGCCTTTGCCTTTAACTCACGCGCACGGATCTCCGTGTTGACGCGCGCGATGTTCCGCTTGCACGTTCTGATCGAGACGGGGTTTTCGAGCTGTCCCGATGCGTGACGGAAACGGAGGTTGAAAAGCTCGCTCTTGAGCTCCTTCAGCTTTTCAGCGAGCTCGACGTCGGTCATGTTATGGAATTCGTTCCCTTTCATCAGACTTCACCGCCTTCTGCAGTATTTTCGAGGTCCGCCTTCTTTACGAACTTGCACTTAACGGGGAGCTTGTGGCCCGCAAGACGCATTGCCTCGCGTGCGACGTCCTCGCTCACGCCCGCCATCTCAAACATCACGGTGCCGGGTTTGACGACCGCGATCCAGTATTCCACCGCGCCCTTACCGGAACCCATACGGGCTTCCGCAGGGTGACGGGTGATGGGCTTGTGGGGGAAGATATCGATCCACACCTTGCCGCCGCGCTTGATGAAACGGGTCATCGCGATACGGGCAGCCTCGATCTGGTTGGACTTGATCCAGCCGCTCTCTTCCGCAACGAGGCCGTACTCGCCGTAAGCGACCTTGTTGCCCTTATGTGCGGCGCCCTTCATCGTGGGGCGGTGCTGCTTTCTTCTCTTGACTCTCTTCGGAATTAACATTACTTGCCTCCTTCCGCTCTCTTCGCGCCCTTGAGCACTTCGCCCTTATAGATCCAGCACTTGACGCCGATCATGCCGAAGGTGGTGTGCGCTTCCGCGAAGCCGTAATCGATATCGGCGCGCAGCGTCTGAAGCGGGATGCTGCCCTCGTGATAGTGCTCGGTGCCTGCGATCTCGCGCCCGTCGAGACGGCCGCTGACCTGCATCTTGACGCCCTTCACGCCGGCGCGCATCGTCCTGCCGATCGCCTGCTTCATCGCACGGCGGAAGGACATACGCTTCTCGAGCTGTGCCGCAACGCTCTCGGCAACGAGCTGTGCGTCTGCATCCACTTTGCGGACCTCGGTGACGTTGATGATGACCGGCTTGCCCTTGGTGAGCTTCGTAAGGTCCTTCTTGATCACTTCGATCTCGGAACCGGCCTTGCCGATGAGCACACCGGGACGGCCCGTGTAGATGGTGACGACGATCTTGCCCGCAGCCCTCTCGATGAGGATCTTGCTGATCGCTGCCGCATAGTACTTCTTCTTGATGAAGGTACGGATGGAATAGTCCTCCTTCAGATAGACGGAGAACTCCTTCTTGTCGGCGTACCACTGGGTGTCCCAGGGTTTGATGACGCCCACTCTCAGGCCGTGAGGATTGACTTTCTGTCCCATGTTAGATTCCCTCCGTATGCTTCACATCGAGGATGACCGTGATGTGGCTCGTTCTCTTCAAAATTGCGTGGCCCCTGCCCTTGGAGACGGGCTGCATTCTCTTCAGCATCGTGCCGCCGTTCGCAAAGCACTCGGCAACGTACAGATCGTTGCGGTCCATACCCTGGTTGTGCTCCGCATTGGCAACGGCGCTCATGAGCACCTTCTTGGTGGGAGCGGCGCCGCCGTTGGGGCAGTTGTCGAGGATGGCACCTGCCTCCTGCACGGACTTGCCGCGGATGAGGTCGAGTACCGTTCTCACCTTGTAGGGGGAGATCCTGATATATTTTGCGACCGCGTAAGGGCGTTTTTCTCTTCTTTCTTCCACTCTTGCGGCCTTCTTCTTCATATTGCCAGCCATTGCTTTCCTCCTCACTTCTTAGGCGACGTGGTCTTCGCCGTATGACCGCGGAACGTTCTCGTGGGAGCGAACTCGCCGAGCTTGCAGCCCACCATGTCCTCCGTGATATATACGGGAACGTGCTTCCTGCCGTCGTAGACCGCGATCGTGTGACCGACCATCTGAGGGAAGATCGTCGATGCTCTCGACCAGGTCTTGAGCACTTTCTTTTCGTTTGCTTCGTTCATGGCCTCGATGCGGCTCAAAAGCTTCGCTTCGACGTAAGGCCCTTTCTTGACACTTCTCGACATCTGACCTGTCCTCCTCAGTTGATCCTCTTAAGGATGAATTTGCTCGTCGGATTCTTCTTCTTTCTCGTCTTATATCCGAGAGCGGGCTTGCCCCAAGGCGTTTCGGGACCGGCATGACCGACAGGGGACTTGCCTTCGCCGCCGCCGTGAGGGTGGTCGTTGGGGTTCATGACGGAACCGCGGACGGTGGGACGGGTGCCGAGGTGGCGCGTCTTGCCGGCCTTACCGATGCGGATGATCTCGTGCTCGACGTTGCCGACCTGACCGATGGTCGCACGGCACTCGGCGGGGATGAGGCGCATCTCGCCCGAAGGCATCTTGATGGTCGCATAGCCGTTCTCGCACGCCATGATCTGAGCGGAGATGCCGGCTGCCCTTGCGATCTGAGCGCCGCGGCCGGGCTTCATTTCGATGTTGTGCACCATCGTACCGACGGGGATATCCTTGAGTGCGAGCGCGTTGCCGACCTTGATGTCGGAGCCAAAGCCGCTCGTCACCTTGTCGCCGACGTTGAGACCGACGGGAGCGAGGATGTAGCGCTTTTCGCCGTCTGCATAGACGAGGAGGGCGATGTTCGCGCTGCGGTTGGGATCGTACTGGATGCTCTTGACCGTTGCGGGGATGCCGTCCTTATTGCGCTTGAAATCGATGATGCGGTACTTGCGCTTGTTGCCGCCGCCGATGTGGCGGACCGTGATCCTGCCGGCGTTGTTTCTGCCGCCGGACTTGCGCTGATCCTCGAGGAGGGAGCGCTCCGCCTTGTCGCCCGAGAGCTGTTCCTTATAGTTGGGAACGGTCATGAAACGGCGCGCCGCGGAGGTGGGTTTATATCTCTTGACTGCCATAATGCCTATATCCTCCTAGGTTTAGGTCAACGAGTTGAAGTACTCGATGGGTTTGGATGCTTCCGTGAGCTGAACGACCGCCTTCTTGGTGGTGGGCGTGTAGCCCTCGTTGCGGCCCATTCTCTTGAGCTTGCCGGGGCGGGTGATCGTGTTCACGCTCTTCACGTCGACGCCGAACATCGCTTCGACGGCGATCTTGATCTGCGTCTTGTTGGCGGACTTTGCCACGATGAACGTGTATTTCTTATCCGCGATCCCGTCGTAACCCTTCTCGGTCAGGACGGGCTTTAAGATGATATCTTCGGGTGTCATACCGCGTAAGCCTCCTCGAGTTTTTTCACCGTGCCCTTGGTGAGCACCACGACCGCGTTGGCGACGATCTCATAGGTATTGATCTCATCGACGGAGATCGTGGAGAATTTCTGGATGTTGCGGGACGCAAGGATGACGTCCTTGTCGTTCTCGTCGAGCACGACGACGGTGCGCTTGTCAAGTTTCAGGGCCTGACGGAACGCCTCCATCTCCTTCGTCTTGGGAGCGGAGACCTTGACCTCGTCCACGATGACGAGCTCGCCGTCCGCGACCTTCTTGGAGAGAGCGGAAAGGAGAGCACCGCGCTTTGCGGTCTTGTTCATCTTCTTGGAGAAGTCGCGGGACTTGGGTGCGAACACGACGCCGCCCTTCGTCCACTGGGGTGCGCGGATGGAGCCCTGGCGCGCACGGCCCGTGCCCTTCTGTCTCCAGGGCTTTGCACCGCCGCCGCGCACTTCCGTGCGGGTGAGGGTGGACTTGGTGCCCTGACGGCCGTTTGCAAGATAGGTGACGACGGCCTGATGGATGAGGGGCTCGTTGTATTCCACGCCGAACACGCTGTCGTTGAGCTCGATCTCGCCGACCTCGGCGCCCTTCATATTATATACTTTCACGTTTGCCATGTCTTTTCTCCTTACTTCACCTTGACGCTGTCCGCAAGGGTGACGATGCTGCCCTTGGGACCGGGGATGGCACCCTTGATGAGGATGGCGTTGCGGGCTGCATCCACTCTCACGACCTCGAGGTTCTGGACGGTGACCGTCTCGACACCCCACTGGCCGGCGAGGTTCTTGTGCTTGAACACGCGGGAGGGATCGCTGATGGAACCCATGGAACCGGGCTCGCGGTGGACAGGGCCGACACCGTGCGTTTCCTTGAGGCGGTGCTGGTTCCAGCGCTTGATGACACCGGTGTAGCCGTGGCCCTTGGAAGTGCCGTGTGCATCCACCTTGTCGCCCGCTGCGAAGACGTCTGCCTTGAGCTCGTCGCCCACCTTGAAGCCTTCGACGGAAGCAAGGCGCACTTCCTTGAGCACCTTGCAGGGGGTAACGCCCGCCTTCTTGAACTGCCCGAGATCGGGCTTGTTGAAGACGTGCTGGCTCTTCTTTTCGTCCTCGACCTTATCGAAGCCGAGCTTGAGGGCGCAGTAGCCGTCCGTTTCGACCGTCTTGACCTGAACGACGGGGCAGGGACCCGCTTCCACGACGGTGACGGGGATCACCTTGCCGTCTTCCGCGAAGATCTGCGTCATGCCGACCTTGCGGCCGATGATTGCTTTATTCATGGATAAAGTTCACTCCTTTTATTTTTCTCAATACCGCTTTTGCAGTATCACTTTGTCAAAGTTTTACCTTGATGTCGACGCCGGCGGGGATGTGGATGGAATCCAAGAGCTTGGCGTTGGGGGAATAGATGTCGATGATGCGCTTGTAGGTGCGCAGCTCGAACTGTTCGCGCGAATCCTTATACTTGTGCGGGCAGCGGAGGATGGTGACCACCTCGCGCTCGGTGGGGAGCGGGATGGGACCGGAGATCTTTGCTCCGCCCTTCTGCATCGTCTCTACGATGCGCTGCGCCGCCTGATCGACGAGTTCGTGATCGTATGCCGACAGCTTGATCCTGATCTTCTGACTTGCCATTTGTTTACTCCTTTTTATACTAACTATGGATTTTTTGTGTCAACGTATCCGTGCGTATCGAGGTATCCCCATCAAAAAAACACTTGGTTGGAGTGCTTTGATGCAAAAGCCTCGGTTAGTCGCAGGAGTCGCGCTCCTACATTTGTCAACGGAAATTATCTGCCGAGGGGCTTTCCGACCTCGATTTTTCAGTAACTTCCCGTCTCAACCCTATACGCCGTAATGACACAGCTTGAACATTTTACCATAATGTCAAGGCGATGTCAACGGTTTGAACGGATATTTTTTATGATTTTTGCCCTTTTTCGCAAATTTCAGCCGTCTTTTTTGCATTTTGAAGGGCGTTTTAAAAAAGGGCGGGCCGCCCGCGGCTGCGGACGGCCTGTTTTGCGGTTTTTCCCCTCGTTCAATTATGGAAACGGGGGATGCGCTCTTTCAGAAAGGCGTAATAGCGGTCTTTGGTGACTTCGCCGCCGAAGAGGAGCACCTCGTAGGTGACGCCCTTGAACGTGTAGGTGTAGCCTGCGGGGGCAAAGCCGTGTTTTTCGTAGAAGCGGTATCTCCGCTCGCGCTGTTCGGCATTGGAGGCGGAGGCATTGCGCTCCTCCATGTCGAGGACGACGGGCCTGCCCGCATAGTGCGCCTTGACCTCTTCGAGGATGCGCCCGCCGAAGCCGTGCGAACGCGCCCCCTCCTCTACGGCGAGGAAGAAGAGATAGGTAAAGTCGCTTTGCCCGACGGCGACGGTGAGGCCGACGAAGCGGCCCTCCGAATAGCAGCCCGAAAAGTCGCACTCGCCTTGTTTGGCGAGGCGCTTCAAGAGCCACAGGGGAGCACGCTCTGCCCTGGGGAAGGCCGTGCGGTAGAGTTTTGCGATCGCGCCCTTGTTCGGCGCCTTATGATATGGAATAAAGGTGATGTCTTGGTTGGTCATGATATATTTGGTTTAGTTGGGTCGGGAATGACTCCCTCAGCCTCGCTCCGCTCGACAGCTTCTCGCGCGGTAGAAACCGCGCTTCGGTCAGGGAATGCCCCGAACAATGGGGCATTCCCAAGTTCGCAAGTGGTCAAAGCCACACCGTGGCTTTGCCAAGAATGCACTTGCTCACCCCTTACACAGGGGAGGCTATAATGAGGAATCTTCCCAAAAATAACTTCTGCAAGCAAAACCACGCTTTTGCGCAGCAGGACTCAATTTGTACCCTACGGGTACTTATTGTTCTTAGAATGACAAAAGGGGGCGCGGGCGATAAAACAAGTTAGATGTTAAAACTCCACTCCTCACGGCATTTGTTTTGCGAAGCAAAAGAAATGCGTGAACTTTTTTCATTCATTCTCAAACGTCAGTTTGCCGTCCTCTTCGTCGACGATGACGGTGCCGCCCGAGGCGATCGTTCCTGCCAGGATCTCCTCCGAGAGGCGGTCCTCGACCATCTTGCGGATGACGCGCTTTAAGGGACGGGCGCCGAACTCCTCGCTGTAGCCCTCCTCCACAAGGCGGCTCCTGGCGCGCGAGCTCACCTTGATGCGGATGCCGCGCTCCCTCAGGCGCGCCTGCACCGAGGCGAGGATCTTCTCGCAGATGCGCGAGGCGTCCTCCTTCGAGAGCTTGTGGAAGATGATGATGTCGTCGAGGCGGTTCAGAAACTCGGGGCGGAACTGCTTTTTGAGCGCCGCATCGATGTTCTCCTTCATGCGCTCGTACTCGCCGCTCTCCCCCTCCGCATCCGCGCCGAAGCCGAGGGAGACTTCCTTGACCTCGTGTGCGCCCACGTTGCTCGTCAGGATGATGACGGTGTTCTTGAAGGAGACGACGCGCCCCTTGTTGTCGGTGAGGCGGCCGTCGTCCAGGATCTGCAGGAGGACGTTGAAGATGTCGGGATGCGCCTTCTCGATCTCGTCGAAGAGGATGACGGAATAGGGCTTGCGGCGGATGCGCTCGGTGAGGGCGCCCTCGCTGTCCTCGTACCCCACATAGCCGGGAGGCGCGCCGAGCAGCTTGGAGACGGAAGTCTTTTCCATGAATTCCGACATATCGAGGCGCACCATCAGGCGCTCGTCGCCGAAGAGGCTCTCTGCAAGCGCCTTGGAAAGGTCGGTCTTGCCCACGCCCGTGGGGCCGACGAAGATGAAGGAGCCGATGGGCTTATCGGGCGCGTTGAGGCCCGCACGGGCACGGCGGATGGCGCGCGCCACGGCGGAGACCGCCTCGTCCTGCCCGACGATGCGCTTGTGGAGGTCGTCCTCGAGGTGCATGAGGCGCTTGCTCTCCTCCTCGGTGAGGCGGGAGACGGGGACGCCCGTCCAACTGCTGACGATTTCGGCGACCTCCTCCCGCCCGATGGACAGATGGGCGGCGCTGCGGCGCTCCAGCCAGGCCTCCTTCTTCTCCTTGAGCTCCTTGGTGAGCTTTTCTGCCTTGACGGTGAGCTCGGCGGCGCGGGTGAAGTCCTTCCACTTGGCGGCCTTCTCCCCCTCCATGCGCGTGCGCTCGAGTTTCTCTTCGAGCTCCTTGAGTTCCTTGGGGCCGTTGTAGGAGCGCAGCCGCTCGCGCGAGGCGGCCTCGTCGATGAGGTCGATGGCCTTGTCGGGAAGATAGCGGTCGGTGATGTAGCGGTCGGAGAGCTTGACCGCCGCTTCGATGGCCTCGTCGGTGATGACGACGTCGTGATGGGCCTCGTACTTATCGCGGAGGCCGTTGAGGATGGTGATGGCGTCCTCCACCGTGGGCTGATCGACGGTGACGGGCGTGAAGCGGCGCTCGAGGGCGGGATCCTTTTCGATGAACTTGCGGTACTCGTCGAAGGTGGTCGCGCCGATGGTCTGGAGCTCCCCGCGGGCGAGCATGGGCTTCAGGATGTTGGAGGCATCCATGCTGCTTTCCGCCGAGGAACCGGCGCCCACGATCATGTGGATCTCGTCGATGAAGAGGATGATGTTCTTGTCGCGCATGACCGTGTCGACGACCTTCTTGAGGCGCTCCTCAAAGTCGCCACGGTAGCGCGAGCCCGCCACGAGGGAGGTGACGCTGAGCGAATACACCTTCTTATTGCGCAGGAGCTCGGGCACTTCGCCCTGCGCGATCGCAAGGGCGAGCCCCTCGACGACGGCGCTCTTGCCCACGCCCGGCTCGCCGATGAGCACGGGATTGTTCTTGGTGCGGCGGGAGAGGATCTGCACGACCTTCTCGATCTCGTCGCGCCGGCCGATGACGGGGTCGAGCTTGCCCAGGCGAGCCTTCCGCGTGAGGTCCTCGCCGTAAGCGGCGAGGGCAGGCACCAGCCCGTCGCTCTCCTTTTCCTCCTCGTCCGGCTTCTCCTCAAAGAGCACGGAGGGAGAGAAGGGCTCCTCCTTACGGTGCATCTGGCGGAACTGCTGCGCCTGCTCCTGCGCCTTGCCGCGCTCCTCCCCGGGGGCGAAAACGAGCTGTTCGACGCGGAGCGCGAGGTTGTAAAGATCGATGTTCATCCGCCTTAAAATGGAGACGGCGAGGCAGTCCTTCATGGCGAGGATGGCATACAGCATATGCTCGGTGCCGGCAAACGTCTTGAAGGGCCCGAGGCGCGCCGCATCGAGGGCATCCGAGAACAGCCGCTTGGTGCGCGGGGTGTAGAGGTCGGAGACGCGCGTCGTATGGTCGAGGCTGCTGCGGAAGTGCTCCTGATAGCGCGTGCGGTCGACGCCCATCTCCTTGAGCAGGCGTCCGGCGGCGCTCCCCTCCTCACAGATGAGGCCGAAGAGGATGTGCTCGGTGCCGATGTAGTCGGTCTGATAGGCAGACGCTATGTCCCGCGCGCACTCGATGGCGTGGTTGAGATGTTCGCTGAAATCCATATCCATAAGACGGTCCTCCCCGTGATGTTATCTGAGGCTGCTCCCCGGGACGTCAGCCCTGTGGCGGGTCGAGGAGGCGGGCGCGCCCCTCTTCGGTGATGAGCTCCATGCGGCGCAGGACGTCGCCCACATAGGCCGCACGGAAGATGTCATAGCCGCCCTCCTCGGGCGGGCCGCCGTTGAGCTGATCGATGTTGGCGGGGCGCACGTTCATGATGAGCCCGTCCAGCTCCTCGAGGCTGCCGCTCAGCAGCCCCAGCGCGACGCCCAGCTTGACGTTGGCCATGTAGCGCATGAACTCGCGCATCGTGAGGCGCACGCAGTTGGTAAGGATGCCCAGCGAGCGCAGCACGACGTCGGCAATGCCCGCGCGGTCCTCCCGCAGAAGGCGGGCGCGCTCCTCCCGCTCGGTGCGGATGAGACGGCAGACGGCGCTCTCCACCGCTCCGAGGATCTCCCCCTCGGAGGGGCCGAGCGTGCGCTCGTTGCTGATCTGATAGAGCGCACCCTCCGCGCCGCTGCCCTCGCCGTATGCCCCGCGCACGGTGAGCCCGTCGCGCGAGAGTTCCTCGGCGATGCCGCGCATGAGCCCCGCCCGCGCCGCCGCGGGCAGAAAGAGCATGACGGATGCCCTGAGGCCCGTGCCGAGGTTGGTGGGACAGGCCGTGAGATACCCGAGCTGCCGGTCGTAGGCAAAGGGGATGGCCGAGGCGATGAGGTCGTCGATGCCCGAGAGGCGCTCGTACGCCGTCTCGAGGTCGAAGCCCTTCATGAAATACTGTTCGCGGATGTGATCCTCCTCGTTGATCATGACGGAGACGGATTCGTCCTCGAGCACGAGCACCGCGGAGATGGCGCGGTTCTTTAAAAGGTCCTGGCTGATGAGGTTGCGCTCGCGCAGGAACTGCGCCGTCTCCTCCCCCACGTTGCTCATGCGGTAGAGACGGAAGCTCTCGACGTCGCGCAGCTCCTCCGAGACGAGGTGGACGATCTCCTGCGCGAGGGCGGGATCGGTCAGGCGGTTGGGGAAGGGGTAGTCCTTGAAGTTGCGCGCCAGACGGATGCGCGTGGAGACGGCAACGCTGTCCACCCCCGGAAGGGCGGGCGGGATCTCTTTTCCCGGGCGCGCGCGGCGCTCGTCGCGAAGCCCCCCCGTCATACGCGCTCCCCGCGGATGGCCGCATTCAGCGCCTTGATCTGCTCGCGCAGGCGCTCCGCCTCGGCATCATCCCCCTTCAGAAGGCATTGTTCCATGTGGGTCCTGAGCCGCGCCCGTTCGAGGAGCAGCTCGTAATTTTCGCCCGCGTCCGCGCCCGGGGTCTTGCCCGTGTGCGTGACGCTCCCCTGCAGATCGCGCACGGCGGGGAGCAGCTCCCGCCGGAAATAGCGGTAGCACTCCGCACAGCCCACGAGCCCGGTGCGGCGGTAGTCCTCGATGGCCATCCCGCAGGCGGGACAGCGGCGCACTGGCCCGCGCTCCTCCCGCGCGCCCGCAAGGAGCGCGGCAGAGCACGAGGGACAGAGCACGACTTCGCGCACTCTTCCCTCTGTCGTGACCGTATATCTGGATGCGGGCCTGCCGCACTGTGTACAAATCATGAAAACGCCCCTTCCGACGGGCTCCCCTGCGGCGGGAAGCCCCGATCATCACCATTATATCATGTTTTGCGAAGTTGTCAACCGCGGAGTTTCCCGCGCGGCAAAAAACAAGCAAAAAGGCGGGCAAAACGCCCGCCGTCCGGCCAATTTATGCGTCTTTCCGGCATTTTTCGGGATAATGCGCCAGGAGGTAGTCGTACGCCTCCTTCACGGGCGTGAAGCCGTGGTCGCCGTAGGCGCAGGTGAGGATGAGCGCCGGCTTCTCCTCGGTGGTCTTGTCCGTCCCCTCCCTCCCTTCGAAGAAGGAGACGCTTTCGACCTCCTCCCAGGTGAGAAAACTGCTCTCCGCGCGCGTCGCCTTCTTATCCCAGATGCCCTCCCGGAAGAGGACGAGCTCGGTGCGCGCCCGCACATAGCCGACGACTCCGTGGATGAGGAGATAGACGCCGAAACAGCTCAAAACGATGCCGATCGTGCGGTTGGCAAGGATGGCGACAACGATGCCCCCGACGAGCAGCCCCGCACCCAGCAGAAGGAAGGGAAACTGACGGCGCCGCTTTTCCGCATCGGGGAGCACGAAGCGCTGCTCCCTTTGGGGTTTTTCGGGCTTTGCGGCCTTCTTCCCCTTGTCGGAAGGAGCGGGCGTCTCGCCGACGAGCACAAGATCATGTGCGGCGATGCACGCTTTGAGGCGCTCCTTGCCCTGCGTTTCGATGAGGGCGGGCGGCTCGCCCTTGTGCGGCTTCTTGCTGAGGTAGTGCGACGGGATCTCGAAGAGGACGCGCCACTCCCCTTTTTCCCGGGGCGCATGGCGGACGAGGACGGAGAAAAAGCGCATCTCCCTATAGGGAACGCGGATGCGGCGATCCCTCTTTTCGCGGTCCTGCCCGTGGAGGACGAGGGCGTCCTCCGTAAAGGTCGCGAGCGTTCCTTCGCCCACGGTGAAGCTCTCCTCGCTGTCCGCGCGCTCCAGAAGATCGCGCTCTGCATCCTCCGCCCGGACGAAGGCGCGGAAGAGGGCAAAGCCGACCCCGCCCAATGCCGCCGCGCCCAGCATCCCGCCGAGGGCGAGAAAGCCCAGAAGATAGAAGTTCTGATCGCCGAGGCCGAGCATGACGAGGCAGACGACCGCCCCGATGACGAGAAGGAGGGCAAGGATGGCTGCCGTCCACGCGAGCGCATTCAGCGCTTTGCGGCGCTTTGCGGCGCGCCCGGCCTGTTTAGAGAAACGTTCGTTCATAGATCATTCCTTGAACCGCGCGCCCTTGCGCCAGACGAAGAAGAAGAGCGCAAGGATCTGCAGCGGGATCCCGATGAGAAAGATGAGCCAGATGTTCTGCCCGAACACGAAGGCGGTGAGGAAGATGCAGAGAAGGACGCTCCAGATGAGCACGGTGAGTGAGATGATGCGCACCCACTTCCACTTCCAGACCGCGCTGAACACCAGAACGACGATGGCGGATGCCGCGACCGCGTACAAAAAGACGAGCCAGGTGTGCGGGAGCGCGTTCTTGCCGAAGATGCCCAAAAAGACGTACAGCACGACGGCCGTCAGCCAGCAGAGGCCCACGGCACACAGAAGGGTGATGACGCGCTGTTTGAGGCGGTAGCGCTTTGGCATGATGACGCGGTCGGGCTGCTCGTGCACGAGCTCGTCGAGCGTGACGCCGAAGAGTTCGGAGAGGCGCAGAAGGATGCGCACGTCCGGGATGCCGTTGCCCTGCTCCCACTTGGAGACGGACTTATCGGAATAGTTGAGCTTTTCCGCGAGCTCGGACTGCGTCAAATTCGCCATCTTCCTCAGGCGCATGATGTTCTTGCCGATGACGGCCGCCAGGTTGTCCTGTTCTTCTTCCATACCTTGATTATAGGCAAAATGCGGGGAAAAGTCAATGATTCTACCGTGAGTAGAGCGTGAAAAATGCACTCTACTGCGGTGTAAGCGCACAATAGAGTGCGGCAGCAAACAAATAGGTTGCTTTTTTCTGCCCCGTGCGGTATAGTCAAGGGGAAGCGGGCGCAAAGAGCTGCGCGGCACCGCAGGGGCCCCACCCCGGACGCCGCAGCGCATCCCATGCAGCGCTCCCTCACCCATACGGAGGGAACGGTTCCCAGCCGTCCCTCTTCCCTCTCCATTCTTTGTAAAGGCGCCGCCGCGGCTCATGCCGCGGCGGCGCTCTTTATCGTTTCTAAAATACATGACTGCCCGCGCACCCGACGGCACACCGATGGCGCGGAGCTATCCCCGCGAAGGCAGGGGCGCAGAGTTCGGGGCTGCCCCCCCGTGAGAGCTTGGAGCCAGAGTACATGGCCGCCCTATGAAGGCAGGAAAGCGCAGGTCATTCAAATTTGAAGAAAAACCACACCTTCGGCCAAGCCTTCAGGTTGCCCTCGATCTCCACGCGGTCGCGATCGTACGTCCAGTCGAGGCTGAAGAACACCATCACATAGTCCTCCTGCAGCATGGGCATGGCGCGGTCGTCCGTGGCGAACGTGAACTGCAGGCGCGTGCCCCACCGGGTCCAGCCACGGTCCAGCCAGCCCGTCTCGACGCGCATCTCCGTAATGCAGTCCGCGCCGACGACCTCCTCCGTCGGCTCATTCGTCTCGGGGTCGCGTGCGCAGCCGATCACGAGGCCGTTCCGCGTTTGGCCGTCCTGCAGCTCCATATCCCACCCGAAGCCGATGTACGGGCCGTGCTCGATCTCGGCAATGACCGTCACATCGGCACCGCGGCGCACCGTGACGAGCTTCTCGTCCGACGGGATCACGATGGGCACCAGGAGCTCGTAATCCTCTATCCCGCCACCGACGTGATCGAAGTCGATCGGATGCGTGATGCTGTCCGCACGCACAAAGAGGTCGAAGTTTTCATAAATCTGATACACGGTGCGATCGGGCTCCTTGTTTTCGCCCGGATCGGGTTCCGGCTCCCGACAGGAAGCCAACATCAGGCTGCTGCCCAAAAGCATCCCTGCCGCCAGCAGCCACGAGATCATCTTCTTCATAAACCCCTCCTTATCACGGGCCGCGGGTGCGCCCCGGGGCCGTCCTTTTTTTTGAGTATAACACGCCGGCGGGCCTCTGTCAAGGGGGCTGTTGAAAAAAATGAAATTTTTTGTAGACCGGGCTCCCTGCGGACGCCCGGCACAAAGAGCCCTCCACGGAGAGCCCTCTGCGGAGGGCGCGCCGATGCGGGACGTTTTCCGCACAGAAGAAAAAACGGGCAGCCGAAGCTGCCCGTTTTTGGTCTTTTGATCTTACTTGCCGAAGTATCTCTTGAGAAGGCCCTTGAAGCCTGCGCCGTGGCGGGCCTCATCCTTTGCCATCTCGTGCACGGTGTCGTGGATGGCATCGTAGCCGAGTTCCTTCGCGCGCTTTGCGATCGCGAGCTTGCCTGCGCAGGCGCCCGTTTCAGCCGCGACGCGGAGTTCGAGGTTCTTCTCGGTCGAATCGGTGACGACTTCGCCGAGGAGCTCTGCAAACTTGCTTGCGTGCTCTGCTTCCTCGAAAGCATAGCGCTTGTATGCCTCTGCGATCTCGGGATAGCCCTCGCGCTCGGCAACGCGCGCCATGGCAAGATACATACCGACCTCGGTGCACTCGCCCTCGAAGTTGGCACGGAGGCCGTCCATCACTTCCTTATCTTCCACCTTGCCGTCGCCGACGTGGTGCTCGCACGCAAAACCCGTGTTCTCCTCGATGGGAACGAACTTCGTCGCCTTGCAGACGGGGCAGACTTCAACATCATCCGCGACGATCTCGCCGCAAACTGCACATCTCTTCATAGATCAATATCTCCTTTCTTGGTTTTCTTGCCGCCATTATATCATAAATGAGACTAAATATCAACAAGTTTTCACTAAGTTGTAAGAAGGCGGAAGAGCTCTGCGTACGAGGAGGCAAAGCGGGTGGCGCCGGCTGCGGAAAGCTGCTCCTTCGAGCGGTATCCCCAGAGCACGGAGACGCCGAACATCCCCGCACGGAGGGCGACTTGGGCATCCGTTTCGCCGTCGCCGATGAAGGCGCACTCCGAGGGCGAGACGCGGAGAGTAAGCGCCGCGTACTGCGCGAGGGAGGGATCGGGCTTGCAGGGGAAGTTCCCCGTATCGCCCCCGACGAAATCGAAGAGCCCTTCGGGGAAGAACTTCCGGATGCAGCCCTCCGTTGCATCCTGCGGCTTGTTGGTGACGACGCCGAGCTTCAAACCCCGCGCCTTGAGGGCGGAGAGCGTTTCTATCTCTCCCTCGTAGAGGCGGGTGTGCTCCTGCGTGTTGCGGGCGAAATGCTCGCGGAAGTATTCGTAACAGGCTTGAAGCTCCTTCGCCCCGTGCGGAACGGCGCGCTCCATGAGCTCCCAGGCGCCGTCGCCGATGAAGCGGGCGGTCTGCTCGGGCGTGATGGGCGGGAAGGAGAAGGCGGCGAGCGCCTCGTTGACGTAATAGACGATGTCACCCAGCGTATCCAAAAGGGTGCCGTCGAGATCCAAAAGTACTGCTTTGAGCATGATTTCTCCTGATGGTCACAGCCGCTCGATCGCGTCGATGACCGTGTTGAGGAAGCTCTTCTCCCCCACCCGGTTGAGCTTGAAGAAGATAGCTTCGCTGCCGCCCGCCGTGATGACGGTGATCTTGAACTTCCCCTCCGTCCCCGCGACAGCGATCGTCATGCTGACACGGTTGCCCCCGAACCAGCTATAGCGCTCGTACACGCGCACGAGGCAGCGGAAGGGGCCGTTTGAGAGATCGCTCTCGTCCTCCAGCGAGGCAGAGACGCTGCCGTTCAGGACGGCATTGTTCAGTGTGTTGACGATCGCAGAAAAGTTTCCGCTGACCGTGCGTTCGTATTTTGCCATAGAATGTTCTCCTGATCGGCAGGCCGGCTGCCGCATGAAAGGCGCGGCGGGAAAATGTCGGCGCCCGCAGGGGCGGCGGTGTCTCCCACAATCTCACGGCGTTTTCTTTTGTCAGCTCAAAAGAAAACGCGTGAACGCATTTACATTTTCTCCGGGACGCCGATGCCGAGGAGCGTGAGCCCTGCCGTGAGCGCGGAGAGCGTCGCTTTCGTCAAAGCGAGGCGGAAGGCGCGGGTCTCATCCTCCTGCAGAATTTTGCAGTCGAAATAGAACTTGTTGAACTTCTGCGCCGTGTCCACGCACCAGCGGGCGACAAAGCTGGGCTCGTAACGCTCGGCCGCCGCCTTCACCGTATCGGGGAAATCGGCGAGCGCACGGATGAGCTCGAACTCCTGATCGCAGGGGGTGTAGCCTTCGGAAAGGGCCGCCTCAAAGCCGCCCTCCGCCGCCTTGGCGAGCACGGACGAGGCGCGGGCGCAGGTGTACTGCACATAGACGCTCGTTTCGCCGTCGAAGTTGAGTGCCTTATCGTAGGAAAAGACGATGTCTTTGATCTTGTTGTTGTAGAGCGCGGAGAAGATGACGGCGCCCACGCCCACCTTTTCGGCGATCTCCTGCTTGTTCTCGAGAGAGGGGTTCTTCTCGTCGATGACGGAATACGCCTTTTCGACGCAGCGGTTCAAAACGTCTTCGAGCCAGACCACCTTGCCCTTGCGGGTGGACATGGCGCCGTCCTCGAGGGAGACCATGCCGTAGGCGACGTGGACGAGGTCCTTCGCCCACTCCTTGCCCATGAGTTCGAGCACCTTGAAGACCTGTTTGAAGTGCAGATTCTGCTGATAGGCGACGACGTAGAGGCATTTATCGAAGTCGTACGTCTTTTTGCGGTAGATGGCGGCGGCGAGGTCGCGCGTCGCATAGAGGGAGGCGCCGTCCGAGCGCAGGATGAGGCAGGGCGGCATCCCGTAGGGTTCGAGATCGACGATCTTTGCGCCGTTGCTCTCCTTCAAGAGCCCCTTTTCTTGGAGCTCTTCGACGACGGGCGCCATCTTGTCGGTGTAGAAGCGCTCGCCCGCGTACGAATCGAAGGTGATGTGCAGCTTTTCGTAGATGCCCTTGACGTAGCTGAGCGTCAGAGACTTGAACCAATCGAAGAGCTCGTTCGCCTCCTTGTCGCCGCTCTCGATGAGGCGGAAGTACTCGCGCGCTTCCGCTTCCATCGCCTCGTCCGCCTCCTCGTTGAAGCGGACGTATAGATCGTTGATGGCGTGGATGCCGCCCTTTTCCGCCTCCTCGCGGTTTCCCCAGCGCTTGTAGGCGGCGATGAGCTTGCCGAACTGCGTGCCGTAGTCGCCGAGATGGTTGATGCCCACCGTGTGGTAGCCGAGGAATTGGAAGATGCGGTAGAGCGCTCCGCCCAGCACCGTCGTCGAGAGATGCCCGATGTGGAAGGGCTTGGCGATGTTGACGGAGGAATAGTCGATGCAGATGGTCTTGCCCGCGCCGAGATCGGAAGAGCCGTACTCCATCCCCTCCTTCAGGATGCGGGAGAGAACGTCCTTTGCGAGCCCCGCCCTTGCGATGCGGAAGTTGACATACCCGTTGAGGGCCTTTGCTTCCGAGACAACGCCGTCCGCGGGGTAATTTGCGGCGATGCCCTCCGCGATGAGCGCGGGGCTCTTGCGGAGCACCTTGGCGAGCTTGAAGCAGGGGAGCGCATAGTCCCCCATCGACGTGTCGGGCGGGACGGCGATGAGCCCTTCGAGCTCCTCTTCCGTCACTCCCTCGGCCCGGATGTGCTCTGCTATATAGCGCTTGTAATCCATGATCTCCTCTCTCTTTCCGGGGGCTTCCCGCCTGCCCGGATGTCAGTCTTTTCCCCGCCATTTTAGCACATTTTGCAGCAAACGGCAAGCGAAAAGGCTTGCCATTTCGGGGGAGGCGGGGTATAATGATTGAGAATGTACCGGGCGGGGATGCCCGCCCGATTTGAGGAGAAAGACTATGAAATTAGGTGTCGTGGGCCTTCCCAACGTGGGGAAATCCACCCTCTTCAACGCCATCACGCACGCGGGTGCCGAGATGGCCAATTACCCCTTCTGCACCATCGAGCCCAACGTGGGCGTCGTCGCCGTGCCGGACGAGCGGCTCGATAAGCTCGCCGCCCTCTACGAGAGCAAGAAGGTGACGCCCGCCGTCATCGAATTTGTGGACATCGCGGGCCTCGTGAAGGGCGCAAGCCGCGGCGAGGGCCTCGGCAACAAGTTCCTCTCCCACATCCGCGAAGTGGACGCCATCGTACACGTCGTGCGCTGCTTCGAGGATGAGAACATCACCCATGTCGAGAGCACCGTCGACCCCGTGCGCGACATCGAGACCATCAATTTGGAGCTCATCCTTGCCGATATCGAGGCCGTGCAGAAGCGCATGGACCGCATCCGCAACGCGGCGCGCGGGGGCTCCGATAAAGGCGCTGCCGCCGAGTTTGCCTTCCTCGAAAAACTGCAGGCACACCTCGAAGAGGAAAAGCCGGCTTCTTCCTATCCGCTCACCGAAGAGGAGGAGCCCATGATGGACAATCTCTTCTTGCTCTCATCCAAACCCGTCATCTACTGCGCCAACATTGCCGAGAGCGACATGGGCAAGGAGGAGGAAAACCCCTATGTGCAGCAGGTGAAGGCGTATGCCTCGAAGCACAACGCGGGAACCATCGTCGTCTGCGCCAAGACGGAGGAGGAGCTCTCCGAAATGGACGAGGAGGACCGGGAGATGTTCCTTGCCGACTTCGGCCTCAAAGAGAGCGGGCTCGATCAGCTCATCAAGGCTTCCTATGCGCTCTTGGGGCTCATCTCGTACCTCACCGCGGGCGAGAAGGAGACGCGGGCGTGGACCATCAAAAAGGGTACGAAAGCTCCCCAGGCGGCAGGCAAGATCCACTCCGACTTTGAAAAGGGGTTCATCCGCGCCGAGGTCGTCGAATGGGAGACGCTTCTGGAATGCGGCGGCCTTGCGGGCGCGCGCGAGAAGGGCAAGGTGCGCTCCGAGGGCAAGGACTATGTGATGAAGGACGGCGACGTGGTGCTGTTCCGGTTTAATGTGTAAGAGTTCACACTTTTTTGTGCAGGCACAAAAAAGTCGTGAGGGGTGAGCAATATACATCTAACTTGCTATTTTGCCCACGCACTCGCCTGTCATTCTAAGGACAATAAGCCTCAAGTATGAGGCAAATTGGGGCCCGCAGCGGAGGGGGACCCTCCTCGCGGAAGAAATTCATAAGGAAGGGCTCCCGAAAAAATCGCATCAGCGAGTTTTTCGGGAAGAGGCGCAAAAGCGTGGTTTTGCTTGCAGAAGTATGTTTAAGAAAAGGGTTCCCGCAAAACTCGCGTTAGCGAGTTTTGCGGGAAGAGGGCGAGAAAGCGCTTTCTTGGCAAAGCCCTGGTGGGGCTTTGACCGCTTTCGAGCTTGGGAATGGCACATGGAGCGTGCCATTTCAGGGCTCCCGCGCAGATGCGAAGCAGATGCG
>QAKM01000001.1 GCA_003343805.1 Bacillota bacterium | reverse complement strand
ATGCGGGAATAGCTCAGTGGTAGAGCGTCACCTTGCCAAGGTGAATGTCGCGGGTTCGAGTCTCGTTTCCCGCTCCAAACGTACTTTCCGCACTGTTTTTTTGGCGCCATAGCCAAGTGGTAAGGCAAAGGTCTGCAAAACCTTGACTCCCCGGTTCAAATCCGGGTGGCGCCTCCATGCGAAAGGCATCGTCTCGGGCGATGCTTTTTTTGTAACACGGAGGCGAACGGGGAAGGCGGTAAGCCTTTCGGGGCGCAGTTGCGGGCGCGGATGCTGCGGAGCGGCTCCGGGCAGAGGTGCCAAACTTCATACGCCGCTGTGGTGGAATTGGCAGACGCAAGGGACTTAAAATCCCTCGGTAGAGATACCATACCGGTTCGAGCCCGGTCAGCGGCACCACAAAGATGGGAGGACGAAGATGTTCTCTCATCTTTGTTTTTTTGCCCGTGTTTCCATTTTCGGCTCAGTTTATAGTATAGATGAGTTTTTCCGTCCTATCAATCGGGCGGGAAAGATTTATCGATTCAAACAGTATGAAACAAGGCTGCCCGATCGAAGGGCAGCCTTTTGTGTAAAATTGATCCCGGCGGCGCGAAAGCGGGGAACCGCCATAGCGCGCCTTCCTTATGAAATTTGCACGCGGCGGAGCGAACGGGGGAGGGAACGCCCCGCCGTGTGCGGAGGAAGAACTTACTCTTTGACGGCGCCTGCCGACATCCCGTTGACCATATACTTCACAAGGCAGAAGTAGAGGATGACGATGGGCACCGCAATGAAGATGGAGCCTGCGGCAAAGCGCGCAAATTCCGTTTCGTCGAGGTACATGAGCCCCACGGCGACCGTCCAGTTGTCCATCGTGGGCAGCAGCATCTGCGGAAGGATGAAGTCCGACCACGGCCAGGTGAAGGACGTGAGCGCCGTATAGACAAGGATGGGCTTGGAAAGGGGCAGGATGATCTTGGCGAATACCTGAAAGTTGGTCGCCCCGTCCAGCCGCGCCGCTTCGTCGATGGAGGAAGGGATGGTGTCGAAGAAGCCCTTTTGCACCATGTAGCCCATCGGCGCCTGCGCGGAGTAGATGAGGATGAGCCCCCAATGGTTGTTGATGAAATTGAACTGCGTCATGAGGAGGAACACCGCCGTCATTGCCATGAAGGAAGGGAACATCCCCAAAACGAGCGTCGTTTTCATGAGCGCTTTGCGGCTCTTGAACTGGAAGCGCGACATACAGTACGCCGTCAGGATGGTGAGGAGCGTCCCGAACAGGCAGCTCAGGACCGCTACGAACAGGGTATTCCCGAACCATTCGGGGTAGTTATACATCTGCGTATCGGTGAACAGGTTTTGATAATTGCGGAAGCTGAACGCTTCGGGGAAAAACCCTTTGAGCGTATAGAGCGAGCCCGAATCTGAGAAGGACGCGAGGATGAGCCACAGGCACGGGAAGAAAAAGAACACGGCGACCGCGATGAGGATCGTATAGGTGATCGCGGCATCGACGGCGCGGCTTGCTCTGATGCTTTTGCTTTTTTTCATCGATAGGTCTCCTCCTGCCTGTAAGAAGGCGAAAAGATGTAGACGACGAGCGATATCACCGAGGTGATGAGGAAGATGATGAGGCTGATCGCCGCGCCGATGGAGTAATAGTTGTTGTCGATGGACATCTTATACAGCCAGTTGATGAGAAGGTCGGTGTCGTTGGCAAGCACATACCCCGCCGATTCCGCCACGTCGCTCCGAAGGAAGTAAAAGACGCCGAAGTTGTTGAAGTTGCCGATGAACTGCGAGAGGATGACGGGCGTCGTCGCGAACACCACGAAGGGGAGCGTCAAGTACCAGAATTGCTGGAAGGCGTTGGCGCCGTCGATTTTCGCCGCCTCGTATTGGTCTTTGTTGGCGTTGGAGAGGATGCCCGTTGCGAGCAGCATGGAGGACGGGATGCTGATCCAGGCATTGACCATGAGTCCGATGAAGCGCGCGGGCCAGGTGGAATTTGCGCCGAAGAAAAAGATCGCATCATCTCCGCCCTGCGTGATATAGTAGTTAATGGGACCGCCGTTTGCGAACATGAACTTAAAGCCGTGCATCGTGATGAATCCGGGGATCGCATAAGCGAGGATGGGGAAAAACCGCCAGAACACCTTTCCTTTGACGCAGGACTTATTGAGAAGGAGCGCGAGCGCCAGCCCGCTGAAGTAGTTGATGCCCGTAGAGAGCACCGCCCAGAGGATGTTCCAGCCGAAGATCTTGAAGAAGGTCGTCGCATATTCGCCCACCGCCACGAGCTTGCCGAAGTTTTCAAAGCCCACCCAGTCGACGAGGCGGGGCGGCACGATGTCGCCGCCGTAGTTGGTGAAGGCGATGAGGATCATGAAGACGATGGGAAGGATGCTGAACACGCTGACACCCAGCACGGGGAGAAAGAGGACCGTCTTATAGAACTTTTGGTCGAAGAGCTGCTTGACGTCCTCGAGAAATGTGAAGGGCCGTTTACCCGCTTTGACGCGTTTCTGCGCCTCATAGGTCCCTTTGACATTTGCCGCATACAGCGCGAGATAAAGGATGAGCATGATGACGGAGAGGATGCCCGTGATGAGCATCAGGACGGAATCGTCGCCCTCGATGCCGTACCACGGGTTTGCCTCCACCGTTCCCAGCGTAAAGAGCCCGAACAGGTCTGCGGCGCCCACCAAAATGAAGTAAGCAAAAAATCCCGCCTGGATCAGGAGATAGAGGGCGCCCTTTGCCCACTGTTTATACATCATCTGCCCCGTTCCCATCAGGAACATGGAGCAGGCGACGCGGAAGTTCCCGTGCGTTACGATCTCCGAGAACCCCGCCCATTTTTTCCTGACCGCGCCCGCGAATTGGCCGAGCCACCGCGGCGCGCTCCCTTCTGCTACCTTGTTGACGTTCTTTTCCATATCCTCCTCCTTTAACTGAGCGTATGGATGGCGCTGTAAATATCCTCATCGAGCTTTTTCATCGCCGCGATGAGTTTGTCGTCCGTGTCGTAGGCCGTGCCGTTTGCGAGGCCGTCCTCCGCGATAAAGCGCAGAAGGCTCCCGAGGCTTGCCCATACCTGCGTCATGGCGCGCTCGCCCGGCATGATATAGATGCGGCCGTTCAGAAGATCGTCAAAAACATCTTCCGCAACGCCGCCCTCTTCTTCCACGACGTCCGCACGGGCGGGAACGATGCCCAGAAGTTCGCACCGCCGTGCGATCCATTCCTTGCGCGAGGCAAATTCCAAAAACGCAAGCGCCGCGTTGGGTGCCTTCGTGTACGAGCTGACGGCATAGCCGTTGATGCCGCCCATGACGGTCATGTCCATTGTCTCGCCCTCGCGGTCATAAAGATCTCCGCTCACAGGGAGGGCGGGCACTTTGGTCATGACGAGATTTTCCCGCACATAGGCGTCCACCTCTTCCTCCGTCCAGTCGCGGTGCGTGCGGCTCCAGGAGGAGGCAAAGTTTTCCACGAACGATTCATAGACGTCGGGCGTCGTCATCGTTGCAAAATAGGTGCCGTTGCCGAGAAGTTCATAGGCGGAAGTCGTGATGGTGTCGTCCGCGCAGTTGTTGTCCATGATGGCTGCAAGCTGGCGGATGATGCGCGCGCCCTTATACGATTCGCCCGCGGAGAGCCCGATGTCTTCCGTATCGAACGCGCCCGTCTCGTCCTTCCCGAAGATATAGCCGCCGTAGGAGAGGAAATATCCTGCGGCAAAGTACTGATCGTTCAAAGACTTCATATAGCCGAATTTCGTGCCGTTGGAGGAGGATTTGATCTCGGCGGAAAAAGCGTAAAGATCCGCCCAGTTTTCCACCATGTCGGGGACGCCGTTCTTGTCGTCGTCCCATCCCTCCTGCCAATTTTCGGGGAGCAGGTCTTTGCGGTAGTAGAGAAGGGGCTCCTGCACGTTGACGGGAACGGCGAAGGTGTACTCCGCCTCTCCCATCTGCATCCGATAGGCATCCCAGGCCTCTTTGGGGATCTGAGAATAGGCTTCCATCTCCTCGACGGGAAGGGGCTGGATGTGCTTGTTGAGCGCATAGCGCATGAGGACGTCGTTCGCCTGATAGACGACATCGGGTCCGTACCCCGCAGGGCCGAGCTTTTCGAGGTCGGTATAGGCGCCCATGTTGGCGTCCACCGCCTTGATGCCGTATTGCGCATATTCTTCGTTAAAGGCGCTGAGAAGCTCGTCAAGATACCCCGTCTCCTTCGCCGTATCGTTGTCGAGGATCTGCAAGGTCACATTTTCTTCCAGAACGCCTGTAAAGCGTTCCTGCGCTTCCTGATCCTCCCGCTGCAGCCCGAGTACCCCGAAGGTCGTCATGACCGCGATGACGGCGAGCGCATGGGCAAGGAACAACGCGATCGTCTTTGTCATATCATCCCTCCCCGATCTTTTCGATCATAAATGTGTATTGATTGAGGACGCTTTCCGCGTTCGTCAGAATGAGTCTATCGGTCAGCGGCTGCTCTTTCCCGAAATTGACGGTGAGCCGCAGCTTGTTCGTTTCGCCGCGTTCCAGAAAGAAGAGATCGCCCTCCGCCCATAGTTTTGCCTTCGTCCCGTGCAGGGCGGCGCTTTCCCGTTTGCAAGCGGCAAGCTGCTGCACGAGCCGCCAAAGGGGCGGCCGCTCCTCCGCGCGCGCCCAGTCCATCGTGCGGCGGCAGTCGGGGTCGTACCCGCCCTCCATGCCAATCTCCGTTCCGTAATAGATGCACGGCGCGCCGACAAAGAGATAGAGAACGGCGAGTGCGCATCCGAGTTTTTGGATATCGCCCCCGACCTGTGTCAAAAAGCGGTGCGTATCGTGGCTGTCCAACAGATTCAGCATCATGCCGTTGACGGTATCGGTGTTGCGCATCAGAAGCTCGTTGAGCTTTTCCGCAAAGCCCGTAGCATCGAGCGTTCCGAACGCAAACGCATCGAGGCACGCCTTGGTAAAGGCGTAGTTCATGATGCTGTCATACTGATCGCCCCGAAGATAGGGGTTGGCGTCATGCCAGTTTTCGCCGATGATGACGCACGCTCCGTTTTCCGCCTTGACGGCGGCGCGGAATTTGCGCCAGAAATCGTGCGAGACTTCGTCCGAAACATCCAGCCGCCAGCCGTCCACGCCGTACTCCTTCATATAGTGCAGCGCCACGCCGATGAGGAAGTGCTGCACCTCTTCGCAAGAAGTGTTCCACTTGGGCATATAGTCGCAGGCGGCAAAGCATTGATAGTTGACTTTTTGCCTGTCGACTTTGTCCCCGTCGATGAGAAACCAGTCGAAATAGCGGGAAGCTCTCCCGTTTTGCAGCACGTCGCGGAACTGTAAGCACCGTTCGCTGACGTGGTTGAATACGGCATCCAGGACAACGTGAAATCCCGCCTCGTGCGCCGCCTGCATGAATTTACGGAAGTCTTTCTCCCCGCCGAACATCTCGTCGATCGCAAAGTAATCCTGGGTGTCGTATTTATGATTGCTCACCGACTCAAAGACGGGCGTCAGATAGAGCGCGTTGACGCCCAGCTCATGGAGATAAGGCAGCTTTTTCGTAATGCCTTTGAGATCTCCGCCCGCAAAGCTCTTGGGCGTCGGCAATTCTCCCCACGGAAGCGTAATATAGGAATCGTCCTTTTCTTGGTTGCCGCGGAAGAAGCGGTCGATGAAGATCTGATAAAACCGCGCATCCTGCATCCATTGCACGGGGCAATGGATATCCGCCGCGTTGAGATAAGCGATCTGGAAGGCGTTGTAATAGCTCAGATCGAAGGCGAAATGTTCCGAAAGCCCGTCCTCCGAATAATAGTAGGTCTTTCCCCTCTCCCGGATGCGAAAGACATAGACAAGGCGCACGTCGGAAAGCTCCAGCTCCGCCGTATAATAGTTGAAAAGGCGGTCGGAACAGCAAAGGCGCATGGCTTTTTCGCGGCGCTTTCGGGCAAAATCATACTTTCCGCCGTAGAGTACCGAAACTTCCGGGGTATCCTCCTTTGCCGTCCTCAGCCGCAGCGCCACGCTGTTTTCGGAGAGGGCATAGGCGTACTGCGTCTCCGGTTTGTGATACATTGCCTGTTCTTGCATACGTTTGCTCCACGATATTGACAAAATACAAAATTCCGATTATAATGAGAACTATGAACAAAAAAGTTACGATCAAGGATGTCGCCGAGGCGGCGGGCGTGTGCAAAGCGACCGTCTCTTACGTCCTCAACGACCGAAAGGATCAGAAGATCAGCGAAGAGACAAAAAAGAAGGTGTGGCAGGTCGTCAATATGCTCGGCTACCGCCCCAACGCCTTTGCGCAGAATATGCGCACCGCCGTTGCGCGGCAGATGGTCGGCGTCTATCTTCCTTCCGATCTCAACGCCCTCGAACGGGCGATGTGCCTTGATTTTTTGGAGGAACTCATTGCCGTCGCGCGCGAAGAGGACGCAAACATCGTGCTTTTGCCGTCCGTTCCCGAGCGCGTCAACACGGCGGACGCCATCGTCACCTTCTTTTTGACGAGAGAGCAGTTCTTCGCGCTCGGCGAAAGCAATTTTATCCCCATCCTTTCGGTGGACTGCCGCATCGACGATGCGCTCTTCTTTGAGATCGCGCCCGACTATGCGGCGCTCAGAGCGCAGGCGGACGCGCATTTTCAAGCTCCTTACCGCTATGTCTGCATCCCGCCCCGCGACGAAACGCTGAAAAGGGAGATCGAAGGGGCATTTGAAAACGTCACCTTTGTGCGCGGGGTTTCCGACCTTGCCTCCATTCCCGAAGGGAATTGTTTCATCACGCAGACGGTGCTTTTTGAAGCGCTCTCGGGCCGAAAAGACGTGTTCTGCCCCGATGGATTGGAGAGGCGGACCGCCGAACGCGCTGCCGCGTGTATCCGCCTTGCTCTTTCGCACGAACCCTGTAAGCAGCACATCTTCAAAGTCTCATAAAAATCCGATCGGACGGCTTAAAAGCCGTCCGATCTTTGTGTCCGTTAAGCCGTTACTTCGTAAATATTCAGTTCGCCCGTATTGAGGTCATACACAAAGCGGTAAGTCCCTGCCGTCGTCGAAGTGAGGTTGCCTCCCGTTTCGGGGCGGAAGAGCGCGTTGACATTGTCTGCCGCGTCCTCGCCCAGCGCACCTGCGCCGATGAACGTGCCGTCGCTGCCCGTCGTCGTATCGAGCTGCAGCCCTGCCTGCCACGTCGCGCCATTCACCATCTCGTCCGTGATGGTCATCGTGATCTCGAACACGCCGTCCGAAGTTTCCTCGAGCTTATAATCGTCGATGAGTTCACCGTTTTCGTCGGTGATCTTCCAGCCTTCGACGAAACTGCCCTTGATATACACCGTGTGCTGCATATCGGCAGGTACGATGGTGATGATCTTGGCATAAGCGTCAAATTCGATATTGTACGTTCCCGCCGTCACGACGGCAATGTTGTAGTTGTTATTGTTCGCGTCCGCCGCCTCGAAGGCGCCGTCCGTGCCGCGGTAGTAACGGAAGTTGTAGGCAGCAAGTTTCTCGCCGCTCTCCTCCGTCGCGCCCTGCGTAAACGATTGGATGACGATCTCGTCGCCGGCGGCAAGTTCGATGCCGTCAAGGGTATAGACGTCGTTCCCCGCGGCGGTAAACTTGTAGTCGGGATCGTAGAACGATTGGTTCCAGGAAAGCCCGCCGAAGCTGCCGTCGAGATAATAGTCCGCCTCTACAAGCGTTGCATCCTCATCGAGCGCCGCGCTGAGTGTTTTGCTGTCTGCATCGTAGGTGAAGGTGTATTCGCCCGACGTGTTGACGGTCATGTTATTGCCCGCAGCCGTAAAGAGCGAAGCACTCTCTTCGTCGAGGTTGGTCACATTGATGTACGTCGTGCCGACGGTGCTTTCCCCTGTCTCACGGTCGACGTTCAGGCTCGTGAACATGACCTGGTCGCCCGCTTTCAGATAGACGGTGAGCGTATAGGTGGAGCCGACGCGCGTCATCTGCGTAGCGGGATTATACAGATCGCCCCACTGCGTGATATCCTGCCCCTTGATGTAGAACTCGGTCACGGTGGAGGAAAGCTCTGCGGCAGGTCCGTTGTATTCATATGTAATGGTATCGAAATTGCTGATGGAGACCTGCCCGTTGTTTACGTTGTCGTCATAGTAGTCCTCGTCGGGATAGGTCGTCAGCGTAAAGGTGTAGTTCCCGGGGTATTCGACGATGATGTTGCTCTGTTTGTCGGCAGTCTCGCCGATCCCGCCGCCGCCCGAGAAGGGTGTCACTTCCTCGCCGTCCACCGTCATGGTGCGGTCGGCAAGGGGGATGTAGCCGAAGCCGCGCTGGTTCATCCAGCTCGTATCCGTCGCAAACTGGAACTGATCGTCCTCATAGAGATCGAGCGTGATCGTAAACTCGTTTTCACCCTCCGTCTTTTCCAGCGCATGGACGTCGGTGATGACCGTGCCCCAGGCGCTCGACGAGAGGATGTCTCCCTGCCCGCTGCCCACGATCGCCCAAGTGCGCGTATCGTCGGTACCGACTGCGACATAGCCTGCATACAGGCTCTTATCGGCAGTGATGGCTTCTCCCTCAAAGTCAAAGACGCGGTTGAGCCCCGCATCGACATACCAATCCGAGAACTCCATGCCCTCTTTGGCTTCGGGTTCCCAATCGGTCGCGTAGCCGCCCTCTTCCACTTCTTCCGTCTTCAAGACGGTCGTGCCGTCATAATAAGTGACGGTATAGACGGGCGTTTCGGGCTCATCCGGCTTACAAGCCGCAAATGCAGCCATGCCCAGCACCAAAACAAGTGCCATAGCGATCCACTTCAGCTTTTTCACCTCATTTTCCTCCGGAAATAGTGTTACTGAACTGTTTCAGTACAAGTTGATTATAGCACATATTTTCATTCTGTCAAGACCTTTTTTGAAATTTCCGAAAATTTTTTGTGAGGTTTGTTCTTATCGGGCTTATCTCTGCATGGAGAGGGGAGAGAGCGAATGCAGGCTTTTGCTGAATTTGCTTATTTGAGCTTGATAAAGGGACATTGCAATGATATAATAACGATATGGGAGGCGAGCGAGATGGTTACGGCAGAAGAAGATCGCGACGGGTATGCCAATCAGTATTTGCTGGATCTGCGGGGGCTGAATGTGCTTGACCTTTCGCAAAGGGGGGGTACCACGCTGCATTGGATCACCCTGCTGTTACAAAACCGTGTGTGAAGCAAAAAAGAAAGTTTGAATTTGGCGGTGATGATATGCTGATAAAAATAGGCGATTTTGACTGCACGGAAGTTTGGGACGGGGTGTTTTATAAAAAACTCTCCCATTATCCGAAGGTATCCGATTGGGAGATCAGAACGATCGTTGAGTTCATAGAATATGAAGAGAAACATGGCAGGACCTGCAGCATCGAGTGTGATGACAAAGAGGCATTGCAGACAGTGTTAGATGGCATCAAGCGAAAAGAAGCCTATCGTTCCGTACCTCGTCCGAACCTGCTGACGGAGTGCACTGCTTGTCCGTACAGAAGAGGCTGTGTCACAGATCATGTATGCCACACCACATCGGCCGACAACGCGATCAAGATCTTTGCGTGCGGCAAGTTACTCTCTGCCGTAAACGCGCGGCAAGTTCCTGGCGAAGTGTTGATCAAGGAGGGCAGAAATGCGGCAAACGATCCTGCGGACTATTTTGAATACATCATGTTTACATGGGGAAACTGCCAGGCAGGGGATCGGTTGGTCATGGAGCGGGCGTTGGGGCATTTCCAGAATGAAGAGGAGCTGAGCACTCGTTTTGAGCCCGGCGTGAGATTTTACTTTCAATATGAGCAGCTGTTAAAGCATCCGAATGCCGTGTGTGACGGTGTGCTGCCGATGAAGGTCAAGGATGAGATTATTCTGAAAGACTGGGTATATAAAATTGTGATCCCCATGAAATTAAAAGAGAAATTGCAAGCACATATCCCCTGCGAATTAAAGGACAGGGTCATTTATATTGAGAATGATTGCAAAGATATATGGGATTGGTCTGAAAAAGTATATCGGATGATAGAAAATAAGGACACCTGAAAAATTTAGTTTGTCAAAGCAACAAATCTAAATTTCCAAATAAGAGGCGGCGCGGCGGAATGTTCCGCCGCGCCGAAGCTGTTCTTATGGAGGAGCCGCCAAAGCGCGCCTGCCTTATGAAATTTGCACGCGGCGGAGCGAAGGGGGAGGCGCCCCGCCGCGTGCGGAGGGAGAGGTCATTCCTTGACGGCGCCCGCGGAGCCGCCCTCGATGAGGTACTTGGAGAGCGCCACATACAGCGCGATGATGGGAACCGCCACGAACATGGAGCCCGCCGCGAAGACGGAAAATTCGCTGTCGTCGAGCGAATTGAGCCCGACGGCGACCGTCCAGGAGGACTTATCGACGAGCAGCATGCTCGGGAGCATGAAGTCCGCCCACGGCCACACGAAGGCGGTGAGCGCCGTGTAGACGATCATCGGCTTGGAAAGGGGAAGCGTGATGGAGACAAAGACGCGGAAATCGCTCGCGCCGTCCAGCGTGGCGGCGTCGTAGATGGTGCCGGGGATGGTATCGAAAAATCCCTTCTGCACCAAAAATCCCATCGCCGAGCCGCTGCTGTATAAGAGGACGAGCCCCCATAAATTGTTGATGAGGTGCAGCTGCGTCATGATGACGAAGAGCGCCGTCATGTTCATGAAGTTGGGGAAGATGCCCAAAATGAGCGTCGCCTTCATGAGCGCCTTCCGGCTCTTGAAGCGGTAGCGGGAGATGGTGTAGGCGACTGCGATGACGAGGAAGGTCGAAATGACGCAGCTCACCGCCGCCACGAAGAAGGTGTTGCCGAACCACCGCGGATAGTCGTACTTGTTGGTTTCGGTGAAGAGGCGGCGGAAGGTATCCAGGCTGTACGTCTCGGGGAAGAAGCCCTCAAGCGTCAGAAGATCTCCTTCCGCGTTGAACGCCGAAAGCACCAGCCAGATACAGGGGAAGGCGAAGAGAAAGCTCACAAGAAGGACGAGGAGGTAGACGAGCGCCGTTTTCAAAGCCCGTTCGGGGCGGAATGGCTTGCGTTTCATCGGTAGGTGTCCTCCTTTTTATAGGCGGGCGAGGTGACGTACGCGATGAGCGAGAAGAGCGCCATGAACGCAAACAGGATGAGGCTCAATGCCGATCCCAGCGAATACAGCCCGTTTTCCACCGTCAGGTTATACATCCAGTTGATGAGAAGATCGGAACTGTTGGCGTTGAAGTAGCCGGGCGCGTACACCGTCTCGGGCCGCAGGAAGTAGAAGATGGAGAAGTTGTTGAACTGGTTGATGAAGGTGCTGATGATGACGGGCGTCGTCGCGAACAGCACGAAGGGGAGCGTCAGATAGAGGAACTGCTGGAATCCGTTCGCGCCGTCCAGCCGCGCCGCCTCGTACATATCTTTGCTCGCGTTGGAGAGGATGCCCGTCGCAAGGAACATGACGGAGGGGACGCCGATCCACGCGCAGCAGAAGAAGCCCAGAAGGCGGAGCGACCATTTGGAGTCGTACGAGATGATGGTGAACGTCTCTTTGACCCAGCCGAGCGCCTTGAGCTGCCCCACGATGGGCCCGCTGTCGCAGAACATGAAGCAGAAACCCGTCAGGGTGATGAAGCTCGGGATGGCGTAGGCGAGCATGGGAAAGACGCGCCAGAACCGCTTCCACTTGAGGCACTTCGCGTTGTATAAAAGCGCCAGCCCCAGCCCGCCGAAGTAGACGAGGAAGGTCGAGCCGAACGCCCACAGCACGTTCCAGACGAGGATCTTGCCCATCGTGCCGATGTATTCGCTCATCGTGAAGATGACGCGGAAGCTCTGAAAGCCCGTCCAGCTCACGAGTTTGGGCGGCACGATCTCGCCGCCGTAGTCGGTGAAGGCGACGAGCGCCGTGAACACGATGGGCATCACGTTGAAGATGCACACGAAAGCGAGGGGCAGGGCGAGCGTCAGCACATAGAATTTCTGATTGAGGAGCGTCTTGCAGCTCTCGCGGAAAGTGCGCACGCGGCTGCCCCGTCCGATCTCCCGCACGGTGAAGATGACGTCCTTGACGTTCGCGTGATAGGCGAGCACGAAGAAGGCGATAAGGAAGAGCGTCGTGATGCCCCATGCGAGCATGGAGACGGAGTTGTCGCCCTCGATGCCCATGATGGGAACGCCCTCCGTCGTGCCGAGCGTGAAAAGCCCGATGATGTTTTCGACGCCCTGAAAGACAAGGAAGAGGATAAAACCGATCTCAAAGAGCATCAACAGCGCGCCTTTTACGAACTGGCGGCAGAAGAGCTGCCCCAGCCCCATGAAGATGCAGCTCAGTTTGACGCGGTAGTCGGAGTACGGGCTCCCCCGCGCAAAAACTTGTTTTTTTGCCTGCATGGTGCGCCTCCTTTACGAGATGTCGCCGACCGCCATCGCCGAACGGATGTCGGAAACGAGCTTTTCGAGCGCGCCTTTGAGCGCCTCCTTCGTCGTATAGACGGGCGTCTCGCGCGTCGTGTTGTCCGTCGCTACGTCGTTGAAGAGCGACGAAAGGGGATCCCAGATATACTGCGTATCGCGCGTCGAGGGCATCATGTAGACGAGCCCCGAAGAGACGCGCTCGCTCAGCACTTCGGAAACGCCGCCCAGCTCTTCGGCAAGGTCGGTGCGGGCGGGAACGGCGCCCAGGGCTTCGCTGCGCCATTTGAGGTTTTCATATTCCGAGACGAACTTCACAAAGGCAAGGCTCGCTTTCGGGTACTTCGTGTAGGAGCTGATGCCGAAGGCGTTGACGCCGCCCATCGTCG
This sequence comes from Bacillota bacterium, assembly GCA_003343805.1. Taxonomy (GTDB): domain Bacteria; phylum Bacillota; class Clostridia; order Christensenellales; family Borkfalkiaceae; genus Gallimonas; species Gallimonas intestinavium. The sequence continues at coordinate 16,260 of QAKM01000001.1, read as the reverse complement.
TGGGGGCGAACGTCTCTTCCTCGATGTTCGTGAGTTCCTTTTGGATGTCGCCGTCCCTGGGAAGACGCGGAGGCGCCACAACGACGAGGTTTTCCTTCGCGGCCGCCGCTGCTTCTTCCTCGCTCATGCCATCGCGCACATAAGTTTGGGTCAGGTTTTCCTGGAAGGTCGTCAGCCAGTCGGGCGTGCCGATGGTGCAAAAAGCCGTCCCCGCCGCGTTGGTGAGGTAGGTCGCGACCTGCGTCGTCGCGTTCTGCGAAATGCAGGTGGAGCCTAAAACGCCCGCAAGATCGCGAAACAGGTTGAGGCCCGTTTCCGCGCCGTCTGCGGCAAGGCCGATGTCGTCGTGCGTTTCGCCGAACACATACGCCCCGTAGGAGAGCAGATACCCCGTATTGAAGTATTGGTCGACGAGCGACATATACAGGCCGTATTTTGCGCCCGAAGAGCTCTCTTTCACCTGTTTGCTGTAGGCATAGAGCCCGTTCATCGTCTCCACCATGTCGGGGACGCCGTTTTGATTGTCGTCCCATTCCTCCTCCCAATTTGCGGGGAGCAGGTCTTTGCGGTAGGTGAGGACGGTCGATTGCTGCGCCACGGGCATCCCGTAGTAAAGGTCGAGCCCGTACGTTTCGAGCTTGTAGACGTCCATCACCGTTTGGGGGATCATATCAATGTCGAGCTGCTCGGTGGGGAGGGGCAGGATATGCCCGCCCTCCGCATACCGCATGAGCATATCGTTCGCCTGATACAATACGTCAGGCCCGTACCCGTCGGGGCCGTTCTGTTCGAGGTCGACGTACTGATCCATGTTGGCGTCCACCGCCTGCACGTTGTATTCGGCGTACCGCTCGTTGAAGGCATCCAGAACTTCCTGAAGATGCCCCGTCTCCACCGCCATCTGATTGTCGAGGACACGGATGACGGCATTTTGTTCGATGTCGCCTTCAAACTTTGCCATGAGTTCTTCATAGGTGAACGTGCCGCCGCTCGTGCGTTCCCCGCACGCCGTGAGCGCTGCGGCGGAGAGCGCCGCGGCAAGGCACAGTGCAAATACTTTTCCGCGTTTCATACTGTTTCCTCCCGATCGAGAATGAGATAGGAACGAGCCCCGATGATATGATAGCAGTTCTGCCCCTCAAACGTCAAGGGCTGCGCCGTCGCATTGACGGCAAGCGTGAGTTTTTCCCGCTCGATGACGACGAGCTCTCCCTGCGCATAGATGCGTGCCCTTCCGCTGATCTTGGGGCGGAGCGCTGTGAGGGAGCGGACGGCCGAAAAGATGGTTTTATCCCAATGTGTTTCGTCCCAGTCGAAGGTGCGGCGGGAGTCGGGCTCGTATTCCCCCTCCATGCCGATCTCCGTGCCGTAGCAGATGCAGGGCATCCCCGGGAAAAAGAAGAGGACGGCGAGCGCCAGGATGAGCGCGTCGCGGTCGCCGCCCGTCAGCGTCAAAAAGCGTTCGGTGTCGTGGCTGTCGAGAAGATCGAGCATCATCTCGTTGGCCTGATCGGTGTTGCGCATCAGAAGTTCGTTGAGCCGCGCCGTAAAACGTTCGGCAGTCCGCGTCCGGTTGGCGAAAAAGTCGATGCACGCCTTGGTGAACGAGTAGTTCATGATGCCGTCGAACTCATCGCCTCTCAGCCAGGGCGCGGCGTCGTGCCAGCTCTCGCCGATGAGGATGGCGTCCTCGTTCTCTTCTTTTACCGCCTTGCGGAAGCGCCGCCAGAAATCGTGCGAAACTTCGTCCGCAACATCCAGCCGCCAGCCGTCGATACGGCACTCTTTCATCCAATGCAGCGCCACGCCGATGAGGAAGTTCTGCACTTCCTCGTTGCTCGTGTTCCACTTGGGCATATAGCGGCAGGCAGCAAAGCATTCGTAGTTGCCCTCTTCGGGGTCGGGCTTTTCGCCGCGGATCAGAAACCAATCGCAATACCGCGATGCTCGCCCCTTTTCGAGCACGTCTTGAAACTCGGCGCAGTGCATACTGCAATGGTTGAACACGGCGTCCAATACGATGCGGATGCCCCGTGCGTGTGCCTCTTCAACGAGCGCTTTTAAGTCCTCGTCCGAGCCGAACATCCTGTCGACGTGGAAGTAGTCGACGGTGTCGTACTTATGATTGCTCGGCGAGGAAAAGACGGGCGTCAAGTAGACGGCGTTGACGCCGAGCGCTTCGAGATAGCCGAGCTTTTCGCGGATGCCCCGAAGGTCGCCGCCGTAAAAGCTCTTGGGGTCGGGGATCTCGCCCCATTGTTTGTTGATGTAGCCCGTATCCTTCTTGGTGTCGCCCATGCGGAAGCGGTCGATAAAGATCTGATAGAAGACTGCGCCGTCGCACCAGCCGACTTTGCGGTGGACGTCCGCCTCGTTGATATAGGGGTGCTGGAAGAAGTTATAATAGCTCTTTTCGTGGTCGTAATCGACGGTGAGCCCCTCTTCGGAATAGTAGTAGGCCTCTTTCCCGCTTTCGAGATAGAACACATAGCCGATGCGCGAGTCGGGCACGATGAGCTCGGCGGTGTAGTAGTCAAAGAGCTCGTCCGTATAGCTTTTTTGCATGGAGACGGTCTTTCTCTCTTTCAGCCAGTCGTATTTGACCGCATAGATGAGGGTGACGCGGTCGAGATCGCCCTTTTCCGCCCGCAGGCGGATGCGCAGTTCCTGTTCGCCGTATGCAAAGGAATATTGGGATCCGGGGATATGGCAGATCGCCGTTTTGTTCATGTCTGCTTCCTCCCTTTTTAGGAGCATCGGGGCGGTATGCACCGCCCCGATCCCGCGTTTCGTTATGCTTTTTCTGCCGTCAGCGCGAGCGTGCCGTCCGCCGCAACGGAGACCGTGAAGGTGTAGCTTCCCGCCTCGGTGCAGAGCAGGTTGCCGCCGTTGCCCCATGCCCAGTCGGAAACGACGCCCTCGGGCAGTTCATCCGCCTCGGCCAGCTTGGAAGTGTAGGCGGGCGAATAGTAGGTATCTTCGCGGTAGGGCGCGTGGATCGCCATCGGGATACAGAGGTAGAAGTAATCGCCTTCGACGAGCTCGAGCGTCACCTCATACTCTCTTGCCATGCCCTCGGCGGGATCGATCGCCTCAAGCTGCTGCACGGTGCCGCCTACGCCGAAGTTGTTGTCCGCAAACACCGAAGTCTTGCCGTTGTAGGCCGCTTCGTCGATGGTGAGATTGCCCGTCGCGGGGTCGACGGCCTGTGCATAGGAGAGCCTGCCGCCCAGCACCTTCCATTCCTGCTCGGACGTCAGAAGATCTGCCGTCTTGTCCACTTCGATGGAACCTTCGAGGGAATTTGTCTCCGCATTGAGCGTCACGGTGAGGGTGAAGGTGTACGTTCCGCCTTCCACGACGACGATATTGCTGCCCATGCCGTCCGCCTTCTTGAACGCGGCGTCCTCGCCGTTGAATTCGTCGATGTCGGGGTAGTAGAACATCGTGCCGTCCTGCGCCGCGATGCCGCCCTCTTCCTTGAGGAGGCAGTACGCAAGCAGGAACTCGTCGCCCTCCGCAAGCGTCCATGTCTGCGTCCAGGTGCCCGTGCCGTCCGCCTCGTTGTCGGAGATCTTGAACATCTCATAGGCGGAATATTGCAGCGACTCGACGTTCGCGCCCCAGTTGGTGCCCGCGAGCACGGACTCGGCGCTCGTCTCTGCCGACGAATTGCCGTAGATATACCAGGTGTAATCGGAGCGGTCGACGGTCACTTCGGGCGCGTCGCCGTTGCGCACCACCGTGATGGCGCCCACGTTCTTGTCCTCGGCGTCCGTGGTGAGCGTCAGCGTATAGTTGCCGCTCACGGAGACGGTGATGTTCACCTGCCCGTCGCCGAGGCCCGTGCCGGGCGCGCTCATGTAGTCGTTTTCCTCAAGGTACTGTCCGCCGCGCGCACCGCCGCCGCTTGCATCGTCCGTGTTCCAGACGCCCTCCTCATCCATGATGCAGAATTGGAACTGATCGCCCACATACAGATCGATGGTGATGGTAAATTCGTTCTTTCCTTCCGTCTTTTTGAGGATATTGCCGTTCTCCCCTGCGATGGGGCCGCCGTTCCAGCCGATCGCAGCGAGCGGCCCGCCCGCGGAAGAACTGCCCGCGATGAGCCATTGCCGCGTATCTTCCTTGGAGGACGACCACATCGAATAGACGTTGGTGTCCTTTTCGATGACGGTATCAAAGCTCCAGTCATGCGTGAAGTCCGCCGTCGCATACCAGCCTTCAAAGACGAAGCCCTCCTTTTCGTAGCCCTCGTCTTCGGGCGTGAAGGAAGCGACGGTGCCTCCCTCTTCCACTTCCCGCTCGGCGATGACGCTCTCCCCGTCGAGGAAGGTCACCGTAAAGCGGGGCGTCTCCTCCGTGTCCTTGCAGGCAGCCAGGACGCCGAAGGCGAGCACGAATGCAAACACCAGCCCCGTGAGAAGGCTCATCGTTTTGCGCAGCTTGTTGGTCATTTGTGTTTTCCTCCTTACCATTCGCCCGAAGGCGATTTATTTAATCGGTTAAGTAAATTATAGCACACATTTTCATTCTGTCAATAGTTTCGGGAAAAATAGTTTCTAAAAATTTATTTAAGCGGTTCGATCAAAAAACCCCATTGACTTTTGTGTCCGTTTCGGGTACAATAGCCGTATGGAACGCGAAGAAAGGCAAAAAAACGTGACGATCGCAGAGGTCGCAAGGGCGGCGGGGGTGTCCTCGGCGACGGTCTCCTATGTGCTGAACGGCAGAACGGACATCAAAGTCGCCGAAGCGACGCGCGAAAGGGTGCTTTCCGTCTGCCGCGAGCTCGGTTACCGGAAGGGCGCCGGGCGCGGGCGCACGGCAAAGGGGGTCACCATCGACGACATCGCGCGCGAGGCGGGTGTCTCGACGGCGACGGTCTCCTACATCGTCAACGGGCGGACGGACGTCAAGATCGGCGAAGAGACGCGAAGAAAGGTATTGCAGATCTGCAACCTGCGCCAATATACGCCCTCTTCCGTCGCGCGGCAGCTTGCGGGCAAAAAGAGCGGGCTGGTCGGCATCTGCGTTCCCGAGAGCGGCTGCGCTCTTCAAAACGCGCACTATTTTTCCCTCCTCCGCGCGCTCCAAAGCGCCCTTCGCGAGGCGGGGTACGGCGTTCTTCTCCTGAATGCGGGCGAAGAGGGGCGCCCCCAGGAGATGCCCGAAGGCATCCTCTGCATCGATCTGACGCAGGAGGAATTTTACTCCCTCAAAGAGAGCTGCTTTATCCCCATCGTCGCCGTCGGGATGATCGTGGACGACCCGCTCTTTTTCAAGGCGTTCGTCGATCACGCGGCACTCATCGCCGCCGCAAAAGAGCGGCTCCGCTGCAACACGCTCACCTATGCCGCCTATCCTTACCGCAATGCGCCCTATCTCGACGATCTGCGCGCGGCAATGAACGGTGATACGCTCTTTCTCGTCCGCTCTCTTTCCGGGCTTCAAAAATACGTCAGGGCGCACCCCGAAGAACACTATCTCTTTGCCGATCGTGCGCTTGCCGAGGCTTGTGCGCCGCTCTTGGATGCGAAGCAGTACTGTGCGGCCGTTTACGGTGAAGGGGCGGAGGAGGGGCTCTGCCTTTCCTTGCGCGAGATGGCGGAACACGCCGTCAAAATGCTGAAGAGCGCGATCTTCCGCGAAGAGGACGCGCCGCACACCTTCCGGCTTGCGCCGAAAATCTGACACACGGCTCCTTCCCCAATGTTAGGCAGACGGGAGAAGGGGCGGAAAAGTATGGCGGCGAGGCGCGGTTTTGCTACTCGCCCGCAAAAAAGAAATTTACGGCGCGCGTGCGGCTCATACGCCCGAACTGGTCGCGGGGAAGGCGGCGACCTGCACGGGGAGCGGCCTTACGGATGGCGAGAAGTGCTCCGTCTGCGGGGAAACGCTCCAAGAGCAGAAGACGATCCCCACCCTCGGGCATGATTTCGGCGAATGGACGGTGACCCAAGAGCCGACGCACAGCGCGGAAGGCGAAGAGCAGCGCATCTGCTCCCGCTGCGGCGAGAAGGAGACGCAGGCCATCCCTGCTTTGGAGGGCCTATCGGGCGGCGAGATCGCGGGCGTTGCAGTTGGCAGTACCGTGGGTGCGATGCTCCTTGCCTACGGCGTTCTTGCGCTTCTCTTTAAGAAAGGCATCGTAACGGGTACATTCTTCATCAAGATCTTTCCGTTCATCAAACCGTAACGGATGAATGCAGCGCAAAAACAGAGCCGCCTGTTCGGTGGCACGCGCCGCTTCCAATAAACGAAATATAGAGCGGAGCCGTTCCTTTCGGGCGGCTCCGCTCATTTTCTCGCATTTCGGGGGATTGACAGTCGTGCCGCCGCGGTGTATAATTTGAGTGTGGGGTTGGATGTCGGGAACAAATGTCGGAAAGGCTCGCAGATAAGATCGGTGGCGCTGCGCCACGGCGATCTCGTTCCTTCTATCGGGAGTGTTCTATACGTTATACGGGATAAAGAAACAGAGGGAAAGACCGAACGGAGGGGGATCATAAGAAATCGGGAAGGACATATCCGCAGTTTTGAGACGGACCGCAAAAAGGGGAATAAGTTTATATAATAAAATTGCAAGTCCGGGATTTAAAATGTTAGAAATCAAATGGATACGATAGCAAATGGAAACTAATATGAAGCAGGAAGTTTTGACTTTTAATTTGTCGAAGTGTATCCCAACGAAAGATATGTTAAGCACTCCATTTCATGGGCATAGATTGGTGTTAAATTCTGATGTTGGGGACTATACAACATATTCCCTTGACTTTCTCGAGGATTTGGTCAATGCGGAACGAATCACTGAAGTTATGATCGCTGTAAATTTTGAGTCCCTTCAACCACTTTCGGCTTTTTCTGCTTTGAGATCGTTGTCGATTGGAAGGGGAGCAAAACAGGAAATTGATTTCTCTTCAATCCGTCATTTGAAAAGCCTGTCCGTTACAGGAACTTTTATTTATCGTAATTTGCACGAATTATCATTATCTTCGTTGGCTGTCGCTGAAACAAAGGCGTTCCCATTTGAAAAGATCAATTCCGGATTACAGTCTTTATATCTACGACATATAAACGTGGATTGGGGACAAATCGATCGTTTTCATGGGTTAAGCAATTTAAATCTGATTCAGCTTCCGATACAAGATCTTGGGGGAATGAGCGAGCTAACCGCATTAACAGAATGCGTGATCGCATATTGTCCCAGATTAAAAGATTTTAGCGGATTACGTTTCTGTCGATCATTACAAAGTTTGGAATTAGACCATGTGAAAGGAGTGTCAGCTGAAGATTTATCTTGTTTGCCCAATTTAAGAAAACTTATATTATCTTCTGTGGGTACATTGCCGTCGATAAAGTTTATAGATTCTTTGCCGAATCTTAAGTTCCTGAGCTTTGTGGGAACGAATATTCTTGATGGAGATTTGACTCCCTGTTTGCGTTTGGATTATGCCGGTACGCTAAATAAGCGTCATTATAATTTGAAAAGTAATCAGCTTCCGGGGAACCATTCTTTGAAAGAATAAAATGGAGATCGTACGCAAGATGAATTGTCAAACCAAGTGCAACACCTTGTGAGATTTTCTTGGAACAAATCTTGCGGTGTTCGGAAATGCAAAATTTTCTTGGTCTGGCGTTGATCAACGTTAGATCCTCTTGTTATTTTATGGCGATGAGGGGAGGGGCCTCCACAGCCAAAGAGACGGCGCAAAGGCCGTCTCTGAAGCAGAAAGCATTTTATTGTTGTCATACAATGTGATGAGGGCGTCGGCAGGGCGCCGGGCAGCGAGCAGTGCCAAGCGGCGCAGTCATGCGGCACGCGCGCGGCGCACAAATTCAAAATCAGGCGGCGTCGCGGATGGCGTCGATGGGCGCCTTTCTCGCCTCCTTCAGAACGGGAAAGACCGTCGCCGCGAACGCGATGACAAAGCCCAAAAGAAGAATACTCACGGGCATCCAGATCGTAAAATTGAGCACTGCGATGCGGATGAAGAAGAGATCGGCAAGGATCTTGTTGACGGCATACGAAAGCCCGACAGTCGAAGGGATGGCGACGGCAACACTCACGAGCGCCAGAAGAAAGCTCTCGCTGAAGAAGATGCGGCACACGTCATAGCTGCGCGCCCCCAGCGCCCGCAAAATGCCCACCTGCCCGCGCTTGGCTTCAATGGAGAGGTTGATGAATTGGAAGATGAGCGCCCCCGCAAAGACGGCAAACGCCGCCCCCACGCCCACGAACGCACCCGTAAAGCCCCCGATCGTCTCGCGGTATTCCTCCACCTCTGCAACGGCGTCCGTATAGACGAGGTACTCCCCGCTCTTCAGAAGCTCATAGAGCGCCGCGGCCTCGGAAGCGCTTTCGGGCGGCCCTGCGATCGCGAACATCCCCGCGCTTCCGCCAAACGCCGCCTTTGCATATTCTTCCGAGACGATGAGCTGATCTTCGAGCGTCAGGCTCATGTCGCTCGCGTTGTGATAGCCCTCCCGCCCGCATTCATACTCGAGGATGCCGACGATGCTCGCTTTTAGCGGTTCCCCGCCCGCGGGGTCGGCAAGGTACAGCCGCTTTCCGATGAGCTCCTCGTGGGAAGAAATGTGCGTCAGATGCGCCTCATCGTACTCCCAGGTGAAGCTGTCCTCATGATACACCTGCGGGCTTGCGATCTCATTGTAATAGTTGAGCTCGACGAACAGTTCCGCAAGGCAGGCGGGGAGGGCGATCTCCGCCGTTCCTTCCGGCAGCCGCCCCGTGAGGGTATAGCCCTCCGCCTCGCCGAGCACCGCTTCCGAGAGCACGATCATCCCGTCGGGCGATTTGGTGATGCAGTTTGTGAGGTCGCCCAGGCTCTTGTTTTCACCCGCCGTGAACTGCATGAGTCCGGGAAGAAGCTCCTGCGGCGCGGGCGAAAGCGTGCCAAACGCCTTGCCCGTCCTTTCTTCGAGCAAGGCAAGTTCCTCCTTGGAGAAGGGGCTCTCGTCGGGCTTCATCACGAGCGCCGCGCGGTCATAAAGCACCATGCTCTCGGCGATCGCCCTGTCCTCGTCGTACATCGCGACGGTGACGGAGAGCCCGAACAGGATGAGCGCCACCGCCGTCAGAAAGAGCACGACAAGAAGGCGCACGGGCTTTTGCAGCATCCCGTGCGAGCCGATGCGCACCGCCGACAAAAGCGAGAGCTTCGCGCGTCGGAATGTGGTCTCCATTGCGTTGCCCCCTTAAGAGGCCGCGCTGTCCGCGACGATGAGCCCGTCCGACATCTCGAGCACCCGATCGCCGAACGTCCGCGCGAACTCCTCGTCGTGCGAGACGACGATAACGAGCCTGTCTTTGGAGAGCGACTTCAGAAGCGTCAGAATATCGTTGCCCGTCTTGGCGTCGAGCGCGCCCGTGGGCTCGTCCGCGAAGATGATCTTCGGGTCCTTGATGAGCGCCCGCGCGATGGCGACGCGCTGCTTCTGCCCGCCCGAAAGCTGCGTGGGGCGGCGCTTCTCGTCCACTTCGAGGTCAACGCGCTTCAAATACTCCTTCAGAAGCGCCTTGTCCGCCTTCTTCCCCTGCAACTGCAGGGCAATGGCAAGATTTTCGTACACGGTGAACTCGGGCAGGAGGTTGTACTCCTGAAAGACGAACCCCACATAGGTATTGCGGTAGTTGTCGTAGTCCTCTTTGGTAAAGTCCTTGCTCGACTTACCGTCGATGACGATCTCCCCCGAAGTGGGATAGTCGAGCCCGCCCATCACATGCAGGAGCGTGCTCTTTCCGCAGCCCGATTTCCCGAGGATGAACACCATGCCCGTTTCGCCGAAATCGACGGTGATGCCGCGAAGCGCCATCACGGGCTCGGCATCCTTGGGCGTGTAAGTCTTGACTAAGTCTTTGATCTGAAACATAGTTACCCCTTTTATCCTTTCGAGATATTTCCCGAGATATTGTCGACGATGGACTGTTTTAAGAACTTTTTGATCGGTACGATGGTGCAGAGGAAGGGCACGATGAAGGAGAGTCCCGCCAAAAACAGGATATTCCAGCCGTTGAGGACCAAAGGACACACGTCATATATTTTGATATAGAACAAGGGATAAAGCACCCAATAATACCCCGCCAATGTAAAGATGAGCCCCAGAAGGAAAGAACAGACGGCGACCAGAAGCGCCTCGATCAGGATGATGCGGATGACATCGGCCTCTCCCGCCCCCATAGAGCGCAGGATCCCGATCTTGATGCGCTGCAGGGCGAGCGTGCTCGTCATCAGATGCCAGCATAACAGAACGGAGACAATGCCGAACAGCAGCCCGGCCGCAGCGCCAAAGGCGATCAGAACATTTTTTTCGTCCCAAAAACGAACGCTTGACATGGGCGCATGGTTGATGAAAGTATGTATGGGCTCCACCCCGACTGTGCCCTGAGCGGCAACTGCTTCCGGATGCTCCTTCTCATAGTTCTCGATCATGTTCAGCGTCACTTCCACACAGCTTCGCGCAAGGTCATAGTCGTCCGTCGGCCCGGCCGCCAGATACTCCACGCCCTCTTTCAATGAAGGCCAAAAGACCTCCCGCCACGCCTTGGAATGCAAAATAAAATTTCTGTTTTCACTGATACTTACTTTCGCTTGGGTACAATCGACGAGGCCTACGATCTTAAGCGTATAAATGTTCTCTAAGCCGAGGCTGCCTGTTTCGGGATCCCCCTGAAAATACACTTCCTTCCCCCAAAGATCCTCGTATGTTTCGATCTCTTCGAGCAATGTCGGCCCCATATCAACGTACTGATACCCCGTGTAATCGATCGGTACCGACAGTTCAGCCCCCTCGTGATCCTTATAAATATAATAATATCCCTCTTCTTCATCCACCAACGGAAGATCCACCTCCGGTTTCCCGTTTTTAAAATAGACCCAATTTTGCTTGTATGAGGTATATCCGAGTTCATGAAAGTGATCAAACCGATAGATCGGAAGAGCGATCTCATCATACGCCTCGGGATATCTGCCCGCCATGAGCTGAAACCTGCAATCTTCGTATGCTGCCGCCGTTCCGCTGAGCACTTCATCGACGGAAAAGGCGTCTGGATTGTTTTCGTAATAAAAAGATTCGCCCAGGTACTCACTGATTGTGTTAAAATCAAAGGTAAATACAAAATCCAGGCCCGTCTCCTGTTCGATATAGGGGATCTGTTCCGATGGGATCCCACGCTCTTGATCATAAAAATCGAAATGAGAAAAGAGAATGGCGGGTGTATGGGTCTTTTGTGTAGTCAGCAGGGAGCGCGTCAGAAAATCGACCCGGTCATACATATATCCCGTAGAAGAAAGCGCGAAGAGGGCAAACGAGAACGCACAGAGGAGGATCGTTAAGACTTTTGTCAGCTTTCTGCCAAACATCGCCACCCGAAAACTGATTCCAAACGGCAGTTTTGCTTTCATATTATTCCCCCTAAAAAACTAAGGGGCGGCGCGAGATGGGCGCATCTTGGCCGCCCTTCTGTATTTAGTATCCTTATTGTACTATAAAAAACAGCGGATGTCAATAGGTATTTTAAAATTTCTTTGTACCATTTCTGGTACATTCGTGTACCAAATCTGGTACATTTCAGCATATTACAAAAAAATGCTCCGTTTTCGGCGGAGCATTTTCGGTTTATTATAACAGGGAGGGCGCCTGCGGGAAGGCTGTACTATTGGCGCGGATCAGTGCGGGAGCGGGCCGTGGCGGGGAGAGCGGGGCAGGGTCGCCGTAAAGACGGTCCGCTTTGAGGCGCGCTCGTAGGTGAGGTCGCCGCCCATCGAGCGCAGGAACTGCCGGCACAGATACAATCCCAGCCCCATGTTTTCGCGCGCGGGGTGCTCGGAATAGTAGGGGCGGAACACGTCCTCGCCCGTCTCGATGCCCTTGCCGTCGTCGATGACGCGGATGCGGCACGCCTTGGGGGTGCGCTCGGCGGTGATCTCGATGCAGGAGCATTCCGCGTGCTCGATGGCGTTGAACACGAGGTTGTGGAGCACGGAGATGAGCATCTTCGGCTTGGCGTACACCGTGACGGCCGCGGGGACGACGTTTAGAAGGATGCCGTTTGCTTCGCAGTCGGGCGAGAGCGAGCTTCGGATCTCGCGCAGGAGCGGGGCAAGGTCGAGGGCGCAGCTTGCCTCCTCGGCATAGTTCTCCCGCGCGTAGTGCTGCAGGTCGGTGAGCCCCGCGCGGATGCCCTCCGCCTTGTCGGCGATCTCCCGCAGGGTGCCCTTGCGGACGGGGTCGGGCTCCGTTCCTTCCAGGGCGAGCGCCGCCTGTCCGATGCGCGTCACGGGCTTTTTGAGATCGTGCGAAAGATAGCGCAGCAGCTTGTCGCGGTCGTCGATCATGGCGCGCAGTTCGTGCGTCCGGCGGTCCACTTCGAGCTGCAGATCGGCCGTGAGATAGCGGTTTTCCGCCTCGATGCGCCAAAAGAAGAGGGAGCCGAGGGCGGCGACCGCCGCAAGCGTGAGCGCAGAGAGCCAGAACCCGGGCGATAAAAAGCGCAGCGGCGCGGCGGGGAGCAGTTCGCTCACGGCGAGCACGAGGGCCAGGCAGGGCGCGGGAAAGACTTTGGGAGACCGCCCGCGCAGAACGGCGAGGACGATGAGCGCGAGCGGCAGGCAGAGCACGACCGCCCGCAGGATGAGCTCCGCAGAACTTGCAGCCGCTGCAAAGGGCGGGGAGAGAGGGATGAGCACGGCGGGCAGAAGGCAGAGGAGCGCAAAGAGCACGAAGAGGGGGAATTTTCGGATGCGTTCGCGCAGGGAGAAGGCAGCCGCCGCGGGGAAGAGGGCGGACAGGACGCGGATGAGGACGAGCGCCGCCCGCGGAAAGAGGCAGGAGCCCGTGAGCAGAAAGCGCAGCAGCGCGATGCCGAAGATGGCGCCGACGAGCACGGTCTGCGGCAGGAAGGCGGCGGTGCGCTTGAGGAGCGTGGCAAAGAGGAAGGCGGCGAGGGTGATCGCCGCGACGAGAGTGAGGGCGAGTTCCAGATAGCGGTCGCGTCCGACGGCGCTTCGCACCTCCTCGTCCGTGCCGACGAGCGGCCGGGAGAGAAACATGGCGTGTTCGCCTTCGCCCGCCTCGAAGTGGATGGTCACGGTGGTGGCGCGGATGGAGAGGTCGGGGCTCATGATGTGCCGCTGCGAATAGAAGGTGAGGTCGAGGAGGAGGGGCTCGGAGACCGTCCTGTGTTCCTCCGTTTTGCCGACGTATTCCGAATAGTTCACAAAGTCGTAGCCGGCGATCTCGCCCGAGGAAGTCTCGTACGAGGCGCGGATGTACACGTTCACCGCGCCTGAAAAGGGCGGCAGGCAGAGGGTGAAGTGCCAGTAGGAGTCGCCGCCGAGATAGGGGGAGAGTGCCTCGCTCTTTTCGTTGAAGCGCTCGTCGAAGGGGTCGAGATTGAGAAAAACAAATTGTAGCGTTCCCCGCCCCGAGAGGACGGGCGAGGTCGTAAGGTCGAGCACCTCCCCGCCTGCAAGGCTGTGCGGCTGTAAAAATTCATCGGGCGTGTAGTTGACGTACCGCACCGTGCTCAGCCCCGGCAGGTCCTCGATGGAGCAGACGGCAAGGGACTGCCCGTTCGTGCCTTCGGCGCGGGCTTCGGGGAGGGCGGCGGGCTGCGAGACGCCGAACAGGACGGAGACGAGCAGGCTAAGCCCGCCGAGCAGGAGGAACGCCGCCGTGAGCGCGGCGCGCAGGATGGCGCGTGTTTGGTCGGTCATGTCAGTCCTCCTCCCGCTCTTCGACGGCGGAGGCAAAGGCGTAGCCCTCTCCGAACTTGGTCATGATGAGGTTTTTCTGTGTAAATTCTTTGATCTTCCGCCGCAGGTTGGAGATGTGATAGCGCACCGTCGTGGTCTGCATACTCGGCGCCTCCCACACGTTGGTGTAGATGTGTTCGGCGTCGTAGAAGGTCCCGGGATGTTTCATCAGAAAGCAGAGGATGTTGAACTCGCTCCCCGTGAGGGCGAGCGGCTTTTCGCGGTAAAAGACGGTGCGTTCCGCCACGTTGAGGGTGAGCCCGCCGCCGAGGAGCAGGGCCTCCCGCCGCGGCAGAAGGCGCAGGGCAATGCGCGCTTCCAGCAGGGCGGGACTGCACGGCTTGACGACGTAATCGACGGCTCCCGCCGAAAAGCCCTCGAGCATGGCCGCTTCCCCGTCCAGCGTGGAGAGGATGATGACGGGCGGGAGACGGGTCGCCTCAAAAAAGAGCTGCATCCCGTTTCCGTCGGGCAGGACGAGGTCGAGGACGGCGGCGTCGAACGTCTCCTCCGCGAGCAGGGCAAGGGCGCCCTTCCGATCGGTCGCCGTCAGTACGGTGTTGCCGCGCGCACGGAAATAGGGGCAGAGTGCATCGAGGACGGCGGGATCGTCGTCCACGAAGAGCAGTTTGCGGTCGGTCACACTTGCGTTTGCCATGGCGTGCTCCTTGGTTTGATTCAAGCTAAGAATAGCACAATTTTTTGACTTTTGCAAGCAGAGGAAAAAAACGGGGGCGGGCAGAATTGTTAGGAAGTGTTAGGGCTTGCCGGCACGGGCCTGCGCGCGGCCGTCGGCGCGGGCGGCAAGGGCGGCGGCAAGGGCGGCGGCAAAAGAACGGAGGCAAAAAGAAAAGGACCGGCGGGCCGGTCCTTGCGGAACAAGGGGGATCGGATGGCTCAGACGGCGGCGGGGAGCAGGCGGTCGTCCTTGTCGTACTTTTCAAGGTTGCGCTTTTTAAGGCAGGGGATCGCGAAGTAGAAGGCAAGGGCGATGGCGGTGCCGAGCACCCAGCCGATGTCCCACGCCCAGCCCACGCCCGTAAAGCCCATGAAGGGGGTGAGGAGAAAGACGAACACGACGCGCAGGATGAGGTCGGAGAAGGTGCTCACCATAAAGCCGACATTTCCGTTGCAGCCGCGCACCGTCGCGTCCGCCATGATCTTGACGTTGACGACGAAGAAGAAGGGCGCCGTGAGGCGGATGTATTCGACGCCCGTTGCAAGGGCGAGCGCTGTGTCCTGTTCGCCGCCCGGCATGAAGAGGGAGACGAGCGGGCTCGCCGCCAGCAGGGTGACGGCGACGAAGCAGGCGGTGAGCGCCGTCGAGATGAGAAGCCCCCACACAAATCCCTGACGGATGCGGTGGAACTTGTTGGCGCCGTAGTTCTGCGAGACGTAGTTGGTGAGCCCCGTGGCGCAGGCGTTGAAGCAGGTCGTGCAAAAGACGAGCAGCTTAAAGCCCGACGTAAAGCCCGAGGTGATGCCGATGCCTTCCGCATTTGCGATCTCGTTGATGCGCACCTGGATGACGAGGTTGCCCACCGAGACGAAGCTGTTCTGCAAAATGACGGGGATGGCGAGGAGGAGCAGCGTCTTTAAGAGCGTCCCCGAAAAGACGGGCGCCTTCTCCCCGCTCGCGATGCCGCGCATCCGGCGGAACACGAAGAAGAGGGTAAGGACGCACGCCGCGCCCTGTGCAATGAAGGTCGCCCATGCGACGCCCGCAACGCCCCAGGGTTTCACCATCACCCAATCGAGGAGGATGTTCGCGAGCGAGGAGCCGACGAGGAAGAGGAAGGGCGTCTTGCTGTCGCCGAGCGCCGAGAAGATGCCCGTGCCGAGGTTGTAGAGGATGAGGAAGGGCAGCCCGTAGTAGTAGATGTTGAGGTAGGTGACGCTGTCCGCCATCGCTTCGGCGGGCGTCTTGAGCGCTTCAAGGACGGGCTCGCAGGAGAGCACGCCCGCAAGGAGCAGCACGCCGCTCAGCACAAAGAAGGAGAGGAGCGCCGTCGAGACGGCGGACTTGACTTTGGCGTTTTCCTTTGCGCCGAAATAGCGCGAGACGAGCACGGCGCAGCCCGCGTTGGCACCGAGCGCCACCGCCATCAGGATGTTGACGATGGAGTTGGAGGCGCCGATGGCGGTGAGGGCGGTCTGCCCTGCAAATTTGCCCGCGATGATGGTATCGGCAAGCGTATAGAACTGCTGAAAGAGCGCGCTGCCCAGAAGGGGCAGGATGTAGAGGAGCAAGACCTTTTGGGGCTTGCCCACGGTGAGGTCGCAATTCACGGTCGTGTTTCCTTTGGGGGCAAAGATGCCCTCTCAAAATTTCCGCCGTGCATTATAGCACCGCGCCGGAAAGATGTAAAGCAAATCGGGGGCATTTCCCGGCGCGGAAGGACTTATTTTGCAAAAAGGGAGGGCGCCCGACGGCAAAGCCGTCGGGCGCCCCGTTTGGGTTTTCCTGTCTTGTCGGGCG
>QAKM01000097.1 GCA_003343805.1 Bacillota bacterium | reverse complement strand
ATCAAGCGCTGCAACGACTTCGGCGCGGGCGGCGTGTCCGTTGCCATCGGCGAGCTTGCCGACGGCCTTACGATCGACCTCAACGCCGTACCCAAGAAGTACGACGGCCTCGACGGCACCGAGCTCGCCATCTCCGAATCGCAGGAGCGCATGGCGGTCGTCGTCGAAGCAGACAAGGCGGAGCGCTTCATCGAGCTCGCGGGCAAGGAAAACCTCGAAGCGACCGTCGTCGCGAAGGTGACGGAGGAGCCCCGCCTCGTGATGACGTGGAACGGAAAGACCATCGTCGACGTCTCGCGCGAGTTCTTAAATTCCAACGGCGCGGAAAAACATATCACGGTAGCGGCCCAGGGCTGCAAAGATTACGAACGTCCTGTGCCTCAGGACTTTGCGGAAGGGATGAAGGCGCTTGCGGGCGATCTCAACGTCTGCTCCAAGCGCGGACTTTCCGAGCGTTTCGATTCCACCATCGGCGCGGGCACCGTCCTCATGCCTTTCGGCGGCAAATATCAGATGACCCCGCCCCAGGCGATGGTGCATCTCATCTCGGTGGAGAAGGGGCATACGGACACCGTCTCCTACATGGCGTGGGGCGGCAACCCCTATGTGACCGAAAAGAGCCCCTATCACGGTGCCTATCTTGCCGTTGTCGAGAGCGTTTCTAAGCTCATCGCGGCGGGCGCAAGCTATGAGGACGTCTATCTCTCCTTCCAGGAGTATTTCTTAAAGCCCGGGCACGATCCCAAGCGCTGGGGCCAGCCGCTGTCGGCGCTCCTCGGTGCGTTCAAGGCGCAGCTCGATCTCGGCGTCGCTGCCATCGGCGGCAAGGACTCCATGAGCGGTACCTTCGAGCACATCGACGTCCCGCCCACGCTCGTCTCCTTTGCGGTGACGACGGGGAAGGTGGGGGAGGTCGTCTCCCCCGAATTTAAGGCGGCGGGGCACAAGGTGGTGCTCCTCGTGCCCGAGTACGAGAACGGCCTGCCCGTGCCTGCTTCCCTCCTCAAAAACTTCACGCTCGTCACAAAGCTGCTTCGCTCGGGCAAGGCGGTCTCTGCCTATACGCCGGGCTTCGGCGGCGTTGCGGAGGCAGTGCTCAAGATGGCGCTCGGCAACCGCATCGGCTTCCGCTTTGAAAAGAGCGAGCTCAGAACGCTCTTCGGCTACCATTACGGCGCGTTCGTGCTGGAGCTCGCGGGAGAGGAGGATGTGGGTATCCTTCTCGGCGAGACGGTAAAGGAGGAGAGTCTCTCGATGGAAAACGAGTCTCTCTCCCTCAAGGAAGTGCAGGAAATTTACGAAAACAAGCTCGAGTCGGTGTATGCCTGCAACATCCAGTCGGAGGGGACGGCAGAGACGTTCACCTGCGAGGAAAGGAGCCATCTTGCGCCCGCGGTGAAGACGGCAAGCCCCAAGGTGCTCATCCCCGTGTTCCCCGGCACCAACTGCGAGTACGATACCGCCAAGGCGTTTGCAGACGCCGGGGCAACGCCCGAGATCTTCGTCATCCGCAACAACACGGCAGAGGAAGTCGCGCGCTCCGTCGAAGCATTTGCTTCCCGTCTCAAGGACGCCAACATCGTCTTTATCCCGGGCGGCTTCTCGGGCGGCGACGAGCCGGACGGTTCGGGCAAGTTCATCACCGCCTTCTTCCGCAACGAGGAAGTAAAGGAGCAGGTCGCAGCGCTCCTTGAACGCCGCGACGGCCTCATGGGCGGCATCTGCAACGGCTTCCAGGCGCTCATCAAGCTCGGCCTCGTGCCCTTCGGCAAGATCGTCGAAACGGACGAGACCTGCCCCACGCTCACCTATAACGACATCGGCCGCCACCAGTCGCGCATCGTGCGCGTTCGGGTCGCTTCCGTAAAGTCTCCCTGGCTCTCGGGCGTCAAGGCGGGAGATGTGTTCAGCGTGCCCATCTCGCACGGCGAGGGCAAGTTCGTCGCGAGCGACGAGCTCATCCGAAAGCTCGCCGCAAACGGGCAGATCATGACGCAGTACGTCGACCTCGCGGGTGCGCCCACGATGGACATCCGCTTCAATCCCAACGGCAGCGCGCAGGCGATCGAGGGCATCCTCTCGCCCGACGGCAGGGTGTTCGGCAAGATGGGACATTCCGAGCGCAAGGGCTTCGGGCTCTATCAAAACGTTCCGGGCGAGTACGACATGAAGCTCTTCGAGAGCGCGGTAAAATACTTCAAGTGAGAGATCGGGAGGGGTAAGATGAAAACGGATATCGAGATCGCGCAGCAAGCAAAGATGGAGCACATCTCCAAGATCGCGGCGCGGGCAGGCCTTCGGGAGGAGGACATCGAGTACTACGGCAAGTACAAGGCGAAGATCGACCTTTCGGTGATGCAGCGGGAAAGAGAGGACGGGAAGCTCGTCCTCGTCACCGCCATCACGCCCACGCCTGCGGGCGAGGGAAAGACGACGACCACCATCGGCCTTGCCGACGGGCTCAAACGCCTGGGTCAAAACGTCGTCGTGGCGCTGCGTGAGCCTTCCCTGGGGCCGGTGTTCGGCATCAAGGGCGGCGCGGCGGGCGGCGGATATGCCCAGGTCGTCCCGATGGAGGACATCAACCTGCACTTCACGGGCGATTTCCACGCCATCGGCGCGGCCAACAACCTTCTGTGCGCCATGCTGGACAACCACATCTTCCAGGGCAACGCGCTCCATATCGACCCCGAAAAGATCGTTCTGCGCCGCTGCGTGGACATGAACGACCGGCAGCTCCGCAACATCGAGGACGGCCTCGGCGGCGGCAAGAACGGCGTTCCCCGCAAGGACGGGTTCGATATCACCGTCGCGAGCGAAGTGATGGCCATTCTGTGCCTTGCCTCCTCCCTGCAGGACTTGAAAGAGCGGCTTTCGCGCATCGTCGTGGGCTATACCGATGAGGGCGCGCCCGTCACGGCGGGCGATCTCAAGGCGGCGGGCGCCATGACGGCGCTCTTGAAGGACGCCATCAAGCCCAACCTCGTGCAGACGCTCGAAGGCACGCCCGCGCTCGTCCACGGCGGGCCGTTCGCCAACATCGCCCACGGCTGCAACTCGGTCATCGCCACGAAGACAGCGTTAAAACTTGCCGATTACGTCATCACGGAGGCGGGCTTCGGCGCAGATCTCGGCGCGGAGAAATTCCTCGACATCAAGTGCCGTGCGGCGGGGCTCAGGCCCTCGGCGGTCGTCGTGGTCGCCACGGTGCGCGCCCTCAAGATGCACGGCGGCCTTGCGAAGGAAGAACTCAAAGAGGAGGATCTGCAGGCACTCGAAAAGGGGCTGCCCAATCTCCTGCGCCATGTGAGCAACATCAAGAACGTCTACTCTCTGCCCGTCGTCGTTGCGGTCAACCGTTTCCCCACCGATACGGATGCAGAGATCGCGCTCGTCATCCGAAAGTGCAGGGAGCTCGGCGTCAACACCGTCCTCTCCGATGTCTGGGCGAAGGGCGGCGAAGGGGGCGAGGAGCTCGCCCGCGAAGTCGTGCGCCTGTGCGGCGAGCAGCATGATTTCCGCTTCTGCTACGACGAAAAGGCGCCCATCAAGGAGAAGATCGCCTCGATCGTCACGCGCATCTACGGCGGAAAGGACGTTGCGTACACGCCCGAAGCGGAGGCGGAGATTGCGCGGCTTACAGAGCTCGGGTTCGGACAGCTCCCCGTCTGCATGGCAAAGACGCAGTACTCCTTCTCGGATGACGCCAAAAAGCTCGGCGCGCCCGAAGGCTTCACCGTCACCGTGCGCACCGTCAAGGTGTCGGCGGGCGCGGGGTTCGTCGTCGTGCTCACGGGCAATATCCTGACGATGCCCGGCCTTCCCAAGGTACCTGCGGCGGAGAACATCGACGTCACCGAGGACGGCAAGATCGTCGGTCTCTTTTAAGACATGGAACATTTTGAAGTGTTACAGCGCGCGGTGCCCCTCCTTCTGGAGTGGTACCGCGTTTTTCAAAGGACGCTCCCCTGGCGGGGCACGCACGACCCCTACAAGATCTGGGTCTCCGAGATCATGCTCCAGCAGACGCGCGTGGAGGCGGTCAAGGATTACTACATCCGCTTTTTGCAGCGGTTCCCGACGGCGGAAGCGCTCGCTGCGGCGGACGAGGAGGAAGTGCTCAAGGCGTGGGAGGGCCTCGGCTATTATTCCCGCGCCCGCAACCTGCACAAGGCGGCAAAGATCATCGCCGAGCAGGGCTTCCCGACCTCGTACGAGGGCGTGCGTGCCCTTCCCGGCGTCGGCGACTACACGGCAGGGGCGATCCTCTCCATCGCTTATGAGCAGCCCTGCCCTGCAGTGGACGGCAACGTCCTGCGCATCCTCACCCGCCTGCTCGCCGACGATACCAACATCGACCGCTCGGGCGCAAAGGAAACCTTTGCCGCGCTCTTAAGGGAAGTTTACCCGAAGGAGGCGGGGGAGTTCTGTCAGGCGCTGATGGAGCTGGGCGCGCTCGTGTGCCTGCCGGGCGGTGAGCCGCAGTGCCTCGTCTGCCCGTGGCGGGAGCTGTGCCGCGCCCGCCTGCAGGGGGAGTGGGAGCGCTATCCCGTCCGTGCCCCAAAGAAGGCGAGGAAAGCCGAGGAGCACACCGTGCTCGTGCTGCGGTATGCGGGGGAGTACGCCCTCGTCCGGCGGGAAGAGCGGGGGCTTCTGGCAGGGCTGTGGCAGTTCCCGTTTGCGGAGGGACTGCCCGAGGAATACGGGGAAGTCCTCAAAACAAAGCAGGCGGTGCATATCTTCTCCCATGTGGAGTGGCACATGACGGGCTGCCTTGTACAGGCGAAGCAGCGTTTTCCTCAATATACTTGGGCAACTGTTCAGGAAATTGGTGAAAAATACGCCCTTCCCTCGGCGTTTAAGGCCTTCCGCGCATGGCTGAAGTAAGAATTTTGCCCCAAACGGCGGGAAAAATTGTCCAACCACTTGACAGTTCGCCCGGAACGGCGTACAATGATGACAGGGACAGGCGTCCCAATCTACATTCCGGGAAGAGTATGATATGAGTGTTTTGATCTTTGATTCCAACGGCGAGCTGTGGCATACGCGCGCCGAAGAGCTGGGGCTCGACTACATCTCCATGCCCTACTATGTGGGCGGCGAGGAATACTTTTACGATCTGGGCAAGGCGACCGACTTCAAGGGCTTCTATGAAAAGGTGCGTTCGGGCGAGATCCCCAAGACGCAGGCCCTCAACCCCGAGGACTACAAGCGCATCTTAACGCCCTATTTCGAGCGCGGGGAGGACGTGCTGTACGTCTCCTTCTCGCACGCGATGAGCGGCACCTTCCAGTCTCTGGAACTCGCCCTGCGCGAACTCAAGGAGCAGTTCCCCGACCGTAAGTGCACGGTGTTCGATACCAACAGCATCTCGTTGGGCGCGGGCATCCAGGCGGAGCAGGCGGCGCTTTTGAAGCAGAAGGGCGCCTCCGACGAGGAGATCCTTTCTTTCCTCAACGAGTACACCGATCACGTCGCCGTTTACTTCGTGGTGGACGACCTCATGCACTTGAAGCGCGGCGGCAGATGCTCAGGGATCGCGGCAGTCGCGGGTACGCTTCTGGGGCTCAAGCCCATGCTCACCTTCAATGAGACGGGCGGGCTCTCCGTCATCGGCAAGCTCAACGGCAGGAAGAAGGCCATCTCGACGCTTGCGAACAAGATCATCGAAGAGCTCACCGATGAGAGCATCCCCGTCTACATCGTGGATGCGGACTGCAAGGAGGACGGCGACAAGCTGCGCGACCTCGTGCTCGAAAAGCGGCCGAACGCCAAGATCGTCCGTCAGATCGTCGGTCCCGTCATCGGCGCACACTGCGGCCCGGGGACGCTCGGCGTCATCTTCACGGCGGCAAAGCGCCCCATCCCCCTCAAAAAGGACTGATCCAGGAAATCGTTTCGCCCGCGGTTGACATTCCCGCGGGCGTTTGTTATAATGTGCTTATGGAACAAGAGAGAGGAAAATTCATCGTCTTTGAGGGCGCGGACGGCAGCGGCAAGAGCACGCAGCTCAAGCAGCTTGGCAAATATCTGAAGGGGAAAGGCATCCCCGTCTATACGACGTGCGAACCCACCGACTCCCCCTTCGGGGCGGTGCTGCGCTCCTGTCTTACGGGCAGGATCGAGACCAACGAACACACCGTGGCGGCACTCTTTGCGGCAGATCGGCTCGATCACATCTTCAATTCCGTCAACGGCATCCTTGCAAAGCTCGGGCAGGGGATCACGGTGCTGTGCGACCGGTTCTACCTTTCGTCGCTCGCCTACAACGGCGGCATGGTCTCGCCCGAGTGGGTGCAAACGCTCAACGAACCGGCGATGGAGGCCGCACGGCCCGACCTCACCATCTTCCTCGACCTTTCGACGGAGGAGAGCTTCCGCCGTGTCGCCCGCCGCGGAGAGACGGAGCGCTACGAGACGCTCGAACGCCAGCGCCTCATCCGCGAGCGCTATTTCCGGCTCTTCGAGGAGCGGAGAGAGCGCGATCACATCGTCGTCATCGAGAGCGATGAGGATAAGGACGTGACGCAGGCAAACATCCGCGCCGCCGTGGATACGCTCTTTTCGGGAGGGAACGCATGAAAGACCGTCTGATCGTCGGCACCATCTTAAAGCCGCAGGGCATCCGCGGCGAGCTCAAGGTCAAGCCCTACACCGACGCTCCCGAGGACTTCAAGGAGTTTAAAAACCTGTATCTCGACGGGGAACAGCGGAAGGTGCTCTCCGTGCGCGTGGGCGACGGGATGGTATTCCTCGCCCTCTCGGGCGTGCCCGACCGCAACGCGGCCGAACTCCTCCGCGGCAAGGATCTGGAGCTCGACCGCGACGAAGCCCCCGAGCCCGAGGAGGGGAGATATTACATCGTCGATCTTTTAGGGCTTTCCGTCGTCACGGAGGAGGGGGAGGAGCTCGGAACGCTCACCGACATCCGTCAGGCCGCGAGCGACATCTACACCATCCGAAAGGACGGAAAAGACATCCTCTTCCCCGCCGTTTCGGGCGTTGTGAAGGAGGTCGATCTCGAGGGCGGCCGTATTATAGTTGATAAAAAGCGTTTTCTCGAAGTCGCCGTCCTTTGAAACGGATCTGCGTCGCAATACTTTGTCGAGCTGCCCTCCCGTGCCTCCCTCGTTGAGGGAGGTGGCAGCCCATAGGGCTGACGGAAGGAGTCACCTCATCATAATCCATCACCATGAAGATCACTATTTTAACGCTCTTTCCCGAAATGTTCACGGCGCTCTCCCAGAGCATCCTGGGAAGGGCGCAGAAGAGCGGCAAGCTCTCCGTTGACATCGTTGACATCCGCGCCTACACCGAGGACAAGCACTTAAAGTGCGACGACTACCCCTTCGGCGGGGGCGCGGGCATGGTCATGATGGCGCAGCCCATCGGAAGCGCCATCGAAGCCGTCGATCCCGAGCACAAAGCGCGCCGTATCTATCTCTCGCCTAAGGGCAAGACCTTCCGTCAGGAGAAGGTCTTTGAACTCGTCGAAGAGGAACACCTCGTCCTCCTCTGCGGCCACTACGAGGGCGTCGATCAGCGCGCCATTGACCTCTTCATCGACGAGGAGATCAGCATCGGCGACTATGTTTTGACGGGCGGGGAGCTCCCCGCCATGGTCGTCGCGGACTGCGTTGCCCGCTATGTCGAGGGCGTGCTCTCGCCCGAATCGCTGGTGCAGGAGAGCTTTTCGGAAAATCTCCTCGAATATCCCCAATATACCCGCCCCGTCGAGTACCGAGGCCTCACCGTGCCCGAGGTGCTCCGCAGCGGCAACCACGCCGAGATCGACAAGTGGCGGCGTGCGCAGGCAGAGGCGATCACGCGAAAGATGCGCCCCGACCTTCTGAAATAACGTATGAAGCCCATTCAATGGTTCCCCGGGCACATGGCAAAGGCCATGCGCATGATGGAGGAAAACGTAAAACTGTGCGATGCGGTGGTGTTCGTGCTCGATGCACGCGCCCCTGCCTCCACCTACAATCAAAAGCTCCTGCCCATCGCAGGCAGCCGCCCCGTCCTGTATCTTCTCAACAAGTGGGATCTGGGGAGTGCCGATGTGCTCCTTGCAGCCATGAAGGAGGCGGGAAAGGCCGTCTGTCCGCTGGACGCGACCTCGCCGCGCGGCAAAAACGCGCTCATGGCGGCGATGAACCAGGTCGCCTCCGAAAAGGCGCAGCGCCTCAAAGAAAAGGGCATGAACCGCC
The DNA here is from genome assembly GCA_003343805.1 of Bacillota bacterium. Lineage (GTDB taxonomy): Bacteria > Bacillota > Clostridia > Christensenellales > Borkfalkiaceae > Gallimonas > Gallimonas intestinavium. The sequence continues at coordinate 56,525 of QAKM01000097.1, read as the reverse complement.
CGCTTCGCTTTCTCATCGCGGGCGTGCCGAACACGGGCAAGAGCACCGTCATCAACCTCTTGTCGGGGGCGAAGCGCGTCGTCACGGGCGATAAGGCGGGCGTCACGCGCAGCAAACAGTGGGTCAAGTGCGGGGCGTTCGAGCTCATGGATACCCCCGGCACCATGCCGCCCTCCTTTGCCGATCAGACGCTCGCCCGCAGGCTTGCCTACATCGGCAGCGTCAACGACGACATTTTGGAGCTCGACGAGATCGCCCTCGCCCTTTTGGAGGATCTTTCCGTTCTTGCGCCCGCGGCGCTTTCCGAGCGCTACGGCATCGAGGGGGGTACGCCCCTTCAGATGCTCGAGCAGGTGTGCATCCGCCGCGGCTTTCTTTTAAAGAGGGACGAATACGACTACGAGCGCGGCGAGCGGGCGGTCATCGACGACTTCCGCAAGGGCAAGCTGGGGCGGATCACCTTCGACAGCGTCGGGGATGCTCACAGTGCAGGGCTGATCTGAGGCGGAACGGCAATGGACAAACTCGATCTGGAACGTTCCCTCCGTGAGGAGGGGTACCCGTTCGTTGCGGGCGTGGACGAAGTGGGCCGCGGGCCTTTGGCGGGGCCGGTCGTGGCGGCTGCGGTCATCCTGCCGCTCGATGCGGACTTTACGGGCGTCAACGACAGCAAGAAGCTCTCTGCCAAAAAGCGGGAGGCGCTCGCTGCCTACCTCCGGGAGCACGCCCTCTCTTACAGTATCTTTGAAGTGGACGAAAGGACCATCGATGCGATCAACATCCGCGAGGCGACCCGCCTTGCGATGAAGGGCGCCGTCGAATGGCTTTCCGTGCCGCCCTCGCTTGTTCTGACGGACGGCGATCTCACGCTCGACATTTCGCTTCCGCAGCGGAGCATCATCAAGGGGGACGCGCTCGTCTGCTCCATCGGCGCGGCGAGCATCCTTGCCAAGGTGTATCGGGATGCGCTCATGGCAGAGTATGCCAAAACTTACCCCGAATACGCTTTCGAGCGCAACGCGGGCTACGGCACGGCGGCGCACATCCATGCCATCCGGGAGGTGGGTATATGCCCGATCCATCGCAGGACCTTCGTAACAAAATTCTGGGACGGAAGGGAGAGGACCTGACCGTCGCCTATCTCAAACAGCGCGGCTACCGCATTCTGAAGCGCAATTTCCGCACGCCCTTCGGCGAGGCGGACATCCTTGCAAAGCAGGGCGATACTTACTGTCTCGTTGAGGTCAAGACGCGCGCTTCCGACGCGTTCGGGCTGCCCTCCGAAGCAGTGAATGCCAAAAAGCGGGAGCGTTACCGCAAGATGGCGCTCTTTCTGTGCGAGCGGCTGGGAGAGGAAGTGCCCTGCCGCTTCGACGTTTCCTCCGTCACCGAAGAGGGCGTCGAATACTTCGAAGGCGCGTTTATTTGAAACATCGTTTTTTAAGGCCGCGGTGCGGTCTTTTTTTGTTCGCGGAAAAATGAGGGGTTGTAATTTGCAGCGGGAAATGGTATAATAGAGGAAGAATTTCCCCCGAGAGCCCCCGTCCGAGGGGCGGCCGCAGAGACGAAGCGGCGAATAAGGAGAGGCCATGGCAGAGAGCAGAAAGCGTACCCTGAAGGAGGCGGCTCAGATCGAGCTGCGCCTGCCGCAGTTTATCGGTTACAGCGACTATTTTTACGGCACGGCCGCTCATGTGCAGGTCCGCAACGCCTCCGGCGAGACGGCGCTCGTTTCGGTCTTTGTGTCGGGCGGCGATCTCATCGTTCCCTTCTCCGAGGAGACGGAGGTCCCCTTCGAGAGCGCGGTGGAGCTCACCGCCGAGGGCGTGTTCAATCCCGTCTTTCTCTCGGCGGGGGAGGAACTGCGCACCGTGGAGGTGACGGCCGTCCTCTCGCACGAAAAGAAGGAGCTTTCAAGTACGTCGGTCAGCGTCACCGTGCTCCCCTATGATTGGTGGGAGGGCCTCTCGGGCAATGCCGAGCGGCTCGCCGGCTTTGTGCGCCCCAAGATCGCTGATTGTACGCGCGTTCTCTCGGAAGCGGGCGAACGCCTGAAAAAGTGGAAGGAAAGCCCCGAATTTTACGGCTATGCGGGGGCGGACAAGAACGCCGTGCGCAGGGCGGTCGCCGCCGTCTTTGCGGCGCTCCGCGGCGAGGACATCGAACGGGACGGCGAGGCCGATCTTTCAAGCCCGCTCTCCGCCGTGCGGGAGGGCTCCATCCTTCGGAACAAGAAGGCGAACATCCTGGAGCTTGCCGTCTTTGCGGCGGCCTCGCTGGAGGCGGCGGGGCTGCATCCCGTGCTGGCGCTCGGTAGGCAGGGTGCGGGCGTGGGGGCATGGCTGTACGACAGTTGTTTCCTGGATCCCGTCACCGACGATGGCGATATCGTCGCCAAGTACTGCTCGGACGGCATCAACAATCTCTGCTTTTTTGACGTCGAGGACGTCTTTGTGGGCGGGAATGCCGCCTATACGGCCTCCGAAGCGCACTTCCGGAAGAAGATCGCGGCGGGGGAGTACGAGTGCTTTGTCGATCTCATGCGCTGCCGCATCGGCGGGCGTGCGCCCCTGCCCCTCCGCGGCAGGAGCGGGAAGGGGTACGAGCTCATCCGCGAGGAGGAGATGACGGACAGTGCCGCCCCCGCGCCTCTGCCCGAGTTCGATAAGCTGGGCGGCGAAACCTTAAAAACTAAAAACCGCCAGTGGGAGAGGCGCCTTCTCGACCTCACCACCAAGAACACGCTGTTGAGTTTTACGGGCAGGAGCGCGCTGCATCTCGCCTGCGCCGATGCCGATCTTCTATTTGAAAAACTCACCGAAAAGGGGAGCCTGCGCTTAAAGGGCGGCTCGCCCGTCGAGGAGGCGTTCTTCGAGACGCAGTCCGCGCTCTCGGCCGACCTCTTTGCGCTTGAGCTCAGAAAGGGGATCCTGCGCGCCTTCGCCGACCCCAAGACGACGGCGGAGACGGCGCTGCGCCTCGTAAGGCGCAACCGCGAAGCGGACGAGGAGACGGGCGCCAAGATCCTCTACCTCGCATTGGGCTTTCTGAAGTTTGTCTCCCGCGAGGACAACAAGACGCGCTTTGCCCCGCTCGTTCTGGTCCCCGTCGCGATGAAGCGCGCCAAGGGGAACGAAGATTTCGCCGTCGAGGCGGACGGAGAGTACTTCGTCAATTCTACTCTGCTCGAATATCTCAAACAGGAGTTCAACATCGACATCCGCGGTCTGGGCGGCGACGTCTCGGCGCTGAAGATCTCCGAGATCCTCGCGATGGTGCTCGCCGAGATCGCTCCCATGAAGGGCTGGGACGTCAGCAAGGATGCCTATCTTGCCACCTTCTCCTTCCAGCGCTATCTGATGTGGAACGATATCCGCAACCACTTCGACGCGCTGAAGAAAAACAAGATCGTCTCTGCGCTGATGGGGGAACGGCTTGCCCGGCAGGAGACGAGCGTGCCTTCGGAGGACGAGAGCGACCCGGAGGACACCCTCATCCCGCTCCCCGCCGACAGCTCGCAGTATTCCGCCGTGGCGCTCTCGCGCACGGGGGCGAGCTTCGTGCTGCACGGCCCGCCCGGCACGGGCAAGAGCCAGACCATCACCAACATCATCGCCAACGCCGTCGAGGACGGGAAGCGCGTTCTCTTCGTCGCCGAAAAGAAGGCGGCGCTCGATGTCGTCAAAAAGCGGCTCGACGGGATCGGCATCGGCGAGTTCTGTCTCGAGATCCACTCCAACAAGACGGACAAGGCGGATGTTTTGCGCCGCCTCGAAAACACGCTCTCTTTGAAGCAGGAGGAAGAGGAGGGGAACTTTTCGGACTGTGCGCGCAGCATCCGGATGCTGCGGGAGGATCTCAAGGCTCCCATGCTCGCGCTGCACAAAAAGCGCCGTCTGGGCCTTTCCGTGTACGAGGCCATCCTCCTCTATCTCAAAAACAAGGATGCGCCCGATATCCTCGATATCGAGAGCAGCTTTTATGATTCCCTGACTGAGCGCTCTCTCTCCGAGTGCCGCGGCATGATCTTAACGGCGGCGGCTGCCGCCAAGGAGTGCGGCGGCGTGTTCCGCTCGCCCTTCGAGAACGTCGGCCTCACCGAATACTCGCAGGAGGTGCGCGATCGGGTGTTCTGCGCCGCCGAGGTCATGCTCACCGAGATCAAGCACTTGAAGGCGTATCTCTCGCTCTATCTCGAATTTTACCGGCAGAAGATCTCCGCGATCACGCAGCGCAAGCTCAACTCTCTGCGTCTTCTCGCGCGCGAGCTGAGCGGGGGCGTCTACAACAAGTACTTTGCGGGCGTCAGCGAGGAAGATCTCAATGCCTTCTATCACGCCAACCGCCGGCTGGACGACACGCTCTCCTACTATCAGAAACACTTCAAGAGCGTCGTGGAGCTGGGGAAGGATCTCCCCGAAGTCAAGGCGCTTCTGGACCGGGAGGGGGATTGGCGCATGAGCAAGGCCGCCGTTACGGCGGGCAAGCGGCTGATGCGCGTCTCGCTCCATCCCGTCGCACAGGAGGATATCCCCAAGTATCTGCGCACGCTCGTCGATCTGCACACGATGATCGGCCTCCTCCGCGAGAGCCCGCTCTCCAAACCCTTCTTCGACCGCAGGGGCGACATCTCCTACCGGAAGCGGACGGAGTTCCTCGAAGGCCTCTACGATCTTCACCGGGAGGCGGCGCAGACCTTCCTCGACTACAATCCGGACGCCTTCAACGGGATGTGCGTGCGCGCCATGAGCGGCTACACCCGTCCCGTGCTCGAGGGGTATTTGAAGGCGCTCGACGCCTTCGAGGCGGCCGAGGACAGCTTCCTCCGCACGACGGCCGCCGATCGGAGCAAGGTCGTGCAGGAGGATGTCCTCGAATACTTTTCCTCCAAGGCGGGGGCTCTCATCGACAACATCGATATGCTCTCCAACTGGTGTATGTACAAGAACACCTGTCTGAAGCTGCGCTCGCTGGGTCTGAGCTTCATCTCCGATGCCCTCGAGAGCGGGCGTCTGACGAGCGAGAACGTGCTTTCGGGCTTTGAAAAGAACATCGCGAAGAACTTTCTCGACCTCACCATCCCGCAGGATCCCGACCTTGCGCGCCTGAGCGCCGGGACGCTCGAGGACACGGTGGAAAAATTCCGCGCCCTGTGGGAGCAGTTCTCTGCAATGACGCGGCAGCATATCCGCCGCGACCTCATCTCCCGCCTGCCTGCGGCGGACGGGGAGGGGAGCCTTTCGGTGGAGCTCTCGGCCTTTACCCGCCTCTCCAAGAGCAACCTGCGCGGCGCCGGCCTTCGTGCGCTCTTTTCCGAAGTGCCCGAACTTCTGCGCCGCATCTGTCCCTGTATGCTGATGAGTCCCATCACGGCGGCGCAGTACTTAGAGCCGCAGGCAGATCTGTTCGACCTCGTCATCTTTGACGAGGCGTCGCAGATGACGACCGCCGAAGCGGTGGGGTGCATCGCCCGCGCCAAGGCTGCCGTCGTCGTGGGCGATCCCAAGCAGCTCCCTCCGACCGCCTTCTTCCACTCCGCCTATGTGGACGAGGAGAACCTCGAAAACGAGGACCTTGAAAGCGTCCTCGATGACTGTCTCGCCCTCGGGATGCCCGAGCGCCACCTCATCTGGCACTATCGGAGCCGCCACGAATCGCTCATCGCCTTCTCCAACAATCTGTACTACGGCGGGAAGCTGTGCACCTTCCCTTCGCCCGATGCACTCGAAAGCCGCGTGCGCCTTGTGAAGGTGGACGGCACCTACGACCGGGGCTTTACCAAAGTCAACAAGAAGGAGGCGGAGGCGCTCGTGCAGGAAGTCATCCGCCGCCTCAAAGATCCCGCCCTCTCGCGGCAGAGCATGGGCGTCGTCACCTTCTCGAGCGCACAGAGGACGGCTGTAGAAAAACTCCTCACAAAGGAGATCGCTGCAAAGAAGCTGGAGGCTGCCGCCTACGAGCGGGAGGAGCCGCTCTTTGTCAAGAACCTCGAAAACGTGCAGGGCGACGAGCGCGACGTCATCCTCTTTTCCGTCTGCTACGGCCCGGATGCGGCGGGCAGGGTCTCCCTCAATTTCGGTCCCCTCAACCAGACGGGCGGCTGGCGGCGCCTCAACGTCGCCGTCTCGCGTGCGCGGGAGGAGATGCTCGTCTTTTCCACGCTGGAGGCCGTGCAGATCGACCTCAACAAGACCTCCTCCAAGGGCGTCGCGGGCCTCAAGGCCTTCCTCGAATTTGCCGAGAAGGGCAGGACGACGCTCGCCGCGCCCCCCGCATCCTCGCGCTCGGGGGTGGGGCTCGGGCAGTTCATCGCGGAGGAGCTTTCTGCCTTCGGCTACGAGTGCCGGACGGATGTGGGCGCCTCCGAGTTCAAGATCGACGTCGCCGTGATCGACCCGCGTGACGGTAAGAGCTTCGTCCTCGCCGTCCTGTGCGACGGGGAGACGCAGTTCTCGGTCAAGGACCGCAATCTTCTGCAGGTGCAGTCCTTAAAGCGGGGAAACTGGAACGTCATGCGCGTCAACAGCGTCAACTATTACAGCAACCCTAAGCGGGAAGTGAAGCGCATCAAGCAATATCTGGACCGCCTCACGGGGGCGGAGGAACAGAGCGGGGCCTGGCTTCAGAAGTATTCGCGTCCCTATCGCTTCGTGCAGGAACAGGGCGCGGAGGTCGCTGCCTACATCACGGGCGGCGTCAACGATGCCGAGATCAAGGCGCGCCTTGCCCTGATCGTTGCGACGGAGGAGCCCATCTCGAGGAACTTCCTGAAGGTGCGCCTTCTTGAAACATACGGCATCCGCAAGTCGGGTGCGCGTGTGGAGGCGCGGCTGAATGCCCTCATCGACGAGTGTAAATTCCGCCGCGAGCGCGTCATGGGCGCCGACTACTACTATAAGACGGACCGCGCCCTGCAGATCGGCAGATTCCGCGTGGAGAGCGAGCCTGTACTGCGCGGCGAAACGGACACGACGCCCTTTGAGATGGTGTCGCTCATCAAAGCGGCGCTCTCCGAACGCGTGAGCCTGTACTTCGACGAGCTGACGGCGCTCGCTGCGGAAGTACTGCATCTTTCCCGCTATTCGGAGGCGTTCGTGTCCTATCTCAGCGACTGTGTCGCCTTCGGGGAACAGAAGGGCATTTTGGTGCGCTCGGTCTCCGACCGCATCTCGCTGGCTTAAGGAAGGGCGCGGCGTACGGGAAAGGCGCTGTGCCCCGCAGGAAAAGAGGGCGCCGCCGCGGCACAGACGCGGCGGCGCCCACCAAAAACGACAGAGGAGGAGCAGCCATGAAGAAGATACTCAATTTCCGGCCCCTCCTTTTTTGTGCGCTCTCGCTCCTCTTCGGGCTGGATCTCTATGGCAGCATCCGCTTTTCGGAGTGGGAGCCTGCCTTTTTGTTTTTCTTCGGCGTGCTGCTCCTTCTCGCCCTCCCGCCCTTTGGAAAGAAGCGGCTCCTGTCCCTCCTTCTCATCGTGCCCCTCTTTGCGGGGATGGGCGCAGGGCTCATGCACCTTGCCCTTGCGCGCTATCGGGAGGGCCTGCCGACGGGCGAGTACACCGTGACGGCGACCGTCCTCTCCGTCTCCGAACGGCAGGGGTATTCCATCGCCGTGCTCGACGATCTCTTTTTCGACGGCGAGGGGACGGAGGGGAAGTGCCGCGCCATCCTCCCCGCCGACTGCGCCGTGCCGGGCGATCTCATCGTCTTTGAGGGGACGCCCGAAAAGAGCGATCCCTTTGAAAGGAGCGCCTACGCCCGGAACGACTTTGCCTCCGACATCCGCTACACGGTGTCCGTGCGGGAACTCATCGCCTCGGCGGAGAGCGCCGATCCGTTCCTTCGCCTCAACGGAAAATTGTACGAAATGCTCGGCGGGAATATGGACCGCGACGAGGCATCGCTCGCCTATGCGCTGCTCTCGGGGAGCTCGGGCGTCATCGAAGAGGGGCTCAAAGAGACGGTGCGCAAGGGCGGCATCGCGCACATCTTTGCCGTCTCGGGTCTCCACATCGGTGTGCTGTTCGGGGCGGCGATGCTGCTCTTCCGCAAGCTCGGGCGCTTTGCGTGGATCCCGTCTTGGCTGCTTGCCTTCGGGTACTGCGCCTTCTGCGGGTTTACCGTCTCTTCGCTGCGTGCCGCGCTGATGTGCGGCGTGTTCGGCGCCTCGCGGGCGTTCGGACGTAAGGCAGACGGGCTCGAAACGCTCGCTTTTGCCGCCGTCGTCGTGCTCCTTCTCTTTCCCGCGCAGTGGTATGCGGCGGGCTTCCGCCTCTCCTTCGGGGCGTGCCTGGGGCTTTCGCTCTTTTCGGGGAGCTTCTCCCGCGCCTTCCGCCGGCTGCATCTTCCGCGTGCCGTTGCGGGCGCTCTTGCACCGACGCTTGCGGCGCAGCTCACGACGGCGCCCATCCTGCTCTCGTCCTTCGGGTATCTTTCGGTGTGGAGCACGCTTCTGAACCTCCTTCTCGTGCCGCTCGTGCCCGTGTTCTTCCTGTGTACGCTCCTTTCAGCGGCGCTCGCGCTTCTTCTGCCCTTTGCGGCGGGCGTATTGCTGGCGCTTCCGGAGGGACTGTTCGCGCTTCTCATCCTCGTCCTCTCGTTTTCCGACTGGACGCTCGTCCTCTCGGGCTTTGTGCTCGGCGCGGGCGGTGTTCTTTTTCTGTTCTTCTGCGGCTTTTTATCCCCGCGGATGCAGATGCGCCGCCCGGTGCGGGCAGCCGCTGCCGTCCTCGGGTGCGCTCTTTTTGCGCTCGTGCTCACGCTCAACAATTTCGTCTTTGCGGGCTGCCGGCTCACGGTGTACGAGGAAGGGGAGGGCGCCGCGCTCCTCGTGGAGACGCGCACCGAGCACGTCCTCGTCATCGGCGGCGATATTTCGCTGGACGAGTGTGAGGACTTCCTTTCCCGCACCTGTGGCGGCACGCTGACGGCTGTCGTCGCGCTGGAGGAGGACCTTCTCAATACGGCGGTCTTTCTCGATGCGGAGGAGGTGCGCCTTGCCGACCCCGTCGAGAGCGGGCTGCACGAGACGCGGCTGAAGTTCGGCGAGGCCTTTTCCTACGGGGAGCTCTCCTTCCGCTTTACGCGGGAGGGGATGTGGCTGCTTGCAGAGGATATCGCCGTGGAGGTGGACTTTTCCCGCAGCGAGGGGAATGCCGATTTCTTTGTGGGGAAGGGCAGCGGGGGCTTGAAATTTTTGCTCGAAGATGGTATAATCAAGAAGCTATGAAGTTCACGCAGCTCACGCAAAGTTTAAAGGAGAAGATCGAGCCCGTCTATCTCATCGAGGGGGAGGAGGCCTACTTCCGTGACCACGCCGTGCGTGCCATCCGCGAGGCGTGCGGCATCACCCAGCCCCTCCTCAACGATGTGCGCGCCGAGGGAGAGGCTCTCAAGGGCGGCCTTCCCGCCTTTCGCGACAGCCTGTATGTGCTCCCCTTTCTGGATGAGAGGCGGCTCGTGCGCGTCTATGAGTTCTATCCCACCGAGCGCGAGTGGGAGATCCTGAAGCCCTATGCGGAGAAGCCCTGCTCCTCGACAGTGCTTCTCATCGTCAATGCGGGCAAAAAGGCGGGCGCCGCGGACTTAAAGAAGAAGGCGGGCGTCACGTTCGTCGACTGCGGCAGGGAGAGCGAGGAGATGCTCTCGCGCTGGCTGTTCGGCCTGGTGCGCCGGCAGGGCGTTGCCATCGATACGGATGCCGCGGAGCTGCTCGTCTCCTACTGCGCGCGCGATGCCGCGCGGATGCGCCTCGAGGTGGAAAAGCTCGTGCCGCTCTCGGAGGGCCGCATCACGTCGGCGCTCGTCAAGGAGTACGTCGCAAAGGACGTCGAATACAAGATCTACGAACTGACGCAGGCCGCCTCGCGCCGAGATTTTTCCGCCTTTTCGGAGATCGCCTCCGATCTCATGCTCAAGGGGATGGACGAAAACGGCGTGCTTGCGGCGCTCACCTCGCACTTCCGGACGCTGACCGAAGTCTCCCGCATGACGGGGAGCGACAAGGAGATCTCTTCGATCCTGGGCATCAAGCCGTTTGCCGTGCAGAAGGACCGCCAGCTCCTCTCCCGCCTCGGGAAAGAGAAGGTCGCCGCCCTCTATCAGGAGCTCTTTTCGCTGCTTGCCGCCTCGCGCAGCGGGGCATACACCAAAACGGGCGCCTACGACGCGGCCGTTGCAAAAATATTCTTTGCATGAAACAATTTCCATGCAAAATAAGCACAAAAAACTTTGCTTTTTTGCCCCGATGCGGGTATAATAAATGAGAAACGATGCGTAACGAAGGAGAAACCATGCGGATCTGGGAATCGCTCAAAGAAATGTTTCAGGATACACAGTCCATTCCGCTGTATTTTCTGGAGTGGGTGCTCCTGTTTGTGCTGATGTACTTTGTGTTCCGTACGCTGAAGGAGAACAACGCCAAGTACCTCATCATCGTCTATTCCGTCCTCACCCTTGCGGTCGGGATCGTCATGATCCTTGCGCCCGGGCTGGATTCCAACGCTTACGTCATCTATCTCATGCTCCAGAGCGTCTTTTTCCTGCTCCTGTTCAGTACGGAGATCAAGCGCCAGATCTGGGCGGGCAAGCGGGGGACCGCGGCAACGACGATGGACTCGACGTCCGCCGTCGGTTCGCGGGCAGAGGAATACATCGGCTCCATCGTCAAGGCGGTGCAGAGCCTTTCCAAGGCCAACATCGGCGCGCTCATCGTGCTCTCCAACGGGAATCTTCCCAAGGAGATCATCGAAAGCGGCGTCTCTCTGGGCGCGAAGATCTCCAACCAGCTCATCGAGGGCATCTTCATCCCCAAGGCGCCCCTGCATGACGGCGCCATGATCATCTATGGCGACAAGATCCAGGCGGCGGGCTGTTTCCTGCCCCTCACCCAGCGCGATTTCCCCAAAGATTACGGTACTCGTCACCGCGCCGCCATCGGCGTGACGGAAGCGGCGGACGTTTCCGCCATCGTCGTCTCGGAGGAGACGGGGATCGTCTCCGTCGTCAAGCGCGGCGAGATCACCCGCTACGTCGATTCGGAATCGCTCAAGAAGTTCCTGCGCGACTACTATTGGAAGGAATTTAACACGGAGGGCAGACGGTCATGACGTTCGGAAAATTCATCAAAGATCTCTTCACCAAGAATATCCCGCTCAAGCTCATCGCGCTTGCCCTGAGCCTTGCCGCGGTCATCATCGTCAACATCATCTGATCGGTTCATGAAAAATTGTTTCAGGATCCCGCGGGTGCTTCTGCCCGCCAAGGGATTTCGCAAATGGGCGGTCATCGCCTGCGATCAATTTACCTCCGACAGGGGGTATTGGGAGCGCGTCGCAAGGGAAGTGGGCGACGCGCCCTCTGCATTTCATATGATCTTGCCCGAGGCCTACCTCGGCGAGAACGACGAGGAGCGTATCGAGGCCATCCACCGCAATATGCGCTTTGCGCTCGAAGAGGGATGGATGCACAAGACGGCGCGCGGGCTCGTGCTCGTCGAACGTTCGACGCACGCGGGCGTCCGCAAGGGCCTTCTCGCCTGCATCGACCTCGAGGAATATTCCTACGAGGAGGGCTCCTCGGCGCTCATCCGTGCGACGGAGGAGGTCGTTCCCTCCCGCCTGCCCGCCCGTGTGGCGGTAAGGAGGGGCGCGCTCGTCGAGTTCCCGCACGCGATGGTCTTTTACCGGGACAAGAAGAACAAGCTCATGCGCTCTCTCGAAGGGGAGGAGCTCGAAAAACTCTATGACTTCGACCTTATGGAGCACGGCGGACATCTTGCGGGGTATTTCATCCCCGAGTATCTCTCCATCGACGTGCTGCACACCCTTTCGGGGTTGGCGAGCCCCTGTTTTGCGGTCGCAGACGGCAATCATTCGGTGGCGGCCGCCAAGGCCTATTGGGAGGAAGTCAAACAAAAGCTCCCCGAGGCGGAGCGGCGCAACCATCCCGCCCGCTTTACGCTGGTGGAGATGGTCAACGTCTTTGACGAAGCCGTGTCCTTCCATCCCATCCACCGCCTCGTCAAGGAGACGGAGACCGAGGTGTTCTGCTCCTGGTTTTCAGACAGGCTGCCCTGTGTGCGGAAGGGGAACACGCTCTATCCCAAGATCGCATCCGCGCCCGAGTGCGTCGCGCGCACGGACGAGGCGATCGCGGAATATCTCCGGCACAACGAAGGCCGCGTGGACTACGTCCACGGCGACGAGATCCTGAAAGACCCCGGCGAGGACTGCGCGGCAGTCGCCATGCCGGAATTGGACAGAGAGGAAATTTTTACGACCCTCAAAAAGGGAAAGAGATTCCCGCGCAAGACGTTCTCCATCGGCGAGTCGGAAGAAAAGCGCTACTATTTAGAGGGCAGGGAGATCAGTTATGATTAAGGTTTGCAAATTCGGCGGCACGTCCATGGCGGACGGCATGACCATGCGGCGCGTGAAGGACATCTTCGAGAGCGATCCCGAGCGCAGATACATCGTCGTCTCGGCACCCGGGAAGCGGTTCAGCGGGGACATCAAGGTCACCGACCTCCTCTACGAGACGCACAAAGAGGTGGAGGAGACGGGCCGCTGCGGCGAGGCGTTCGAGAAGATCTGCGCCCGCTTCCGCGGCATCGTGCAGGAGCTCGATTTGGGCTTCGACATCGAGAGCGTCCTCAACGAGACGAAAAACGCCATCGAAGAGGAAAAGACGGCCGATTTTGCGGCTTCCCGCGGGGAGTATCTCTCGGGCCGCATCATGGCGGCGCTCCTCAACATTCCCTTCATCGACGCGCGCGACGTCATCAAGTTCGACGCTTCGGGAAAATTGGACGGCGCACGCTCCTTCGAGCTTCTTGCCCGCGCACTTTCGGGCAAGCCCAGGGCGCTCGTCACGGGCTTTTACGGCGAGGGGGCGGACGGAAAGGTCAGAACGTTCTCCCGCGGCGGCTCGGATATTTCCGGCGCCATCGTCGCAAGGGCGGCTGGGGCGGCCCTCTATGAGAATTGGACGGACGTGAGCGGCTTCCTCGCGTGCGATCCCCGCATCGTGGAAAACCCCGTGCCCATCCGCTCGCTCTCCTATAAGGAGCTGCGCGAGCTCTCCTACATGGGTGCAAACGTCTTGCACAGCGAGTCCATCTTCCCCGTGCGCGAGGCGGATATCCCCATCCGCATCAAGAATACCTTCCGCCCCGAGGACGAGGGCACGCTCATCATGCCCACGTCCAAGTACCGCTTCTCGGGCAGGACGGTCACGGGCGTTGCCGGAAAGAAGAACTTCACCGTCATTTTCGTCGAGAAATCGCTCATGAACCTCGAGATCGGCTTTGCCCGCAAGATCCTGACCGTGCTCGAAAACCACGGTGTCTCCTTCGAGCATATCCCGACGGGCATCGACACCATGTCCTTCATCATCGACGGGGCGCATCTGAAAAGCGGCGTTCTGGAGCAGATCATCGCGGAGATCAAGGAGGCGGTGCATCCCGACCAGATGCGCGTCTTTGACCGCATCTCCCTCATCGCGGTCGTCGGCCACGGCATGAGCCGGAACGTCGGTACTTCGGCGCGCGTCTTTTCCGCCATTGCAGGGGCGGGCGTCAACGTGCGCATGATCGACCAGGGCTCGTCCGAGCTCAACATCATCGTCGGCGTCGACGACGAGAACTACGAGCGCACCCTCCGCGCCGTCTACGAAGAATTCTTCACGGGCGCGGAAGAGATCAGCTAAGTTCACGCTGTTTTGCGCAGGCAAAACAGCCGTGAGGGGAGTGGAACGCCGGCTTTAACTTGCTTACTCGGCCGCGGGCTCCGATGTCTTTTGAGAACAATAAGCCCTAAGCATAGGGCAGATTGGGTCCCGCAGCGCAAGGAGACCTTGCTCGCGGAACAAGTTTGAAGAAGAAGTTTCATCGGGGATGTCGCGGAAGAGATCAGCTAAATTCACGCTGTTTTGCGCAGGCAAAACAGCCGTGAGGGGAGTGGAACGCGCGGCTTTAACTTGCTTATTCGGCCGCGGGCTCCGATGTCTTTTTGGAACAATTAAGATGAACGGGCGGCATTTGCCGCCCGCTTCCGTTTGTTTTGGTCAAAAATAAACAGGCAGCCGAAACTGCCTGTTCTTTGTTTTACGATTTGCTTCTCGTAAAAAGATTTTCGCAAAATCCCTGCTTCCTAAATTACTTCCGCGAGCAAAACCACGCTTTTGCGCTGCGGGGCTCAATTTGCCTCTTGCCAGAGGCTTACTGTCATTCGAATGACAGATGCGTTCGTGGGCAATTAAGCAATTTAGGTGCCTAAACTTCACCCCTCACGACTTTTTTGCGTAAGCAAAAAAGTGTGAACAAAATGAAATGAGCCGAGCAGGGTTTCCCTGCGCTGGCTCACTCAATTTGCGCCATACTTGGCGCTTAAAACTCGCGGAAAGATTTTTGCGAAGCAAAAAGATTTTCGCGAAATTATTTAGTCTGCCTTGAAGGGCAGGAGGGATGCAACGCGGGCGCGCTTGATGGCGACGGCGAGCTCTCTCTGGTGCTTTGCGCAGGTGCCGGTCATGCGGCGGGGCAGGATCTTGCCGCCCTCTGCGATGAACTTGCGCAGCTTTGCGACGTCTTTATAGTCGATCTTGGCTGCCTTCTCCTGGCAGAAGATGCAGACCTTGCGGCTCTGCTTCTTGTAGTTTCTCTTAGCGGGGCGCTCTCTCGTCTCTCTGGGCTCACGCGCCTCACGGACGGGGGCGGGCTGCTGCTCGGCTGCTGCGGGCGCTGCCTCAACGGGTGCCGCGACTTCTGCCTCTGCGGGCTGCGCGGTCTCGATCACGTTCTCTTCCATGATGTCTCCTTAATTGATATGTCCTTCTCCGATCAGAAGGGGATGTCTCCGTCGTCGTCAAACGACTGAAGGGTGGGCTTTTTGCGGGCGGGCGCGCTGTTTTGCGAAGGGGCGGGGGAGTCGTAGAAGTCATCTCCCTGATTGGAAGAGCTTCTCGGCGTCAGAAATTCCACGTCCTGCGCAATGACATCGACGGCCGTGCGCTTGATGCCCTGGTTGTCCTCGTAGGTGCGCATCTGGATGCTGCCCGACACGGCGACCTTGTTTCCCTTTCTGGCATAGCGGCCGACCGTATCGGCAAGTCCGCGCCAGGCGGTCACATTGAAGAAGTCGGTCTGCCGCTCGCCGTCCGAAGAGGTATAGGACCTGTTCACGGCAATGCTGAAATGGCAGACGCTCACTCCGCCCGAAGTTTCACTCACTTCGGGGTCGCGCGTCAGGTTTCCGATCAAAAACACCTTATTCATGGGCTTTCCTCTTGATTTAGTCGATCTTCGTGATCATGCGGCGGAGAACGTCGCCCGAAATGCCCGCAACGCGGTCAAGCTCGGCAACGACTCTTCCTTCCGCAGTGAACGTCATGAGGGCATGGAACGCATCCGTCTTGAAGCGGATGGGATAAGCGGTCTTTTTCACGCCCCACTTATCGACGGACTCGACGGCGCCGCCGTCATTCGTAACGATGTCGGCATACTTCTTGAGTTCTGCCTCTCTCGCTTCATCCGTCATCTCACTGTTGAGAAGAATGAGCATCTCGTACTTGTGCATCTTTTTCACCTCCCGGTCTTTACGGCGCACTTTTGCTGTGCGCAAGGTTTTCAATGGGTCTATTTTACACGAAATCATGGGTAAAGTCAATGATTTTGCGGCGGTATTTTGGGGGAATTTTCGCGTGGGAGGGCATCCGTTCAGCGCCGCACGATGCAGTATCGGCCTTTGCCGTTGAGCTCGTATTCCTTCACGCCGTCCAAAAGCAGGATGTCGCCCTCGGAAAAGGGGACTTCGCCGCGCGCCCATTTGATGTGGCCCTTCCCTTCGATGACGCGCACATAGTCCTGCGTCTCGGTATAGAGCTTGTATCTTCCGCCGCTTTGAATGAGCAGCATATCGCCGAGCGCGCGCTTTTCGCCGCCCTGCACCTTCACGGGCGGGGGAAAGATGCTCTCATCCGGGCAAAAGGAGATGCCTTCGGGCAGTTCGTTTTCGCACAGTTTTACGATCTTCATGCCTCTCCTCCTTCGCTGCCGCCCGGGATCCCGTTCGGCGGATTGTCTGCGATCTGAAAGCGGTCGAGCTGCCGCCCGATGACGTCGGTGCGCTTGGCGGCGTTTTCCACGCTGTCCTGCGCCTCCTGCAGTTTGCGCTTGGCTCTGTCGAGGCCCTCGGCAAAGCGGGCAAATTCCATGCGGAACTGTTCGAGGGTGCGCACGAGCTCGCCCGAGCGCTTTTCGATGGCGGCCGTGCGGAAGCCCGTCTGCAGGAGCGATAGAAGCGCCGCAAAGTTGGAGGGGCCGCTCAGGATGATTCGCCGCTTGTGCAAAAAGTCTGCAAGCCCCGCCATTTTGAGGACCTCCGCATACAGAGCCTCGGAGGGGAGATAGAGGACGGCAAAGTCGGTGGTGACGGGGGGCAGAATGTACTTTTTGGCAATGGATTCCGCCTGCACGCGCACGGCGCGTTCGAGGTTCTTTTTTGCAAGTTCCGTGCCCGCCCAGTCCCCCTTTTCCGAGCTTTCGCACAGCCGCTCGTATTCCTCCACGGGGAATTTGCTGTCCACGGGCAGCAGCGTGTCGCCGCTCACGGAGGGCAGGCGGATGGCAAAGTCGACGAGGGTATTGCCCAAGGGGTCGAGCTTGCAGCTCCGCTCGTACTGGTCGGGGGCGAGCATCTGTTCGAGGAGGGCATTGAGCTGCGTCTCTCCCCAGGTGCCGCGCAGCTTGACGTTGGTAAACACGCGGCGGATGTCCGAAACGCTCTCGGAGAGCGCCTGCATCTCGCCCACGCTCTTGTGCATCTTTTCGAGGCGGTCGGAGATGCGCGCATAGCTCTCCGAGAGTTTGCCGTCCGAAGAGGTCAGCTTGTCGTCCACCGTGCGGCGGATGACTTCAAGGTTGTGCGCGTTGACATCCGCAATGTACTTGATGTCCTCCGCGAGGCGCGATTCGATGTTATTGAGGCGCATCTCGGTGTTCCGGCTCAGGTTATCGGCGGCGCGGGCGCTGTAGTCGGCGTATTTGAGCGCTTCCTCCGTCTTGTCCTCGATGCGTTTCAAAGCTGTCCCGTCGCCGCCCTTCGCGGGGCGGGCAATGAGGATGAGGAGGAGCAGCAGGCAAAGCGCTCCCAAGCCGATGGCGATGTAGAGCAGGATATCGGTCAGTTCGGGCATACATTCTCCTTTTCTTGGTATTTTTTGGCAAGTTTTTCAAGGCGTTTTCGGAGGGCGGCTTTCTCGTTCTTCGCCATCCCCATGGCGCAGTCAGAGAGCAGCAGATGCAGGACGTTCCCCACCTCGTGCGGGGGGATGCCCGCATCCAGCGCGTCCCGCCCGTTCACGGCAAGCTCTGCAAGGGTGAGGGGCGCGCCCTCTCTCTTCATCTTTGTCAGGATGCCCTGCCACTTGACGACGGTGGGAGCGGGGGAGAGGTCGTCGCGGCAGGCGGAAAAGTCCGCCTGTTTGAGCGCGAAGAGCTTTTCAAGAAGCGCGTGATGTGCCGCAAGTTCCCGCCGCATCTTGCCCTCGCGCATTCTGAGGTCAAAGTCGCGCATATGCAGCAGGATGAGCTCCTTCGTCTCCTCGGTGAGTTTTTTGGGTGCCTTCCAGCGGGCGAGCATCTCCCCCGCGATGCGCGCGCCCTCTTCGGGGTGGGCGTGGAAGTTACCGTCGCGATAATAGCAATAGGGCTTCCCCACGTCGTGCAAAAGAGCGGCAAAGCGGATGTCGGGCGGGGAATAGCGCACGCAGCGGAGGGAATGCTCCAGAACGTCGTATCGATGGAAGTCCTTCCGCTGGTCGAGGCCGTCGCCTAAGGCAAGCTCGGGGGCGATCTCATGGAGGACGCCCGTCTCGCGGAGCAGGGACAGGCCGCGGTAGGGCCCGTCCTTTCCGCCCGGCTTTTGGTCGGAGAGAAGGATGCGGCAAAGCTCTTGGAAGATGCGCTCGGGCACGATGTCGCGGATGAGCGTATGATTGGCCTTTGCGCCCTCGAGGCACTCTTCATCGGGAGAGAAGCCCGTCTCGGCGGCGATGCGTGCAAGGCGCATGAGCCGCAGCCCGTCCTCGCCGAATACCTTTTTCGCGGGGGCGACGGTGCGCAGGATGCGCTTTTTAATATCGGGGATGCCGCCCAAGGGATCGACAAAGGCGTCCGCCCGGATGTCGTAGTAGACGGCGTTGGAGCAGAAATCGCGGCGCACGGCGTCCTTTTGGATGTCGCGTGTGAACTCGGTCCCGGCGGGGGCGTGCATCCCGCGCACATAGGTGTCGCTCCGAAAGCGCGTGAACTCATATTCCGCGCCCGTTCCGTCCTTTAATTTGACGGTGCCCGTCGCGGAGTACACCGCGCGGACATCAAACCCGCTCTTTTGGGCGGCGGCGAGAAATTCCTCTTCCGTCATGGGGGAGGCGAGGTCCCAGTCGGGAGCGGGGGAGAGGGTACCTGCAAGATAGTCGCGCACGCTTCCGCCCACGAGATAGAGGGGCTCGGAACAGCGTTCGGCGAGCAATAAGAGGTCTTTTGTCAGTTTTTCGCGCATCCGTCTGTCTCCTCCCGTGAAAATTCTCGGAAATGATTATAGCATTTTCCGAAAAAAATTGCAATTCCTGTCGCTATCGTGTATAATAAACGTGCAAAAGAATTTCCCGCAGGCCGCGGGACAGACAAAAGAAGGGGAAGATCATGCTCGATCTCATCATCAAACCGCAGAACAAGAAGGGGCAGATGACGCTTAAAAAGGTGCGGCAGCGCCTGGACGGGGAGAATATCCCTTACGAGGTGCACTTCACCGAAGGGAAGGGGGATGCCCAGCGCATCGCCCGCGAACTCACGGAACAGGGCAGATGCGACCTCGTCGTCATCGGCGGCGACGGCTCGCTCAACGATGTCCTGACGGGGATGTGCGATCCTTCCCTCTGCCGTCTGGGCCTCATCCCCGCGGGCACGGGCAACGATTTTTCCGTCAGCGCGCGCATCCCTGCGGGCGAAGCGGCGCTCGATCTCATCTTAAAGGGCGAACCCAAGCCCACCGACTACATCGACTGTTCGGACGGGCGGCGCAGCCTCAACATCGCGGGCATGGGCATCGACGTCGATATCCTCCTCCGCTGTGAGAAGATGAAGGGCTTCCACGACAAGAGCAAGTACTTTTTCAGCCTGCTCGCCTCTTTCATGAAGTACAGCGGGTGCGAGCTGACCATCCGTGCGGGCGGGGAGGAGATCCGAAAGAAGGTGCTCATCGCGGCTCTTTGCAACGGGAAGCAGTTGGGCGGAGGGATCCCCATGTGTCCGGCGGCGGACATTTCGGACGGGCTCCTCGATGTGGTCGTCGTCGACTGTCCCAAGCGCTCCAAGATCCCGGGTGCGCTCATCAAGCTCATGCAGGGCAAGGTGCTCTCCCTGCCCTTCGCGCGCCACATCCGCTGCGAGGAGGCGAGCGTCATCCCGGCTTCTCCCGCCGTCGCGCAGTATGACGGCGAGCTCTATCAGACGGCGGCCATGGAGGCAACGCTCAAAAAGGGCGGTCTTTTGATGTATCGTCCATAAGGGGCAACATGAATTTATATAAGGAAATCCTGAACAACATTCCCGCGGCGGTCATCGTCGTGGACGAAAATCTGCGGGTACGCTATTCCAACCGCGCCTTCCGTACCTTCTTCCCCTCCTCGTCGGGGAGGGGGAGCCTCAAGGACGTCATCCGCTGCGGCGAGGCGGCGCCCTGCGGCCGGGGGGAGGCGTGCGCCTTCTGCCCTTTGCGCAACCTCTTTTTAGACGCCGAAAAGAACGGCGGGCTCGCCTTCCGCAAGCTCATGCTGCGCACGGGGGAGGGGACGACGCACCTCTCCTTCAAAGTGCAGCCGCTCGGGGGACTGTATCTCGGCGTCGTCGACAATGCCTATGAATCCGAGCTCGCCCGCGAGATGCACTCGGCGCAGGACATCCAGCAGCGCCTTTTGCCGCCCGGCAAGGGGGGCAGCGTTCCCTATTCCTTCCTCTATCTTCCCTGCCGCGAGATCGGCGGGGACCTCCCCGACGTGTACGAGGCGGAGGGGGAGACGATGGGGCTTTTGGCCGACGTCTCGGGCAAGGGCATCTCGGCGGGGATGCTCTCCGCCTTCGTCAAGGCGGGATGGGACCGGACGGAGCCCTCTCCCGCGCGCGCCATCATGGGGCTCAATGCCAAATTCCAGGAGCTCAACCTCGACGAGCGCTCCTATGTGACGGTCGCCGCCGTGCGCATCGGACGCAGCGAGGGGCGCATCACCTACTGCGCGGCGGGGCACAACGCGCCCATTTTGATGAAGCGGAAGGACGGCATCGACGAAGTGGAGATGAACGCACCGCCCGTCTCCACCTGGATCCCCGACTTCACCTATCACGACAGCACGATCGGTTACGAGAAGGGGGATATCCTCGTACTCCTCACCGACGGCGTCACCGAGAGCCGCAACGAGGCGGGCGAACAGTTTTCTTTGGAGCGCGTCGAGGCGGTGCTCTCCCGCTCGCACGATGCGGCGCACTTCATCGAACAGCTCAAGGGCGCCCTTACCGAGTTCTGCGGCACCTTCGACGACGACATCACCGCCATGGCGTTCGATCTCTGAACAAAAAAAGCATCCTTTGCGGGATGCTTCTTTTTTTGTGCATAGAATTGCAAGGCAGTTCTCTCAGGTCATGCCTTCGCGAAGATCATGTGCTTGAACAGCAGGCACCAGATAACGTCCACCCAGCCGATCGCAAGACCGAAGAAGGTGACGAGGATGGCAAAGATGAGCGTTAAAATGCTCTTTGTCTTGAGGAAAGCCGACCAGCGGACGAGGATCTCGACGATCCAGTTGACGAAGGGGATCAAAAGCAGAATGATCTGCACGAGCCTGCTCTGTTTGTTGAACCAAGTTGCCATAGAATCCATCTCCTTAAAGCATATTTGATGCCACAGTATATAATACGGCATCCTTGCAAGTATTGTACCCGTTTTCCGCCCGCTTGTCAAGGGGGCGGGGAAAATTTGTCAAGAGATTGCCAAAATTTTCATAAAAAACCGTCCGGGGCGGGAAGGATGCCCCCGGACGGGAGAGAATGCGGTCAGAGCGTCTCGCGGCGGTATTCGTTGCCCGTCTCCACATCCTTCCAGACGAGGACGCCGTCCTCTAAGATGAGATAGGAGTGGGGGGAGTTCTCCTTGGGGATGGACACCGAGCCGCAGTTGACGTAGGTGCAGGTCTCGCGCTCTTCAAAGGCCGGTACATGGAAGTGGCCGTTGAAGAGGACGTCTCCCTTCCTGAGGTGCTTGGGCGTCTTGTGGCCGTGCGTCAAAAAGAGGCGGCGGCCCGCACAGGGGAGGATGCAGTATTCGGCGCCGATGGGGAACTCGAGCACCAGCTCATCCACTTCGCTGTCGCAGTTGCCGCGCACGCAGACGAGGTCGTCCTTCATGGAGTTGAGGATCTCCGCCGTCGCAAGGGTGGAATAGTCTTTGGGCAGGGCGTTGCGCGCGCCGTGGTACAACAGGTCGCCGAGGAGGATGAGAAGGTCCGCCTTCTCCTCTTCAAAGCGCTCCTTCATGAGGCGGCAGAAGTATGCCGAGCCGTGGATATCCGATGCGATCATGTATTTCATGTCAGGCCTCCGTCTGTTTTAAGATCTCTTTGAGCTTTGTAAGCACGCCGCCCTCGTCGTTGGAGGGGATGGTATTGCGGATCATGCGCTTCAAGGGGGGATAGGCGTTTTCAGGCACATAGGCGTGGCCGCACTCGAGCAGCATCTCGTAGTCGTTCATGTGGTCGCCGAAAGCGACGCACTCCTCCTTTTGGAAGCCGAACTTGTCGCGGATGAAGCGGATGGCGCGCCCCTTGTTGGCGGTCGTCGAGGAGATGTCGCACCAGTCGTAGCCCGAGATGATGGTGCGCAGCTTGGGGAGTCGCTGCGGCAGTACCTTGATGCAGTGTTCGGCGGCGGCGATGGCATCGTAGACGGCGATCTTGCACACGGGCTCCTTGCCGATGACGGCGTCGAGGTCGTCCACCTTCTCGCAGTTGGTGTAGGAGAGCATGGCGTATTGAAAGAAGGGCATCTCGCTGTTCTCGATGTAGGCACAGTTCGCGCCGCACAGCATGGGATAGAGGTCGGGCAGCGCCCTTATCTCGTCGAGGGCGTCCTTCAGGTGGTCGTCGTCGATGGGGTCGAGGTACAGCGTCTCTCCGCGGTATTTGACGAGCGCGCCGTTTTCGCACAGAAAGAGGACTTTGTCCCGGACGGGGGCAAACAGCTTTTCGAGGTTGGCGTACTGTCGCCCGCTCGCGGCGGCAAAGAGGATGCCGCGTTCATGCAGTTGTCCGATGAGCCCGAAGATCTCTTCGGGCAGATGTTTTTCCCCGTCGAGCAGGGTGCCGTCGAGGTCGGATGCGATAAATTTTACCATAGGTGCGTTCTTGTGCCGTGAAAGTGCAGAATAAGACCGTCCGGAGGGGACGGCCGTATCGTTAAACGAGGGAAAGGATGTTGATCTCGTCCACGGGGATATCTGCCCGGGAGAGAAATTCGCGGAAGACCGATTCCGCGCCGTCCGCGCCGCATACGTTCATGCGGTAGACGTTGAGGTCGATGGCGCCGTTCGCGACGAGGTTGATGGCCGCGGGGATGTGCTCGGTGCCGACGGAGACGCCCGAAAGGGTGAGGCGCTTTCTTAAGATCTCGTTGAGGTCGATGGGAAGGGGATGGTCGATCTGTCCGCAGAAGGCGACGCCGCGGCCGGGTTTGCAGACGGAGACCGCCGTTTTGCAGTGCATCTCCATGTTGCCCGTCATGATGCAGACGGCATTGTCGGTGAGGCGCCCGCCCGTGATGGTCCCGACCGTCTCGATGAGCTTCCCGTCCTCGGGTGCGGTATAGTAGACGCCGCAGCTCTTGGCAAAATCGGTGCGCCTCAGATCGCTGTCAATGAGGATGGGGGAGATCTGGCGGTAGATGAGGAGACGGCAGATAAAGATGCCCAGCATACTGCCGCCCACGACGGCAACGTGCTCGCCGCGGTGGAGGCCCAGCTTTTCGACGGCGGCGTTCGCAAGGGCGATGTGCTGGATGAGGAGGGCCTTCTCGTCGCTCACCGACTCGGGCAGCAGGCTGAGCTCGTCCTCCGTCACATAGACGAAGTCGCGCAAAAACCCGTCCGCCGTGTAGCCGCGGAGCAGGATGTCGTCCTCGGTGAAATCGCGCTTCTGGACGCCGTCGCAGGGCGCGGGGAAGGCGGTATGCAGGAGCACGCGCGCCCCCTTAGGGAAGTGCGCGCTGCCTTCGTCGGCGATGAGCCCCACGGCAAACCGACCAGGGATGCGGGGGTATCTCACTTTTTTTGCGCCGCTGAACAGGAGGGCGTCGCTGCGGTTGACGAATACCTTGGTGATGCGGATGCGGCGTTTGCCCTCTTCGGGCACGGGGTCCGCCGTCTCCTTGCTCATGGTATTTGCAGCCGTCAGTCTCCAAACATTCATCATAGGCTCCTAAGCAACAATTTCTGCCTTATTTTTTCACATTATACCGCAACTAAACATAATTTGCAACTGTTTTGCACGAAAAAAGAGGAAGATGAAAATTGTGCGGGGGAAAGAGGTTTTTGCGTTTGAGCGATAAAAACAGTTGACGGAACGGGGCAAAGAAGGTATAATATGCTTTGGAAATAACCGAAAGTGCGGCGCAAAACAGTCGTCCGCATAGCGGCGAAAAAAGGAGAGTGATCAGATCATGAAGAGCGGCATTCATCCCAAATATCATGAAGTGACCGTGGTCTGCGCCTGCGGCGAAACGTTCAAGACGGGCTCGACCAAAGAGGGCGACGTCATGAAGGTGGATATCTGCAGCAAGTGCCACCCCTTCTTCACGGGCAGACAGAAACTCGTGGATACCGGCGGTCGGGTCGATAAGTTCAAGAAAAGATACGGCATTTGATCGACCGATCGCGACCGGCAGCCTCTTTCAAAGAGGCTGTTTTGCTAGACGGGGTTTTTCCGCCGCGTGCGGCGGGAACGCGGTGAGGCTATGAAGAAAAAGACCAATTATACCTACATCGGCGGACAGGCAGTCATCCAGGGCGTCATGATGCGCGGCAAGCGCGGCATGGCAACGGTCGTCCGCAACGATAAGGGCGAACTGTGCATGGAGGCGAAGCGCATCACTCCTCCCGAAGAGCGGAAGAAGTGGACGCGCGTCGTCTTTCTGCGCGGGGTCGTCAATTTTTTCGTGTCCTTTGTGGACGGGATGCAGGCACTGTTGCGCAGTTCCGAGGTCGCCATCACCGACGAGGAGGAAGCTCCCCCCAAGATCAACAAGTGGGTGGCGGAAAAGTGGAAGGTGAGCGCTTCGAGCATCCTCACGTTCTTTTCCATGCTCATCGGCGTGTGCATCGCGCTCGGCCTCTTTCTGTTCCTGCCCATGTATTTCACGGGGCTCATCGCCTCCGTTTCAAACGGCGCCATTGCCGACGTGAGGGGGCTCCCCGGGCTCTACTACAACCTCATCGAGGGCGGGTTCCGCTTCGTCATCTTCATCGGATACATCCTCTTTACATTGCTCTTCAAGTCCCTGCGGGAGACATACCGCTATCACGGGGCGGAGCACAAGACCATCAACTGTTACGAGACGGGGATGCCCCTCACGGTGGAGAACGTCAGAAAGTGCTCCCGGATGCACGACCGCTGCGGCACCACCTTCATCTTCTTCGTGCTCATCGTCTCCATCCTCCTCTTCGCCTTTGTGAGCTGGGCGATCGGCGGCATCGACACGGGGTCGGGTGCGCTCGATTTCTTTTTGAACTTCCTCATCAAGCTCGCGCTTCTGCCCGTCATCGCGGGCGTCTCTTACGAGATCCTGAAGTTGCTCGCAAGAACGCAGTCCCCCCTCGTGCTGCCCCTCAAGGCGCCGGGGTATCTCTTACAGAAACTTACGACCAAAGAGCCCGACGACGGCATGATCGAATGCGCCGTCCTGGCCTTTGAAAAGGTGCTCGATATGGATGCCGATCCCGATTCCCCCGAAAAGATCTTCATCACGGAGACCAAGCTCTCCCGCCTGAAAGAGATGATGACGGAAGTCTTTGAAAAGCACGGCATCGACTCTTCGGATGCGGAGTGGATCCTGAGCCTCACGCTGAACATCCCGCGGAGCGGGCTCTCGGAGGAGCGCATCGTCACGCGCGCCGAGTGTGAGAAGATCGTCGCTCTCTTTGAAGAGCGCCTCACGGGCAGGCCGCTCTGGTATATCATCGGCAACACCGAATTTTACGGCTATCCCATCGAAGTGGACGAGCGCGTGCTCATCCCCCGCCCCGAGACGGAGATCCTCGTACAGCAGGCCGTCTCCGCCGTGCAGGAGGGGAACACGGTGCTCGATCTGTGCACGGGCAGCGGCGCCATCGCCGTCGCCATCGCGTGCGAGGCCGCCAAGGACAAGAACATCTCCGTCGTCGCGGCGGACATTTCGGACGGCGCCCTCGAGGTCGCACGCAACAACGTGCGCCGCAACAAGGCAAACGTCGTGGTCGTCAAGAGCGACCTGTTTGAAAATATCCAGGGCAAATTCAACATCATCACGGCCAACCCGCCCTACATCCGGAGCGCGGAGATCGGCACCCTGCAGCGCGAAGTGCGTGACTTCGAGCCCCGCGTCGCGCTGGACGGCGGCGAGGACGGCCTTGACTTCTACCGCCGCATCGCGGCGGGCGTGGGCGAGCACATCGCCCGCGGCGGGATGCTCATCCTGGAGTGCGGCGAAGATCAGGCGCAGGATATCCTGAAGATCTTCTCCTCGTGCGACTATGCGATGGTCGTCAAGGACCTCGCCGGGAAGGAGCGCATCGTCAAGATCGTGTTCTGACGCGCCCGCTCCCAAACGATCCGAATATGCAGAACAATAAAGTCAAAGACATCGCCGAACGCTACGAGAAGCTGGGAGAGCTCCTCTCCTCGCCCGAAGTCGCCGGCGATCCCGCCCGGTGGACGGAATATTCCAAGGAGCGCGCCTCCCTCGAGGAGATCGCCCTCAAGTACCGCGAATGCGAGCGGACGCAGGGGGAGATGGACGCCGCCTTTGCGGAGGCGGAGGGGGAGTCGGGCGAAATGAAGGAGATGCTCCTCGACGAGGGCTATGCCCTCAAGGAACGGCTCTCCTCCCTCGAAAACGAGCTCAAACTGCTGCTCCTCCCGAAAGACGAGAAGGACGACAGGGGCTGTACGCTCGAGATCCGTGCGGGCGCCGGCGGCGAAGAGGCAGCGCTCTTTGCCTATGAGCTCTACCGGATGTATCAGGGCTACTGCGATAAGCACCGCCTCCGCTTCGAGCCCGTCGATCTCAACGAGACGGAGCTGGGCGGCATGAAGGAAGCCATCGTCAACATCAGCGGAAAGGGCGCCTACGGGCGCCTCAAATATGAGAGCGGCGTGCACCGCGTGCAGCGCGTGCCCGAAACGGAGTCGCAGGGGCGCATCCATACCTCGACGGTGACGGTCGCCGTCCTCCCCGAAGCGGAGGAGGTGGACGTCGCGATCGACGAGAAGGATATCCGCATCGATCTCTACCGCTCTTCGGGCGCGGGCGGGCAGAAAGTCAACAAGACGGAGACTGCCATCCGCCTCACCCATTTTCCGACGGGCATCGTCGTCACCTGTCAGGACGAGCGCAGCCAGCTCAAGAACCGCGAAAAGGCATTCCGCGTGCTGCGCGCCCGCCTCTATGAGTACTACAACGGCAAGCGCGACCGCGAGGAGGCGGCAAACCGCAGGAGCCTCGTCGGGACGGGGGACAGGAGCGAACGCATCCGCACCTACAACTTCCCCCAGAGCCGCATCACCGATCACCGCATCGGGCTCAGCCTCCATTCGATGGAGGACTTCCTTTCGGGCGGGCTCGACGAGATGCTCGACGCCCTGGCGCGGGCCGACCGCGAGGCTCAGCTCACGGCAGAGGAATGACCTTCCGACCCATCAAAAACTTTTTCCCAAGAGGTATCATGATATGGAAAGACTTGCAAAGAGGATCCGCACCATCTCGCCCTCGCTGACGCTTGCCATCAGCGCCAAGGCCAAGGCGATGAAGGCGGCGGGAGAGGACGTCGTCAACTTCGGCGTGGGGGAGCCCGACTTCAACACGCCCGAGCACATCATCAAGGCGGCAGAGGACGCGCTCGAGCGCGGCTGCACCAAGTACACGCCGGCAGCGGGCCTTCCCGAGCTGCGCCGCGCCATCTGCGATAAATTCGCGCGCGACAACGGCCTTGAATACGAGCCCTCGCAGATCATCGTCTCCAACGGCGCGAAGCACTCCATCTTCAACGTGTGCTTTGCCCTGCTCGACCCGGGCGACGAAGTCATCATCCCCGCGCCCTATTGGCTGACCTATCCCGAGGTCGTCAAGGTGTGCGGCGGCGTGCCCGTCATCGTCGAGGCAAGCAAGAAGAACCATTTCAAGATCACGGCGGAAGAGCTCAAGGCTGCGATCACGCCCAGGACCAAGCTCTTCATCTTCAACTCGCCCTGCAACCCCACGGGCGCCGTCTATACCGAAGAGGAAGTGCGTTCCCTTGCCGCCGTGTGCGAGGAGGCGGGCATCTTCGTCCTCTCCGACGAGATCTATGAAAAGCTCGTCTACGGTGAGGAGAAGCCCTTCTCGATGGCGGCCGTCTCGCCCAAGATGAAGGAGCAGACCATCACTGTCAACGGCGTCTCCAAGACGTATGCGATGACGGGCTGGCGCATCGGCTATCTCGCCGCGCCCCTCGATATTGCCAAGGCGATCTCTTCCTTCCAGAGCCATGCGACGAGCAACCCCAACTCCATCGCGCAGTATGCGACGATCAAGGCGCTCAACTCGCCCGAGGCTTCCGTCGAGGAGATGGTCGCACGCTTTGCGCGCCGCCGCCTCGCCCTCATCGAGCGCGTCTCCGAGATGAAGGATGTCTACTGCATCATCCCCGAGGGCGCGTTCTATGCGATGCTCGTCGTGAGCTCGACGTACGGCAAGAGCTTCGGTTCGCACAAGATCACGGACTCCGTTTCCTTCTCCGATGTGCTGCTCGATGCCGCCAAAGTTGCCGTCGTTCCCGGCAAGGCATTCGGTGCGGATGACTGCGTGCGCCTGTCCTATTCGCTCTCCATGAAGGATATGTTGGAGGGGTTGGAGCGCATCGACGCCTTCGTTCAGAGCCTTCAGTGAGAAAAATGTAAAAAATTTGCCGCTTTTTTTTGGGAAACCCCTTGAAAAACGCGGCAAAACTTGATAGAATAGAAGCATAATAAACGCGCCGCGAGGCGCACAGGAGGATAACATGATCAAGATCATTTGCGGCCCTAAGGGAAGCGGGAAAACAAAGCGCATCATCGACGCGGCGAACGGCGCGGTCGATACAGCCAAGGGCCACTTGATTTTCATCACCGATACCAAGAGGTATATGTACGATCTCAGGCGCGAGGTTCGCTTCATCGACGTTTCCGATTACTCCGTTGCGGGAGAGGATGCGCTCTGCGGCTTCATCAAGGGCGTCATCGCCGGCAGCTACGACAACGAGTTCGTCTATGTGGACGGCGTGGCGCGCATCGCGGGCAAGGCCATCAAGGATATGGCGCAGCTCTTCTATATGCTCGAGAAGGTCGCCCTCATGCGCTCTCTCACCATCTTCATCACCTGCAGCTGCGCGGAAGAGGAACTTCCCGAGTTTGCAAAGAAGTATCTTTGATGCGGCGCGGGCCATCCCGCAGACCGGACAAGGCAAGATCAACACACAGTATTTGTTCCGTTACGTCCCTTCCTACAAGGGGCGTTTTCGGGCGTTAAGAGGGCGCACCGCCCTTGAAGGAGGCGACTATGTATTTTATCAGTACGCGGGGCAATGAGCGCGTCACGGGCGCTCAGGCCGTCGTGAAGGGGCTTGCCGGCGACGGCGGCCTGTTCGTCCCCGAGACTTTCCCTGCCGTTTCCCGGGAAGAGCTGGAGCGTATGCTCGGCATGGACTATCCCGAGCGTGCGGCGCTCGTCCTTTCCAAATATTTCGACGAGTACGACAAGGACGAGCTTCTTTCTGCCCTCAAACAGGCATATTCCCAGTTCGATGACGGCGATGCCGCGCCCCTCGTCAAGGTGGAGAACGGGATGTTCATGCTCGAACTCTATCACGGCCCCACCTGCGCCTTCAAGGACATGGCGCTCACCGTGCTCCCGTACCTCCTGCGCAAGGGGTGCGATCTTCTGGGGATCAAGGAGACCATCCTCATCCTCGTCGCGACGAGCGGCGACACGGGCAAGGCTGCGCTCGAAGGCTTCCGCGACCGGGAGGGCGTCAAGATCATGGCGGTCTATCCCGACGACGGCGTCTCCAAGATGCAGAAGCTGCAGATGTGCACGCAGGACGGCGACAACGTCAACGTCGTGGCGGTCAAGGGCAACTTCGACGACTGCCAGACGACGGTCAAGCGCATCTTCCACTCCGAGGAGTGCCGCGAGGAGCTCGCAAAGCGGGGCATCCGTCTCTCATCCGCCAACTCCATCAACTTCGGACGGCTGGCTCCCCAGATCGCCTATTACTTCTCCGCCTATCTCGATCTCGTCTCTTCCGAGCAGATCAAGATGGGGGACAAGGTGGACTTCACCGTTCCCACGGGCAACTTCGGCAACATCCTTGCGGCGTACTACGCAAAGCAGATGGGCCTTCCCGTCGGAAAGCTCGTGTGCGCCTCCAACCGCAACAATGTGCTCACCGACTTCGTCCTCCGCGGCGTGTACGACAGCAAGCGCCCCTTCTTCAAGACGATGTCTCCCTCGATGGATATCCTCATCTCGTCCAACCTTGAGCGCCTTCTCTATGAGATCTCGGGGCGGGATGCCGCGCTCACGGCCGAGCGGATGCAGCAGCTCTCCAAGACGGGCAGATATTCCGTCCGTGCCGAGGAGCTCAAGAGCATCCGCGAGCAGTTCTACGCGGGCTATGCGTCCGAGGACGACACGGTGGACTGCATCTACGAGTTCTTCACCGAGTACGGCTATCCGATGGATCCCCATACGGGCGTCGCGATGTTCGTCGCCGAGCGCTATCAGGAGTCGCTCGAAAAGGAGACCCCGCCCGTCAAGCCCGGGCCGATGGTCGTCGTCTCCACGGCGAGCCCCTACAAGTTCCCGCAGGCCGTCTACTACGCGCTGACGGGCAACGACGTCAAGGACAGCTTCAAGGGCATCAAGCGCATCAACCTTCTGACGGCGATGAAGGTGCCCGAAAGCCTCAAGGAGATCCGCTACAAGCCCATCCGCTTCAAGACGTCGGTGACGGCAGAGCATATCTTCGACGAAGTGCTCAAATTCGTCGGTTGAGGCAGTTTGTTCTCAAAGACAGGCGAAACGTGTCAAAATGACAGAATATTTGTCTGAAAAGGGGAAAATTTCCCAAAAGTCTTGACTACTTTTCGCGAATGTGCTACAATAATATGGTAAATACGGCTTCCGCGGGTGCGGCGGCCGAAAAAAGAGGAGATTAGGTATTATGGCAAATGTAAGAGTTGCAATCAATGGCTTCGGCAGGATCGGCCGCCTTGCGTTCCGTCAGATGTTCGGCGCAGAAGGCTATGAGATCGTTGCGATCAACGACCTGACCAGCCCCAAGATGCTCGCGCATCTTCTCAAGTATGACTCCGCACAGGGCAGATACGAGCACGCAGACACCGTGTCCGCCGATGACGAAGCCGGCACCATCACCGTCTGCGGCAAGACCATCAAGATCTATGCCGAGAAGGACGCAAAGAACCTTCCTTGGGGCGAGATCGGCGTAGACGTCGTGCTCGAGTGCACGGGTTTCTACACCTCCAAGGCAAAGAGCCAGGCTCACATCGATGCAGGCGCAAAGAAAGTCGTCATTTCCGCACCCGCGGGCAACGATCTTCCCACCGTCGTGTTCAGCGTCAACGAGAAGTCGCTCAAGAAGTCGGATACCATCATCTCCGCTGCTTCCTGCACGACCAACTGCCTCGCTCCCATGGCAGACACCCTCAACAAGCTCGCTAAGATCAAGAAGGGCTACATGACGACCATCCACGCTTACACGGGCGACCAGATGGTCCTCGACGGGCCTCACCGCAAGGGCGATCTTCGCCGTGCGCGCGCTGCTGCCGTCAACATCGTTCCCAACTCCACGGGCGCTGCAAAGGCGATCGGCCTCGTCATCCCCGAACTCAACGGTGTGCTCGACGGCTGCGCTCAGCGCGTTCCCGTTCCCACCGGTTCCCTCACCCAGCTCGTTGCGATCTGCGAGGGCGACATCGATAAGGATGCCGTCAACAAGGCGATGAAGGACGCTTCCTCCGCTTCCTTCGGCTACACCGAGGAAGAGATCGTCTCCTCCGATATCGTCGGTATCACCTACGGTTCGCTGTTCGATGCAACGCAGACCAAGTGTATGCCCATGGGCGACGGTACGACGCTCGTCAAGGTCGTCTCCTGGTACGACAACGAAAATTCCTACACCAGCCAGATGGTCCGTACGATCAAGTACTTCGCAGAGCTTTGATCGATCTGTAAAAGACAGGGCGCTCTCCTTCGGGAGGGCGCCTTTTCGTCGGAAGCGATCATACGCAAAGAGTCCCCTGCATACACAGGGGGCTCGTTGCATATAAAACGTCTTTCGGGATGAGCTGCCTTCAATATATCACACCATTTGGTGAAAAGTCAAGTATTTTACGCCGTTTGGTGTAAAATATTTTATGTGGAAAGGGACTGTGTAGCAGTGTTTGCGGCACGGCTGAAGGAGTTCATCGGCGACAGGCCCATCAGCCAGTTTGCAAGGGAGGTCGGGATCCCGCAGCAGACCATCTCGCGGTATCTGCGCTGCCAGCGGGAGATCTCGCTGACCTATCTTTGCAGGATCGCCGACTATTTCGGCGAGGACATCGATTTTTTGCTCGGGAGAAAGGATTACTGAAGGCCCGGGCGGCAGAGGACGGCTTCCCATCTCGGCGCGGTTTGGCGCGGAGATCAGGGCGGGCTGTCCTTTTTTTGAAAAAAGATGCCGATGCCCTCTTGTTTCCCGCGGGAAGTTGTGATATAATGAAAGTACAGCAATGGTAAGGCCGCCTGCGGGTGCGCCGGGGAGGGAAATATGATCTGTAAACGATGCGGCAATGAATACGAGGGTTCGGTCTGCCCCAAGTGCGGATACAGCGACCGCGCCGTGTTCGGGGCGCCGACCCGCAGCCGGGGCGCTCCTGCCGAGCGGTACAAGGAGAGAAAGTCGCACAAGAAATTCTGGCTCACGCTGCTCGTCATCCTCGTGGCGATCGGGATCGATCTCGGCATCATGATCCCCGTCCTCGGGTATATCCTCGATCCCTTCCGCACGTCGGGCGTCGCGGAGCGCATCGAGCTCGGCGACAGCGAGGAGTTCGTTGCCTTCGTGATGCTGACCCCCGCGCACCTGACGGAGAACGACCGTTCGTACTACTTCGACCGCTCTTTCTGGAACGGCAAGCGCCGCGATTACGGCTATAAGAGCATTGAGATCGCATGGGAGCCGGGCAACGGAGGCATGATGGTCTCGGAAGTCATCTACAACGCCTATGCGAGCAGTTACGGCTACAACAAGAAGGAGCTCGTCTCCTATGAGCTCCTCGACGAATCGTCCGTGAAGAGGGGGTATTTCGAGTTTCCTTACCGCGCCTACTATACGGACGGGAGCTACTATCTCGGCTACGGGTACGACAACATCACCGAGACGGGGCTGCAGACGCTGGAATGGCGGGATAAGTTCGGGAACGAACTGACGGCAGAGGTCTATATCGATTGAACGGCAGAGCCGGAACGAAGAGGCGGGGGATCCCGCCTCTTTGCACGGAAAAAAGCAAAGCCGTGCAGTGTCTGCGGGCTCAAATGCGGAGAAAGCGCATATAATAGGCGGTATGAGGGTGTTTTCGGAATGGCTCTCCGGGCTGCAGCGGGCCTCGGGCGGGAGCGTGCAGTACACGGTCGCCGAGGGAGAGGGTGTCTTTGAGAACGTGAAGCGCATCGCCGCCTTTTCCGGGGAGCGCATCGTGCTTCTGGGCAGACGGGGCGGGGTGAAGGTCGAGGGGAGCGGGCTCTCGCTCGGCCGCTACGATGCGGGCGACGTCGTCGTCTGCGGCACGATCGCGCGCGTGACGCGCCTTTGACATGAGGAACGAACTTCTGATCGAGGGGCTGGGGACGGAGCGCGTCCTCGGAAAGCTGGCGCGGGAACACATCCCCGTGCTGGCGGCGCGGCGCGTGCAAAAAAATGCGCTCGCCGTCACAGTCGCCGCCAAAGACAGCAAAAAAGTTTTTGCAATTTTGCGGGGTTCGTGTTATAATGTAAAAAAAGTGCGCCCCCTGGGAGCCGCCCGCGTTCGGGCGGCGATCCGCCGCTCCTTCGGGCTCGTGTGCGGAGGGGCGCTGGCGCTCGGGCTCGTGTGTGCGCTTGAGACGCGCGTCCTGAGAGTGGAGATCACGGGCAGCGGCGCCTACTATGAGAGCGAGGTGCTTGCCCTCCTTGCGGAGGACGGCATCGGGCCGCTTGCGCCCGCACCCGAAAAAACGGAGCTCCTCACCTCCCGCATCTTGGAGCTCCCCCGCGTGAGTTTTGCCTCCCTTCGCTTTGAGGGCGGGGTGCTCACCGTATGCGTGGAAGTCAGCGACGGAGAGACTGCCTGGGACAGGGCGCCCATGAAGGCTCCGCGCGCGGGCATCCTCGAAGAGCTCGTCGTGCTGCGCGGCACGCCCTGCGCCGCGGTCGGACAGGAGGTGGAGGCGGGGCAGACGCTCATTTCCGAGCGCGTTTTGTACGGCGAACGGGAGGAGCGCGTGATCGTCATTGGCTACGCGGTGCTCCGCTGCCCTGTGGAAGGCGTGTTTGCGGGGAGCAAAGAGGGCGCGTTCGAGGCGGCGCGCCTCGCGTTCGGAGAGGATGCGGAGCTTTCCGCGGAAGAGACGGAGGAGGGCTGGCGCATCTACGGAACGGCGCGTCTCACGATCGCAAGTCATATACAGTGACCGGCATCTGCCGGCAGGAGGAACGGATTACGGCAACCAGATATACCATCGAAACGGGCGGATTGGACAGGCTGCAGAAGATCCTCGGGATCTTCGACGAGAACCTCGTCACCATCGCGCGGGAGCTCGAGCTCTTCACCAAGGTCGAGGGGACGAACATCGTCCTCGAGGGGGAGGCGGAGAATGCCGCGCTCGGCAAGGAGGTGCTCGAGAGCCTGCTTTCGATCGTCGAAGCGGGCGACAACATCGACAAGAGCAGCCTTCTTTACTGCATCGAGCTCGCGCGGGAGGGACACGCTTCGGACATCGGCTCGCTGATGCACGGCGTCGTCGCCGTCTCGTCGCGCGGCAAGCCCGTCAAGTGCAAGACGGTGGGGCAGAAGGAGTACGTCTCCGCCATCAAGGGCAATACCGTCACCTTCGGCGTGGGGCCTGCGGGAACGGGCAAGACCTATCTTGCCGTCTGTCTCGCGGTGGCCGCCTACAAGGGCAAGCAGGTGGAAAAGATCATCCTGACCCGTCCCGCAGTGGAGGCGGGCGAAAAGCTGGGCTTCCTCCCCGGCGATCTGCAGACCAAAGTCGATCCATACCTGCGCCCGCTCTACGATGCACTGCAGGAGATGTTCGGGCTCGAGACATACTCAAAGCTCATGGAAAAGGGCGCCATCGAAGTCGCGCCCCTCGCCTATATGCGCGGCAGGACGCTCTCGAACGCCTTCGTCATCCTCGACGAAGCGCAGAACGCCACCCGCGAACAGATGAAGATGTTTTTGACCCGCCTCGGCGACGGCAGCAAGATGGTCGTCACGGGCGATCTGACGCAGACCGACCTTCCGGAGGGCAAGACGAGCGGCTTGAAGCAGGCCGTGACCATCCTGAAGGGCGTCGAGGACATCGCGATCGTCACGCTCACCGAAAAGGACGTCGTGCGTCATCCCCTCGTCATGCGCATCGTCCGCGCCTATGAGAGGGCAGAATCTCAGAAAAGCAAAGGAGAAAAACGATGAAAGACCGTACCGCAAAGGGCATCGGAAGAGTTGATCTTGCCGTGGGCCTTGTCATGCTCGTCGTCTGTTATGCGATCCTCGTCGCCGGCATGGTGATGATGATCATCGTCAATGAGCCGGACGCATGGCAGGCGTATTTCCGGGACAGCGCTTTCCGCTTCCTTTCGGCGTGCATCTGCGTGCTCCTGCTCTTTGCCATCCTCTTTTATTACTACTACTTCGAGGACAAGACCTTCATCGCCCGGGGAAGGAACGTCTTTCTCATCTATCTCGTCCTCATCCTGGCCGTGCTGGTGTGCTATTTCTGCGGGCGCTTTGTCTCCATCTATCTGCGTCCCGTGGCGATGCTCGCTCTCATCGGCCTCTTCCTGTTCGGGCGGCGGCAGGCGATCATCCTCAACTTCGTCTTTTCCCTTCTGATGTTCGTCATCGACACCTTCACGAACAACTTCGATTCCTCGCCCAACTCCGTCTATATCTCGCTCATGCTCAGCTTTGCCTGCGGCACGTTCGCGGTGTTCGTCGCCGCCAACGTCAAGACGAGATGGGAGCTGCTCTTAACGGGCGTGTTCCTCGGCATCCCGGGGCTTGCCATCGTGCTGCTCCTCGAACTTTCCGAGCTCGACTTTACCCACTTCGACTGGATCCCCTACGTCGCTTCGGCAGGGTACGGCATTTTGGGCTGCGTGCTCTCGGCGATGCTCGCCCTGTGCATCCTGCCCGTCTTTGAGATGGCGTTCAACCGTCTGACCGTGTTCCGGCTGAGAGAACTGACGAGCGCCAACGCGCCCCTTCTGCAGCGGCTGCGCACCGAGGCCCCCGGGACGTTCAACCATTCGCTCATCGTCGCGCAGCTCGCCGAGACGTGCGCCATCGCCATCTCCGAAAACGCCGAGCTCGCGCGTGCGGCGGCCTACTATCACGATGTGGGCAAGCTCAAGCAGCCCGAGTGCTTCACCGAGAACCAGACGGGCTACAACGTGCACGACGAACTGACGCCCGAGCTTTCCGCCGACATCATCCGTTCGCACGCGCAGGATGGGTACGATCTGCTCATCGCCAACCATCTGCCCAAGGAGATCGCGGATGTGGCGCGCGAGCATCACGGCACGCTGCCCATCAAATTTTTCTACGACAAGGCCAACCGCCTCTCGGGCGGGGATGCCAACATCCGCAACTATTCCTATCTCGGCCCCAAGCCCACGACCAAGATCGCTGCGATCATCATGATCGCCGATGCCTCCGAGGCCGCGGCGCGTGCCGTCAAGGACCGCTCGCCCGAGACGGTGGAACGCATCGTCCGCTCCATCATCGAGGAACGGATGGATCTCGACCAGTTCTCCGACTGCGACATCACCATCCGCGAGCTGACCGTCATCAAGCAGACGCTCGTCGATTCGCTCACGGGCGTGCATCATCACCGCGTCAAATACCCTGCCATCCGTTTCAATCGCGCGCGGCAGGCCGTCAAGGAGGAAGGCAAGGGCGATGAATAAGTTTTATCTCGATACCGATGCGCTCGAAGAGGCGGAAAAGGAGCGCCTGGAGGGGGCGCTCGAAGGGGCGGCTGCGGGAGACTGCGACTTTGTTCTGGAGCTCGTTCTCGTCGATGAGGAGGAGATCCGGCGCCTCAACCGCGAGGTGCGCGGCATCGACCGCGTGACCGACGTTCTGAGCTTCCCTTCGCTCGACGGGATCAAGGGGGAGCGGCTCATCGCGGACGATCATGCGGACGAGCTCGACGAGGAGGACCGCCTCTTTCTGGGCAGCATCGCCATCTGCGAAGCGCGCGCCCGGGAACAGGCGGAGGAGTACGGGCATTCGTATGCACGCGAGCTCAACTATCTCACCGTACACGGAGTGCTGCACTGTCTCGGGTACGACCACGAGACGGAGGAGGAAAAGCGCGAGATGCGCGAAGAGGAGGAGAAGATCATGGCAAGGATGGGACTTACAAGATGAGGAGCGGAACGGTAGCCGTCATCGGCAAGGCAAATGCGGGAAAGAGCACGCTTGTCAATGTGCTCGTGGGCGAAAAGGTCGCCATCGTCTCCCCCAAGCCGCAGACCACGCGCGACCGCATCCTCGGCATCCTCAACCGCGAGGATCGGCAGATCGTCTTTGTGGATACGCCCGGCATCTACCGCCAGCGCAACGCCCTCACGGGCATCATGATGCGCACGACGGAGAACACGTCCCGCGATGTGGACGCCATCCTCTATGTGCATGACGGCCACGCGGGCGTCGAGGAGAGCGACATCGCCCTCATGAAGAAGTATGCCTCCCTCGGCATCCCCATGCTCATCGCCTATACCAAGACGGACATCATGCAGAAGGAACGCATTCCCGAGGATGTGAAGAAGATCGTCGAAGGGGGCGTTGAAAGGGACATCTTCCCCGTCTCGGCGCGCAAGGGGAGCAACTTAAAAAAGCTGGAGGACGCCGTTGCGGCGCTCCTGCCCGAGGGGGAGCCCCTCTTCCCCGAGGACGTCGTCTCCGACCGGAGCGAAAAGTTCATGATCGCCGAGATCATGCGCGAGAAGATCCTCTTAAAATTCGATCAGGAGATCCCGCACGGCGTCGCCATCGTCATCAATACCTTTGAAAAACAGGACAACGGCGTCTACGACATCAACCTCGACATCGTCTGCGAAAAGCCCAACCATAAGGCCATCCTCATCGGCAGGCAGGGGCGGGCGCTGAAGGAAGTCGCCTCCTTTGCGCGGCAGGACATGGAAAAGTTTTTGGGTGCGAAGGTGTTCCTCACCACCTACGTCAAGGTGCGCGAGAATTGGCGCGACCGCGAGGGGATGCTGCGCGAGCTCGGCTACGAGAAGGAGCGCGAGGACTGAGGAGCCCTTCCGTTTCATTCATAATGCGCCCGCTTTCTTCCCATACTGAAGAGGGAGGGGGCTATGCGGAAAACAGATGCCGGGGAGCTCGCCTGGGAGCTCTTCCAAAAGACGGGGAATGTCACCTATTATATGCTGTACAAGCAGCTCAGGAACAAGAGAAGAGGAACGTAACGTATGGAATTTAAGGCGGATGCGCTCGTGCTGCGCGCGGCAGATTGGGGGGAGTACGATAAGATCGTCACCCTCTTTACGGCGGAGCGCGGCAAGCTGAGCGCGGCGCTCAAAGGGGTCAAAAGGGCGGGGGCAAAGCTCCGGTTTGCCGCTCAGCCCTTTTGTTTTGCGGAATTTGTGTTCGCGGAAAAATCGGGGCGGAACACCGTCATCTCCGCCTCCGTGCACGACGGGTTCTACGCCCTGCGCGAGGACATCGCCTGTTACTATGCGGCCGTCTGCGTGGCGGAATCGTGCGATAAACTGCTCTTTGAGGGCATGGTGAGCCCCGCGCTCTTCCTCGCGGCGGTGCGGGCGCTCGGCGCGCTCTCTGCCTGTGCGGAGGGCGGCGCGCGCGGGGAGGGGAAGATCGAGGACGGCAAGAGCGGAAGTTCCTTCGTCCTGCTGCAATTTCTTCTGACGGCGCTCAAAGAGGCGGGCTATCCCGTTTCGGCGGGCGACTGCCCGCACTGCGGCGAGCCCCTCTCGGGACGGATGCGCTTCGACATGGAGAGCGGCGCCTTCGGCTGCGAGGCGTGCGGCGGAGGCGTGCCTGCAAGCGAGAGCACCTACCTCGCGATCCGCGCGGCGCTCGGACAGGGGGGAGAGGGGACGGCGGACGGCGTCAAGCGCGCCCTGCGCCTCCTTTCCGCCTATTTTTCCGTTCAGACGTCTGAACTGCCCGCCCTTGCCGAGTACCTCAGACTGTAAAAGAAGGATCCGGGAAGAACGGAAGCACAAGAAAAGTGCCCCGATTTGATTGACACGCTGTCAGAATGGTTATATAATTAGCGCTATGAAACAGACAAAAGAGATAAAACGCTACGAAAACGAGCGCTTCGGACAGGAGCGGGCGCTCTATATGACGAGAAGCGCCCTCATCCGGAACTGCCGTTTCGAAGGCGAGGAGGACGGCGAGTCCGCCCTCAAGGAGAGCAAGTACCTCACAGTGGAATACTGCTTCTTCGACCTTCGCTATCCCTTCTGGCACGTCGAAGGGCTGCACCTTCGCGACAGCGAGATGACCCCCAACTGCCGCGCCGCCCTGTGGTACGACCGGGATATCACGATCGAGCGCTGTAATCTGCACGGCATCAAGGCGGTGCGGGAGTGCAGGAACGTCTCTCTGCGCGACTGCGACATCGACTCTCCCGAGTTCGGCTGGCACAGCAAAAACGTGCATCTCTCGGGCGGGAAGGTGACGTCGGAATACGCCTTCCTCGGCTCGGACGGCGTGCAGCTCGACGGCGTGGATTTCCGCGGCAAATACTCCTTCCAATATGCAAAGGGCGTGCGGCTGAAGAACTGCGTCCTCAACACCAAGGATGCCTTCTGGCACACCAAGGGGGCGCGCGCGGAGGACTGCATCATCAACGGGGAATACCTCGGCTGGTATTCGGAGGGGCTCACCCTCGTGCGCTGCCACGTCAAGGGGACCCAGCCCCTGTGCTACTGCAAAGATCTTACCCTCATCGACTGCACGATGGAGGGCTGCGATCTCGCCTTCGAGTACAGCGACGTGCACGCAACGGTGAAAAGTACCATCGATTCCGTCAAAAATCCCCGCTCGGGCCGCATCGAAGCACAGGGCTTCGGGGAAGTCATCGAAGGAAACAGCGTCTATCCCGTGCGCTGCAAGCTCGTCACGAAAAAATAAGTGCGAAAAGATACATATATGTGCATGAAAAAACCTCGCCGGTCGGCGAGGTTTTCGTTTTGTTTTTCGGTTTTCAGCTTACGCCTTGTTTGCGGAGCCGAGCACATCGGTGATCTTGTGCTTGACGAGCTCCTTCATGTTGGCGCGCGCATCGCCGAGGTATTGGCGGGGATCGAAGTGCGAAGGGTTCTCGGCAAGGTGTTTCCGGACGGCTGCCGTGAAGGCGACGCGGAGGTCGGAATCGATGTTGATCTTGCAGACGGCGAGTTTTGCTGCCTTTCTCAGTTCGGATTCGGGAATACCGATGGCGTTGGGCATGGAACCGCCGAACTCGTTGACGATCGCGACCTGGTCCTGCGGGACGGAGGAAGCACCGTGCAGCACGATGGGGAAGCCGGGAAGGCGGCGGCCGACCTCTTCGAGGATGTCGATGCGCAGCTTGGGATCCTGGCCGGGCTTGAACTTATAGGCGCCGTGCGAGGTGCCGATGGCGATGGCGAGCGAGTCGATGCCCGTGCGTGCGGTGAACTCCTCGACTTCGTCGGGAGAGGTGAACATGGCGTCGTGTGCGGCGACGTTGACGTCATCCTCGATGCCCGCGAGCTTGCCGAGCTCTGCCTCGACGACCACGCCGTGGTCATGTGCATACTCGACCACCTTTTTGGTGATGGCGATGTTCTCCTCCCAAGGCTTGGAGGAAGCGTCGATCATGACGGAAGTGAAGCCGCCGTCGATGGATGCCTTGCAGATGTCGAAGTCTGCGCCGTGGTCGAGGTGCATGGCGATGGGGATGTTCGTGGTCTCCACCGCGGCTTCGACGAGGTGACGAAGGTACACGGGGTTGGCGTACTTTCTGGCACCGGCCGAGACCTGCAGGATGACGGGCGAGTTGAGCTCGTTTGCGGCTTCAACGATGGCCTGGATCATCTCCATATCGTTCACGTTGAACGCGCCGACCGCATAGCCGCCGGCGTACGCCTTTTTGAACATTTCCGTAGTAGTTACTAAGGGCATAAAAAACTCCTCCGATTAGGTTTTCTTCTATTATAGTGCATTTTGGATGATTTTGCAAGGGGTTTGCAAAAATCGTCGCGAAAAATTTGACGGGAACCCGTTCATGCCCGTTTTTGGGTCGAAAATGCGAAGGATAAGTCGGTTTTGCGCGTTTTCGTCCGTCCAAATACCCCCAAGGACGGCTTGAACTCTGTTTCAAGAAGAGCGTTTTTTCGGCAGTACCCCCATTGAAACGCAAATTGTGCATGGTAGAATACAGGCTACCATGTTCATGGAAGGAGGTGAGATATGCGAGTTTTGCGAAAGATGTTTGAAGCAGTCACGGCCTCGCTCTTTGCGGTGGGACTGGTGCTCTTCCTGACGCTCTTCTGTGCGGCCGCCTGTACGAGCCGCGTGACCGTGCGGTTCGAGACGTTCGGCGGCACGGCCATCGGGGCGATCACGTCGGAGGCGGGGGAGGAGATCGATCCCCCCGACCCGCCCGAAAAGGAGGGCTGGGTGTTCCTCGGGTGGTATCTCGACCGCGCCTGCGAGGGGGAGGAGGTGGAGCTTCCCACCGTCATGCCCTCCTCGAGCGTCACCTATTATGCCAAGTTTGCCCAATATCCCGCGATCACGCTGGATGCGGAGGGCGGCAGCACAAAGACGGAGCGGGTGTACGCCGAGGAGGGGACACCGCTTCTGGAGGCGCTCGAAGGGGTGACGGCCGAAAAGGAGGGGCTGATCTTCGGGACATGGCTGCTTGAAGGCCGCCCCCTGACGGAAAACGACCGGATGCCGGAGGACGGCGTCACCGTGACGGCGCGCTATAAGGCGGAATATACGTTGGAAGTGCGCAAGCAGAACGCCCGCGGCGACGGCTACGATGTGGAGCGGACCGTCCTGAGCGATTGGGAGGGGGCGGAAGTCTTTCCGAAGGCGCCTTCGCCCGAGCACTTCCTCCTCGATGCGTCGCTCTCTTCGACGGAGCCGCTCACGCTCCAAGCGGGGGAAAACACGTTCGTCTTTACATATTCCCGCGAGCCGCTCACCCTCCGCTTTGAGGCGAACGCGCCCTTCGGGACGGCGGCGGGAGGCTCGATGCAGGCACAGCCCGCGCTCTATATGGGGATCTCCGCGTTGCCCGGCTGCGGCTTCACGGCGGAGGGTTATGCCTTCCTCGGCTGGGCGGAGCAGCCTTCGGCGACCGCCTTCTTCGAGGCGGGCGGGGACTATTCCCTCGGCGAAGAGGACGTTACCCTCTATGCCGTCTGGGCAAAGGCCTATCGGGATGCGCACCGCGAGGGCGGCACCCTGCTCGTCGCGTACAACACGGAGGAGGACGGGAGCAGCCTGGCGCTCGTGCGGGAGCCCGACCGCGTCGAGGGGCGCTACGATGCCGTGCGGAACGCGCTCACGCTGGGCGGCGAGAGCGGCCGCCTCGAACACGGACACTATCTTCTCGACGATTCGGGTACCTATACGGGCTATGACCTTGCCGCCAACTCCGTGAATACGTCCTACGGCGTGCTGACGCTCGACTTTGCGGCGGGCAGGGCCGTTTTCTCCCGCGGCGGAAGCGAACAGTCGGGCAGCTACGTCTATCTCTTTGACGAGGCGACGGGCGAATACTGCGGGCATTACGAGTTCTATGCGGGTGCGACGCGCTTTGCCTTCGCCGTGGACAAGGAGAAGGGCGTCTTTGTGACGGAGGGCGAAGAGGGCGGGGAGTACCGCCTCTATGACTGCGCCGAGGACCGCTTCACAGGCGAGGTGCTCACGCTGGACGGCTTCGGCCATGCGTCGCTTTCGGGCGGCGGGCGGGAGGCCGTGCGCTACTGCGGCGCGGGCGGACAAGATGAATGGATGGTCTCCCTTTCGGACGGCGGCGAACTCAAAGTGCTGCTCGGCACGCGGGAGCAGAGCGTGGGCGGCATCGTCTTTGACAGCGAGCCCGTCTGCCTCGTCTACCGTCCCGCTTTTGCAGGAACGTTCTCCTCTTCCCTCGGCACGCTCGTCCTCGACGGCTACGGCCGCTCTGCCGTTTACACGGCGGCAGGCGGCAGTACGGAGGGCACGTTTGCGGCGGCGGGCCGGCTCGTCACGCTGTTTGCGGGAGAGGAGACGCTCCGCTTTGTTCTCGACGGCAGCACCTTTTCCCCGGCGGGCGAGGGCGCGGGCTACTTCGAGGGGGAGAAGGGGCTCCTCTTCCTGGACGGCGCGGGCAATGCTTCGCTCACTTTCGGCGAGCGCACCGTGAC
Organism: Bacillota bacterium; assembly: GCA_003343805.1. Taxonomy (GTDB): domain Bacteria; phylum Bacillota; class Clostridia; order Christensenellales; family Borkfalkiaceae; genus Gallimonas; species Gallimonas intestinavium. The sequence continues at coordinate 13,497 of QAKM01000097.1, read as the reverse complement.
GGGCGTCTGTACGCCGCTCTCCTCGGGCGACTACACCTTCGACGGGGAGGAGAGCTTCCGCTTCCGCACCGAGGGCAGCCGCTATACCGTCTTTGACGAGCGCATCTTCGGCGTCTTTGAGACGCTGGGCGGCGGGCTCTCCCTCGACGGCTACGGCGGCGGCACCTATCTCTCGGTGACGGAGGGCAGCCACGAGGTGACGGTGACGCTGCTCGGCGACGTGTTCGAGGTGTCCTCCGAGGCCTTCCCCACCCTCACGGGGACGCTGACGTTTACCGTTGACCGCACGACAGGGACGATCGGCGAAGTTGCGGCGGCGGAGGCGGGCCGGTATGCGCTCGTCGGCACCGATGCGGCGGCGATCATCCGCCTGGACGGCAGCGGCGGCGCAGAGCTGTACGACGGGGAGGGGAACGCGCTCGCATCAGGCAGCTATACCTACGATGCCTTTACGCAGCGCGGCACCTTTGCGCTGGGGATCGAGGGCGACTTTGTGCTCTCCTATTTCCGGTTCCGTCTGCGCACGGGGGCTGAGTGCATCCTCTTCGGGAGCAGCCCGTCGGGCAGCTATTTCGGGGAGAACGCATCGCTCGTCCTCGACGGCTACGGCGGCGGCACGCTGACGCGGGGCTCGGAGAGCGTCTACGGCGAGATCGAAGGAGAGGGGGGCAGCCTGCGTCTTTGCGCGGAGGACACGGTGTACCTTCTCACGCTCTCGGGGAATGCCCTGCTCTCCGCGGAGGCATTCACGCGCTATGAGGGCGCGGAGGGCGCGCTCTTCGTCGGCAGCGGCACGGCGTTTACGGAGGGCGGCTCGCCCCGTCCCTTCACGGCGGCGGGCAGCGGGGAGTACCTCTTCGGCGCGGGCGCTTCCGCGGAGCGGGTGCTCCTCGAGGGCGGAAAGTGGTACGTCTACCGCGAGGCGCTTGCCGGCACGGTGAGTGCGGCGGGCGGCACCCTGACGCTGGACGGCTACGGCCGCGGGAGCTATTCCACCCCTGCGGGAACGGTGCGCTGCGAGGTCGTCCTCGCAAAGGGGCGGTATCTCGAACTCGATGCGGGCGGGAACACGCTCTGCATCGCGCTCGACGGCAGGGGCGGATTTGCCGTCGGAAGCGTTTCAAGCATCTTCCGTACCCTGTAAAAGGGGGCTTAACGGGGCGTTCTCCTTCGGGAGAGCGCTCTTTTTGCCCTCCTGCGGGCGGCGAATGTGCATTTTGTGAAGGGAGATGCGGGAATTTTCATCAAAGCATGACATTACCCCGTTGATTTTTCGCGGCGAACGTGGTATAATCTCTTTGTAAAGATTTTACATTTCTGATCGTTTGGAGAGAATATGGAAGAAATTACCACGCAAAATAAAAAAGTCGTCTATTCTGCCGTTCAGCCGAGCGGGAACCTCACCATCGGCAACTATGTGGGGTCCATCCGCAACTGGATCGATATGCAGGACGACTACACCTGCTATTTTGCGATCGCCAATATGCACGCCATCACGGTGAAGCAGGATCCCGCCCTTCTTCGCCGTCATACGCTGGAGCTCGCGGCGCTCTACATCGCCTGCGGGCTGGATCCCGAAAAGTGCGCGCTCTATGTGCAGTCGATGGTCCCGCAGCACGCAGAGCTGTGCTGGGCGCTCAACACCATCACCTATGTGGGCGAGATGCAGCGCATGACGCAGTTCAAGGACAAGAGCGCCAAGCACGCCGACAACATCAACATGGGCCTCATGGACTATCCCGTGCTGATGGCGGCGGATATTCTTTTATATCTTGCCGACTACGTCCCCGTCGGTGCCGATCAGACGCAGCACGTCGAGATCGCGCGCGACATCGCCATCCGCTTCAACAACCGCTACGGGGAGACCTTCCGCGTGCCGCAGGCGCTCATCGTCAAGCAGGGCGCCAAGATCATGTCGCTCCAGGAGCCCACGAAGAAGATGAGCAAGTCGGATGAAAATATTAACGCGAGCGTCTATCTTTCGGACGACAAGGATACCGTCATCCGCAAGTTCAAGCGCGCCGTCACCGACAGCGATACCCGCATCATCGCCTCCGAAGAAAAACCGGGGGTCACCAACCTTCTCACCATTTACTGTGCCTTCCGCGGCTGCACGCTCGAAGAGGCGCAGAGAGAGTTTGAAGGGAAGGGGTACGGCGACTTCAAGCTCGCCGTGGGCGAGACGGTGGCGGATGCCATCGCGCCCGTGCAGGCAGAGCAGAAGCGCCTGCTCGCCGACAAGGCCTACCTCAACGGCATCTTAAAGGAGGGGTGCGAGCGCGCCTTCAGAACGGCACGGCGCACGCTCAATAAGGTCTACCGCAAGATCGGCTTCTATCAGGGAGAATAATATGTTCGGATACGTCCGTTACGATCTGCCCAACCTGTATATCAAGGACTTTGAACTCTATAAGGCGATGTACTGCGGCCTGTGCAAGGGGATCGCCCATTCCTGCGGACAGATGGCGCGCATCGGCCTCACCTACGATATGACCTTTCTTTCGGTGCTCCTCCACAACCTTGCGGGCATCGACGTGAAGATCGAAAAGCAGAACTGTTTCGAGCATACCATTAAGAAGCAGCCCATCGCTGTCACGGACGAGATGACGGACGAGCTGGGCGCGCTCAACACCGTGCTCCTCTACTATAAACTCACCGACGACATCGAGGACGGGGATAAGGGCCGCGGCAAGCGGCTGTGGTTCAAGCGCGGCTTCAAACGGGCGAAGAAGGGGTATCCCGAGCTTGTCTTTTTGGTCAAAGAGTATATGAAGGCGCAGCAGGCGGCGGAAAAGGAAAAGTGCGACTCTCTCGACCGCGCCGCCGATCCTACGGCGGAGCTCATGCAGCGGCTCTCCCGCCACTTCCTCAAGGACAAGGCGACGCCGCATACCGACGGGCTCTTCTATGCGCTCGGCAAGTGGATCTACCTCATCGATGCCCTCGACGACTACGATAAGGACAGAAAGAAGCGCCGCTACAACCCGTTTGTGCTCGCCTACGGCTCTGAGAACAAGGAAGCGCTCATCAAGGAACACGGCGGGGACATCGCATTCCTCTTCGATACGCTCTTTTACGGGCTGCGGGAGGATCTTGCGAACATCCATTTTTATTTCAACCGCGACCTGACGGACAACGTGCTCCTGCGCGGCATCCCGCTGGAAACACAGCGCGTGATGCGCGGCGAAAAGCCCGTCAAGATGCAGGTCGATCTCAAATAATATTTCCCATCATCAAGGAACGGATATGAATCACGAATATTACGAATTGCTGCAGGTGAGCGAAAACGCCACCGACGAAGAGATCAAGGAGAGCTACCGCACCCTCAAGAAGAAGTACAACGAGGAGCGCTGGCTGGACGGCGAGGCGGGCAACAATGCCGCGCGGATGCTGCAGAGGCTGGACGTCGCGTATGAGGAGATCATGCGCGAGCGCCGCGAAAAGGAGCGCAATACCGACGGAAAGAGCGGCTATGAAGAGGTCGCCGAGCTCATCAAAAAGGGCGATCTTGCGGCGGCGCAGACGGCGCTCGACAACTTCAACGAGCGCGGCGCGGAGTGGCACTATCTTCAGTCCGTCGTCTTTTACAAGAAGAATTGGATGAACGAGAGCAAAAAACAGCTCGAGATCGCCATTCAGATGGACGGTTCCAACGCCAAGTACCGCGATGCCTACGAAAAGCTCAAGTCCCGCACCGAATACAAGCAGCAGACGGGCGGTGCCGTGCATACCGACCCCGATCCCACGCCTGCGGAGGATCAGATGGGCGGGAATTGGTGCGCCAACTGCGCGAGCTGCTGCTATACCTATCTCTGCGTCAACTGCCTGTTCAACCTCTGCTGCGGCTGCCGTTGAGGTGAGAAATTGAGAAAACCGCACAAAGCATTTGAGATCGCCCTCTCCGCCATCGCCTGCGCGGCGGCGGCCGGGTTTCTGATGCTCGGCTCGGTGAGCCCCTTCCTGCTCGCCACGGGGTATCTCGTGGCGGCCTTTGCGGTGATGGTCCCCCTCGCCAAGGACTTCTGGTGGGGGAGCGCGCTGTGCTTTCTCGCGGCGGGGCTTTTGGCCCTCCCCGTAAGCCTGTGGAAGGTCGTTCCATACTTTGCATTCTTCGGGCTGCATCCCGTCGTAAACCGTATCCAGATGCGCTTCGTCCGAAAAAAGCCGCTTTTTCTCCTCTGTGAGGTCGCAAAGGCGGTGTGGTTCGATCTTGCGATGTGGCTGTCGTGGATCGTCCTTACGCGCATGGCGGGCATGGTGTTCCCGGAATACATCGAAACGTACTTTTTTTATATCCTCTTTTTGGGAGGAACGCTGTTCTTCTTTGTGTACGACGTCCTCATGTTTGCCTGCCAGAAGTCGGTGGATACCGTCGTCGCAAGGATCCGCAAATAGCTTGATCAACACTTGCAGGCCGCCGGCTCTTCGGGCTGCGGCCGCTCGGCCTGTAAATCATACGGAAGGGGGAAAAGACCTATGCTGCAAAAGAACGATATTCTGACCGTTACCTGCGATTCCATCGGGACGAACGGGGAGGGAATCGCGCGCGCAGACGGCGTTTTGCTGTTCGTTCCCTATTTTCTCACGGGGGAGCGGGCGCGCGTCAAGGTGCTCAAAGTCAAGGGCAGCACCGCCTATGCCAAGGTCGAAGAACTGCTCACCCCTGCCGAGGACAGGCTGCGTCCCGCCTGCCCCGTGTTTGCACGGTGCGGAGGGTGCCAGCTCCAGCACATGGCATACCGCCTGCAGCTCCGCTTCAAGACGGCGCTCGTGCGCGATACCTTGAAGAAACTCGGCGGTGTCACGGCGGAAGTCTCCGCGTGTGAACGCAGCGAGGCGGAGTACGGCTACCGCAACAAACTGCAGCTTCCCATCGGCACGGTGAACGGCAAGAACGTCGTCGGCTTCTATGCCGAACGCTCCCACCGCATCGTCGATACCGATGTGTGTCCCATCCATCCCGATTGGGCGGCGCCCCTCATCGCGGCGGTCAAAAAGTTTATGGAAAAGTGCGGGCTCGACGGCTACGACGAGGTCACGCACGAGGGCCAGCTCCGCCACATCGTGGTGCGCCAGCTCGGCAAGAAGTTCCTCATCACCCTCGTCACCGCCGTGCGCGAGCTCAAGGGCATCGACTACTTTTTGTTCCTCCTCGACGACATCTTCCCCGCGTACAGTTTCTTTCTGAACTTCAACGACCGGGATACCAACGTCGTGTTCGGCGAGGAATTTCAGCTTCTGAAGGGCCCGGGCGTCTACGAGCGCACGGAGGGCGGCATCACCTACGAGGCGGGCGCCAACACCTTTCTGCAGGTCAACGAGGGCGTGAGGGGCAAACTTTACAGCCGCGCCGTGGCCTTTGCGGGGGAGAACGAGACGGTCATCGACTGTTATGCGGGCGGCGGCCTGATGACGGCGATGTTCGCAAAGAAGTGCAAAAAGGCGTACGGCATCGAGGTCGTCGAAGAGGCGCACCGGATGGCGGACCGCCTGAAGGAGCGCAACGGCCTTTCCGGCATGGAAAATCTGTGCGGGAAGGTGGAGAGCGTGCTGCCCGCCCTGCTCGGGAAGGAGCGGGAGGCAACGGTGGTGCTCGACCCGCCGCGTGCGGGCGTGGAGCGCAGCGTCCTCAAGGCGCTCATCGCAAGCGACGTGCAGAAGCTCATCATGATCTCCTGCAATCCCGCCACGCTGGCGCGCGATCTGGGCGTGCTCACGGGAACGCTCCGCGAGACGGAGAAGGGCGAGCTCGTGCGGGCGCAGGGCGAAGAGGGGGGCGCGTTTGAGATCGCCTCCGTTCAGCCCTTCGATATGTTCCCGCAGACCAAGTGGGTGGAGACGCTCGTCCTCCTGCAGCGCAAGCGCACGGGAACCGCAGTCTGATATCGTCAGAAACGATCGGATCTTCGGGGGAGCCGCTTCGGCTCCCCTTTTGTGCGGCGCATTTGATCTTGGAGCACGGGGCGTTCCTTGTGCGCCTGCGCCGTTCTTTCAAAGGAGGACAGGATGCAGGAAGATATTGTTTTGCTTGAAAAAGAGCGTTGGAAGGGGCATATCCTGCCCATGCCGGACTATACGGCGGCCGAACACTACGCCGTCTCCGTGCGGCGCACGCGGGAGGGGTTTGAGGTGGAGCTCTCGCTGCGGCCGCTCTCTGAGCCGCGCGTCTTTACGCCCGCGGAATACGATTGGCCCGACCGCCTCTATGCCGATCACTTCGAGGGCGCGGCTGCCTATGGGATCGTGCGCGGGGAGGAGCTCGTTGCCGCGGTCGAGATCTGCCCCGAGGAATGGAACAACCGCCTGCGCGTGACCGAGCTCTGGGTGAAAGAGGGGGAGCGCGGGCGCGGGCTGGGGAAAAAGCTCCTTGCCTTTGCCAAAGAGGAGGGGCGGCGGCAGAAGCGGCGGGCGCTCGTCCTCGAGACGCAGTCCTGCAACACGCGCGCCATCGCCTTTTATCTAAGGGAGGGCCTCTCGCTCATCGGGCTGGACCTCTGTTCCTATTCCAATGAGGATGTTTCGCGCGGGGAGGTGCGCCTCGAGCTCGGGCTCTTCCTCTGAGCGGCCGGAATATTTTGCGGCGCCTTCGGGCGCCTTTTTTTGTGTATTTTCCAATATGATGGGCCTTGAAAATCCGTTCATTTTGTGATAAAATTTTACACGATATCGGCCAAAGGCCGAACAATAAAACATAGGGGGATCAAACTGATGAAACGTACAAAGGTTTGTGCGCTTTTTTGTTTTCTCATCGTCCTGGCAGCGGGCTGTTTCGCCGTCGCCTGCGATGAGGATCATACGCACGACTATCAGGCCGAAGTGACGGCTCCCACCTGTACGGAGCAGGGCTATACGACCTACACCTGCCCCGAGGACGGGGACAGTTACGTCGGGAACTATGTGCCGGCGCTCGGTCACGCACCTGCCGAGGCGGTCCGCGAAAACGAGAGCGCCGCGACCTGCGTTTTAGCGGGGTCTTACGATTCCGTCGTCTACTGCTCCCGCTGCGGAGAGGAACTTTCGCGCGAGAAGGTGACGGTCGACGCGACGGGGCATTCTCCCGCCGCTGCCGTGCGCGAAAACGAGACCGCTGCGACCTGCGTTTTAGCGGGGTCTTACGATTCCGTCGTCTACTGCGCCGTGTGCGGAGAGGAGCTCTCGCGCGAGACGGTGACGGTGGAGGCCTCCGGCCACGCCTGGGACGAGGGTACGGTCAAGACGGAAGCGACCTGCGCGCAGGCGGGCGAGGTGGTGTACACTTGCACGCTGTGCGGCGAGACGAGGACGGAGTCCGTTCCCAGGAAGGAACACACGCCGGGCGGCGGCCCCACCTGCACGGAGCCGCAGATCTGCGTGTTCTGCGGGACGGTGCTTTCCTCCGCCAAGGGGCATACCGTTGAGACGGTCGCCGCTACCGAAGCGACTTGTACGGAGCGGGGCAACACGGCGGGAACGCGCTGCTCGGTCTGCGGAGAGGTGCTCTCCGGGCTCGAGCCGATCCCGGCGAAGGGCCATACGATGGTGGATAACGTCTGCACCGTCTGCAACGCCATCAGCATGAGCGCCATCACGGTGGGTTCGGGCAGCACGGTCGCCGTGCACGATCCCTCTGTCGTCGTCGCCTATGCGGATGCCTTCGGCAACACCTATGCCGAGGCGGGCGAGGGCCGCCAGAAGGTCTACTTCCTCTTCGGCACGCAGCTCAGCAACGCCTATTCCTATGACATGGAGAGCTGGGTCACGTTCACGCCCACCTTCTATGAAGAGGGCACGACGACGGTCTCCACCAATCACGCGAAGATCTTCAAAACGGCTGCCGCTTGGTCCGGTTATACGGATGCAGCCACGATCAAGGGCAATCTCTGGGCGCCCGACATCATCTACAATCCCGCCATGGAGAAGTGGTGCCTCTACTATTCCATGAGCGGTGACAGTTCCAACTTCCGTTCCTCCGTCTTTCTGATGACGGCGGACAACATCACGGGGCCATACGAGTTCGACGGCTTTGTCGTGTTCTCGGGCTTCGCGCCGGCAGATAAGGGAAGCGGTGCCGGTCTTGACGATTACAAGGCAGTCACGGGCGATACGGACGGCTCCGAGCTGGGCCGCTATGTCAATAGCGAGAATAAATGGAACAACAACTACGGCGTTAGCTGCATCGATCCCGCCGTCCTGTACGACGAAGCGGGCGATCTGTGGATGTTCTACGGTTCGTGGTCGGGCGGCATCTTCCTGCTCAAGCTCGACGATGAAACGGGCCTCCGCGATACGTCCAGGACGTACGGAAGTGGCGGTCAGCCCATCTACGATACGGACGAGAAGACGGCGCTGCGGGAAGATCCCTATCTGGGTATCCATGTGGCGGGCGGCTGGTATGTCAGCGGCGAAGGCCCCTATGTGGAGTACATCGACGGGTATTACTATCTCTTCCTGTCCTACGGGTTCTACTCGCCCGACGGCGGCTACAATATGCGCGTGTTCCGTGCCGAAAACATCACGGGCGACTATGTCGATCCGGACGGCACCTGGGCGGTCTATGATGGTGATCTCCTCAACTACGGCAGCGATGTTTCGCACGGTCTCAGCTTCATGCAGAATTACAAGTGGAGCTGGTGGACGGGCCCCGCTTCCATCGCGCAGGGTCATAACTCCGTTCTGACGGATGACGGCAACGTCTATCTCGTCTATCACATCAAGTACGACGACGGTTCCGTCCAGCACAACGTGGAAGTGCATCGCCTCGTCGAGGGCAAGGAGGGCGGCTGGTATCTCGTTGCGCCCTTCCAGAAGAGCGAGCACGACAGGATCGTCACGGATGCGGAAGAAGCCGACCTTGCGGGCGGCTGGAGCATCCTCACGCATACGCCCATTGCAGATTATAAGGGCTATGCATACAACACCGATCAGGCCGCTGTATTCAACGCGGACGGCACGCTTTCGGGCGCCTACACGGGCACCTGGACGATCGACGGGCAGTATATCACCATCAAGACCGACGAAGCCGGGACCTTCGAGGGCGTTTTGATGGAGCAGCAGATCGAGGGAATGGAGAGCGAAGTCGTCACTTACACCTTTACGGCGATGAACGAAGACGGCCTCTGCATCTGGGGTGCGAAGAATGCTTCGGATGAGATGCTCGCCAATATCGTGCTTGGCCGCATCGACCTGCCCGAGACGGCGCTTGCCGATCTTCCATTCGAGCTTACCGGCCCTTGGGGTGCACAAATTGCCTATACTTCCTCCAACGAGGCGGTCATCTCCAATAACGGCACGTTCAGCGCGCCTGCGGCGGAGACCGAGGTCACCATTACGGTCCGTGTGACGGTGGGCGAGGCGACGGTCGAAAAACAGTTCGTCGTCACCTGCCTCCCGAGTGAGTTCATTTCGGAGATGCTTCCCGATGCGATCGCGGACGACGGGTATCGCGCGGCGGCAGAGCCGGCCGTCGGCGGCACCATCGCACCCGTTGCCGGCATCAGCCAATACACGGGCGTTTCCATCACCTTCCGCGTGAAGGATGTCGGAAGCGACTGGGATGTCATGTTCCGCGCGCCGGGCGGGAACGCGATCGTCTATCTCTCCGTGCTCAACTATCGGAATGAGAACATCTTCGAGGCGGAGGCGACGCTCTCTGAGGAAGGGAAACAATTCCTGACCGAGAATGGTTATGGCGTGACCGGTTTCAATCATGTCATCTTCCTTGATGAAGTGGAAGCAAATCAAGAGAACGGCTGCGTTGCGACCATCTCCTACAATGTGGATGGCTCCGTGGCGTTCTATCGTGACGGCGAGCTCATGCTCACTTATGCGGCGAACACGGCGATCGGCACCGCCGGCACGGCGAAAGATCTTGTCGCCTGCATGATCGCGCAGATCAGGACGCAGGGCCTCAGCGTCGTCTATCCCGTCTCCAATGTCATCATCGCCTACGCCGCGGACTATGATAAGGAAAATGTGCCGGAAAACTGCGATCATGATTTTGGTGATTACAATGCCGAGAATGAGGCGCTCTGCACGATTTGCGGTGCAACAAAGATCAAGGTCGTGACAGGTTCAAGCTCTTACTACGAGATGGTGCTGGACCCTGAAACGGATGTTGTGAATCTCGATCCCGGTCCGGAATGGGAGAACAATGTTGCCAGCGGTGAAATGACCGTCAGCGGCGATTTTGCATTCCGTTATGAGTGGGATAACACCAGAGATCCGGATTATTGGGATGTATGGATCGAACTTGGAGATGCTCAAGACCGTTGGTACACGGCACCTGTCATGGAGCCGAGTGCTACAATGCTTGTCAACGGGTGGGGGGATCTTTATACTTCGAGCACCACTCAAACGGTGGCCGTTGCCACATTGAACGGAGAAACATTGACAGCGCTTCCGGCAGGCGGAACGGCGGATGCTTATGCAGGTCATTATAGCGCGCTCGGTTATCGGGTCGGCTCTGTCTTTGTTTTGCAGGTCGTTTTGGAGCGTGTGAATGGCGATGTCCTCGTGGTCACCCGTACAACGGAAGGGTTTACAAAGGATGCTCTGACTGTCCGCTTCGGCGGGAATTGCTTCTTTGCGGATAACATCACAAGTGAGATCGGTACGGCGACCGAAGTGGAACAAGTCACGTGGCCTGTGTATTATCCGGCAGACCCGGCAATCACCGCGGAAACGGGACTTTCCGTCAGCTTTACGCTTGCCAACAGCGCGGGCGATAAAAACGATTGGAGTTCTCTCATCAATGCGGGCGGATATATCATTACCTACGGCAATCTTGATCCTTGGAACAACACGGGGAGTGAACTTGCGGAAATGCACTGCTATCCAGGACTTACCGCCTTTGGTGGTGCAAATGCAACCGCATTGCTCGTAACAGAGCCGATCGATGTCCTTGTCAATATAACAAAGGATCAGATCGAGTTCCATAAAGACGGTGTACTTATCATTCGATATGTTCGCTCCGATCCCATGAGCGATAACAGCAAGACGGTCGGCGATTTCATCGATGCTTTCCTTGCGGAAGTGGAGCAGAATGGTTTCACTTTTGCCGAAGTCGCTTTCGACATCACGAATGTGGAAGTTGGACCTGCGCAGAAGATCGAGCAAAATAACGACAATGGCCGTGTGGTCGAAGCTGTGGAGAATGCGCTGGAAACGGGTATTTCCATATCGGCAACGATTAGCGGTCATAGTGGGGATTGGGCGACCCATGTTATCGCGACTGCAAGCAAGATGTATGTTACTTTGCCGAATTTGGATCCGTATAACAATATTTCCAATGAGTTTCCTACAGGATTTAATGCTTCTCCCGCTGTGGCAAATGCGTTCGTTGGCGAAGGCGCTACTTGGGATTATTTCTTGAATAAAGAAGGAATCTTCTTGACGGTCACAGTTGATGTCGAACAAGGTGTTAAATTTTATGATAAAGGTGTACTCATAATTTGGTATAGGCCGGATTATGTGATGTCTGGAACGACTACAGTTGCCGATTTTGCTGAGTTTGTGCTTGAAGAGATCGAGAGCAGCGGGTTTACATTTATGGAAGGAGCTGTCGCTAATTCCGTTACAACCAATTTCCAAATGGATGAAGCATTGACCGATGAGGAGGTGCTTGCACTCTATCAACAACAGGCGGGCATCACAGAATAACATCCCGCAGAATGAAAAGGCTCCTTCGGGGGCCTTTTCTCATGGGCAAACGGGCATTTTTCCGCACAGGGCAATTTCCGTCAATTTGTTGACATCTGTCATAAAACCGTGATATAATAGACAAGATAAGAAAAAAACGCCTCTCGGGGCGCGGCGGAGTGGTTTATGGAAGAGATCATCAAGGATATTGCGGCAGCAGAGGAAGAAGCGGCCCGCATCAGGGCCGAAGCGCAGAAGAAAGCGCAGGAGCTCGTCGCCGCAGCCGAGCGCGAGGCGCGCGCCCTTTCCGAACGGACGGAGGAGGAACTCAAGGTCTATCGCGAAGAGCAGCTCCGGGCCGCCCGGGAGGAGGCTGACGCCGAATACGAGGCCGCCGTCTCTGCCGCCCGCAAGGCGGCGGAAGAAGAGACCGCCCGGCTCTTGCAGAATACCGATGCGGCCGTCGGCAGGATCGCGGGGAGGATCGTCGGTGATCGTTAAGATGAAAAAACTCAACCTCGTCGGCATGGCGTACGAAAAGGATGCCGTGCTCAACGCCCTGCAGCGCACGGGCGCCGTCGAGGTCAAGCTGCACCGCGAGGAGGAGCATTCCGTGCCCCTCCCGCCCGCAGACGGGGAACTTTCCTCCTATCACGCCTCTTTGGAGGACGCCTTAGAGCGCCTCACGCAGGCGGCGGATGCGTATGCCAAGGAACACAAGGGGGCGGCACGTCCCGCAAAGGACGGCTTCGAGGTGAGCTACGAGGAGTTCATGGCGGCGGCGGGTGACCGTGCGCGCATGGACGGGCTCATCGCGCGCGTCAATGCCCTCACCGACCAAAAGGCGGAAACGCGCGCCGCCCTTGCAAAAGCGGAGCGCACGTTCGCCGCGGCAGCGATCTATCGGACCGTGGAGGAGCCGCTCTCCGCCTATACGGGTACGGCGCACACGCGCGTCCGGCTGGGGACGCTCCCTCTTCCCGCATGGGAGAACATCAAGGGGATGCTTCCCGCCCTGTCGGAGGGGAAGGTGCTCGCTCAGGAGGACGATCAGGTGCTCATCCTTCTCGTCCTGCACAAGTCGTGCGCGGAGGAAGGGGAGGCGCTGCTTTCGGGCACCGGGTTTACCCCCTGCCCCTTTGAGGGCGAGGAGACGGGAAGCGCGCTCTATGCCCGCATCAAAGGCGAATGCGAGGCGCTTGCAAAGGAACTCGACGCTCTCGAAGAGGAGATGGCCGGGCTCGGCAGCGAGACGCGCACCCTCAAAATTTACTGCGATTACATCGGCTATGAGGCGGAAAAGGCCGCCCTCGACGAAAAAATGCGCGCCACCGAGCGCACCTTCCTGCTGGAAGCCTTCGTCCCGGAGGATGCGGAGGAGGTCGTGCGGCGTGAACTCTCTGAGGCGGGAACGGTGTATCTCGAATTTTCCGAGCCTGCGGAGGACGAGGAGCTTCCCACCCTCTGTAAAAACAATGCAGTGGTCTCCGACTTCGAATCGCTCACCAACACCTATTCCGTTCCCAATGCGCGCGAGATGGACCCCAATACCGTGATGTCCGTCTTTTACAGCGTGTTCATGGGCTTCATCATGGCGGATATCGGCTACGGGCTCCTCATGATGCTGGGCGGCGGCTGGCTCAAGTACAAGAACCGGGGGAGGAAGGGCGGCCTCGGCGCGCTTGCGGGCGTGTTTGCGATCGGCGGCATCTTCGCCGTCATTTGGGGCTTCCTCTTCAACTCGCTCTTCGGCATCACGCTGCCCATCCCGACGGTGCTCCCCAACGCGCAGAGCGATATGTGGACGTTTGCGGGCATTGGCATCCCTGCCGTGCTCGTCATTGCGATGCTCCTCGGCATCGTGCAGCTGCTTGCGGGCTA
>QAKM01000007.1 GCA_003343805.1 Bacillota bacterium | reverse complement strand
CTGCTCCTCTTCCCACGCATCTGCTTCGCATCTGCGCGGGAACCCTGAAACGGCACGCTCCATGTGCCATTTCCAAGTTCGCAGGCGGCAAAGAGCCCACCGGGCTCTTCGCAAGAATGCGCCTGCTCACCCTCAAAGAGGGAGGCAAGGAAACCATTGTTCCCCTTGCTTCCCAAATTAACTTCCGCGAGGAGGGTTTCCCTCCGCTGCGGGACCCAATTTGCCTTTTGCCAAAGGCTTATTGTCAAATAAGGACAAAACAGTGTGTGGGCGATAACGCTGCATAAAATCACGGCAGCTCACTCTTCACGGAATTTGTTTTGCGGAGCAAAAGAAATTCGTGAACTTCTCACATCACAACGATGTTTTCCTGCGCGAATTTTGCCTTGAGTTCGGGCGGGAAGTTGTTGTCCGTGATGAGCACGTTGATGTCGTCGAGATGTGCAAAGGTGTAGGGCATGATCTTGCCGATCTTGGAGCTGTCGAGCATCATGTAGACGGAGCGCGCCTTCTTTCTTGCAAGGATCAGAAGGTCTGCCTCCACCTGCGACCCGCACGAGAAGCCGTCCTCCGGCGTGAATGCCGAAGCCGAGATGATGGCAAGCTCAAAGTTGGTGTTTTCAAAGTACATCTTCGCCGAAGGGGAGGAGGTGGAAAGATTTTCCGGCATCACCTGCCCGCCCAGCATCGTCACTTTCATGTTCTTCTTCTTCGCAAGCTCGATGGCGACCGCAAGCCCGTTGGTAAAGACGTGGATGTCGATATCGGGCAGTTCTTTTGCAAGATAGAGCGCCGTCGTGCCGCCGTCCATAAAGATGGAGCTGTTCTCTTCGACAAGGCTTGCCGCCTTCTGTGCGATCGTGATCTTTTCGTCTGTCTGCGAGGCGATCTTGCGTGTGTAGGTCTCGCCCGAGACCTTCTGGACTTCCTTGACGGACATGGCGCCGCCGCGCACGCGGATGACCCGTCCCTCCTGTTCGAGCTGCAAAAGATCGCGGCGGATGGTCATCTGAGACACATTGGGGAAGTGCTCGTCGAGCTGTTCCAAAGTGAGCTTGCCGCGTTTGTCCAAAAGTTCTGCAATTTCTTCGATCCGTTCTTTTTTCATGGTAAAAGCCACTTTTCTCCCAGTTTTATTTTCTGTAAAATTTTAACACATCTTTATCGGAATTGCAAGTACTTTATCCTGAATTTTTCACCTTTTGTCAGAAATGCTGTAAAAAAAGTGTAAAATTTGCGCACTTTTTCGTTTTTGTTTACAAAATAAAAAATATTTTCGGCCGCATTCTGTAAAAAGAGAGGGAAAACGGCGGGCCGGCGGGCGGCGGGGTCCTTGAAAATGGCACCGCAAAATGCTTTGCGTTTTGGGGGCGGGCGTGTTACAATAGGGGCATGAAAGAGGCTTACATCCAGGCGCTCGACGAGTTTTTTGCAGCGCACTATTCCGATTATGTCAAACTGGCCGCGCTCGAGGGCTATCGCCGCCCCGAGCTTTTAACGGTGGACCGCGACGGGAACATCGGCAGGAAAGACAGTTCCTTTCTGCGCCTTTCCTATCAGGCGGAATGCGAGACGCTGCTCGAGACGCTGAAGGCGGGCCTCGTCGATACGACGTTCGGCTTCACCTTCCGCTTCCGCACCTTCCGCGAGAAGTGGCACGACCTCTTCGACAAATACACCTTCGCAAGGCATCTGCCCGCCATCCTTTCGCACTGCGGGGAGACGCCGGAGAGCGCGGGGAAGAAGCTCTCTTTGCTGCCCGAGGTATGGCAGGGCATCGTAAAGGGCAAACTCTATCCCGAAAAGAACACGGTGCTTGCCCTGGCGCTCGTCTGCCATATCCGCCCGCAGGATGCCAACTCCCTTCTGGTGCTTTCGGGCTTCTCCTTCGACCTTGCAAGCGTGCGCGACGTGGTGGTGGAGTACCTGTTGGAGCGCGAGCTGTTCAATCCCGAGATGCGCAACCGCTGCCTCAGAGAGTACCGTATCGAGAATCTGCCCATTGCGGAAGGGGCGTGAAGAGTCCGCCGCAAATTGTTCCCTTCGGGAAATCTTCGCGGCGAGGGGTGAGCAAGTGCTTTCTTGGCAAAGCCCCGGTGGGGCTTTGACCACTTGCGAACTTGGAAATGCCCCATTGCACGGGGCATTTCCTGACCGAGCGCGGGCTCTACCGCGCGAGAAGAGAGTTTGTTGATTTTAAGGGGCGGTTTCGGCCGCGCGAGACGGTAGATTGCCGAAGGCAAGACGGACGGGTCGTTGCGTCTGCATGACGCCTGCTCTTACAACCCTCCCGCCTCTCTTCGTTCGGCACCCTCCCTTACACAGGGAGGGCAAAAAAGGCAACTTCTTCCGCCTCGCATTCGTTCGGCACCTCCCTCAAAGAGGGAGGCAAGGAAAACTGCCGCAAAACACTTGACGGAACGCGCCTGGGTGTGCTAAAATATCCACAATCGAATGAACAGAGCCGATGTGGCGGAAAGAGTACCGTCTTTCGCCCCGCAAGAGAGGCGCCCCCTGGGCTGGAAGGGCGCTCGGGGAGAGCCGGGAACGTGCGTCTGCCGCGCCTGAGGCCCGGAGCAATGTCCGCGGCATCCCGCCGTTATCGGGAAAATGAGGAGGAAGGCAACTTCCTTGAAATAAAGTGGAACCGTGCATCGCTGCGCCTTTATACAATGTATAGAGGGCGGCGAATTTTATTTCGCCGCAAATCTTTCCCTTCGGGAAATCTTCGCGGCGAGGGGTAAAGTTTGTTGATTTTAATTTGCTTTGCCGCCCGCGAGCTTGGTTGTCCTTATCGGACAATATGCCTTTGGCAAAAGGCATATTGAGTCCCGCAGCGGAGGGAAACCCTCCTCGCGGAAGAGATTTATATTTCGCGAAAATCTTTTTGCTGAAGCAAAAATCTTTCCGCGAAGAGTGGGCGTTGTACAGCTAAATTGCTTAAATGCCCACGCACTTTAATGTCCTTATCGGACGATAAGCCTTTGGCAAAAGGCATATTGAGTCCCGCAGCGGAGGGAAACCCTCCTCGCGGAAGAGATTTATAATTTGCGAAAATCTTTTTCCTTCGGGAAAATCTTTCCGTGAGGGATAAAGTTGGTTGATTTTAATTTGCTTTGCCGCCCGCGAGCTTGGTTGTCCTCATTGGACAATAAGCCTTTGGCAAAAGGCAAATTGGGTCCCGCAGAGCAAGGCAACCTTGCTTGCGCCATGATTAAGAAGCAAAGGAAGCGGTATCTCCCATGCCTCCCTCTTTGAGGGAGGTGGATTGCCGAAGGCAAGACGGAAGGAGTTTTTGTCGGAGAAAGAGAACTGCCGGTATCGGAAACGAGCTTACGATAATAAGGCGACTCCCTCAGTCGCCTTCGGCGACAGCTCCCTCGGGGAAGGAGCCAAGAAAAGAGGAAGGTGCCTGCGCTCCCTCAGGGAAGGAGCCGAGAAAAGAGGAAGGTGCCTGCGCTCCCTCGGGGAAGGAGCCGAGAAAAGAGGAAGGTGCCCGCGTGCCCTCGGGAAAAGGGCCGGGAGAATCGTGAGCGTCTGCTCCGTGCTGGAGAAAAAATAGACAACATCAAAAGGAGGGGGATATGTTTTTTTCGAGACTGAGGAAGGACATCGAGGCGGCGAAGCGCAACGACCCCGCCGCACGCAACAAGTTTGAGATCTGGCTCACCTACTCGGGCGTGCACGCGCTCTCGTGGCACCGCTTTGCCAACCGCCTCTATAAGATACACCTGCGCCTTTTGGCGCGCTGGGCATCGCAGTTTGCGAAGTTTCTGACGGGCATCGAGATCCACCCCGCCGCGAAGATCGCCCCCGGCGTCTTTATCGACCACGGCATGGGCGTCGTCATCGGCGAGACGGCGGAAGTGGAGGAGGGCGTCGTCATCTATCAGGGCGTCACCCTCGGCGGCACGGGCAAGGAGCGCGGCAAGCGCCACCCCACCATCAAGAAAAACGTCACCGTTTCGAGCGGGGCGAAGGTCCTCGGCGGCTTCACCGTGGGTGAGGGCGCGCGCATCGGCGCGGGAGCGGTCGTTTTAAAGGAGGTGCCGCCCTATGCGACGGTCGTGGGTGTTCCCGGGCGCGTCGTGCGCATCAACGGCGAAAAGACGCAGGACCTCATCCCCGAAAAGGACGACCCCGTCATGAAGGAGATCAGTTTTTTGCGCGAGCGCATCTACGAGCTTGAGGAGCGCCTTGAAAAGTTTGCCTCTTGGGAGGAGACGCACGCCGCGAAAGATAACGGAGCGACCGCTCGGGATGCAGACGCCGAAAAAACAGTGGCGCAGGAAATAACGACAGACGACAAGGAGAAACAAGATGAAAATTTATAATTCGCTGACGAGAAGAAAGGAAGAATTTGTGCCCCTCGAGGAGGGGAAGGTCAAGATGTATGCCTGCGGCATCACGGTGTCGGGCGAGGCGCACATCGGCCACGCCTTTCAGGCGATGCTCTACGATATCTTCCGCAAGTTCCTCGAAAAACAGGGCTACAAGGTGACGTATGCCCGCAACTACACCGACGTGGACGACAAGATCATCGCCCGCTCCAAGGAGACGGGCATCCCTGCGGACAAGTATGCCGAGATGATGATCAAAAAGATCGACCATGTGATGCGCGAGTTCGATGTGGACGACCCCACCCTCTGGCTCAAGGCGACGGAGAACATCGGCAACATCATTTCCTTTGTACAGGCGCTCATCGCATCGGGGCACGCCTATGCCGCAGACAACGGCGACGTCTACTTCGACGTCGACACCTTCCCCGCCTACGGGCAGCTCTCGGGGCGGGACAAGGAGGACGCTTTGGACGGCGTGCGCGTCGAAAATGACGATGCAAAGCGCCATCCCTACGATTTCGCCCTCTGGAAGGCCGCCAAGCCCGGCGAGATCTGCTGGGATTCACCGTGGGGCAAGGGCCGCCCCGGCTGGCACATCGAGTGCTCGGCGATGAACCGCGCCGCCTTCGGCGATCAGATCGACATCCACGGCGGCGGGAGAGACCTCATCTTCCCCCATCACGAGAATGAGATCGCCCAGAGCGAGGCGCTCACGGGCAAGCGGTTCGCAAAGTATTGGACGCACAACGGGCTCATCAAGGTCAACGGGCAGAAGATGAGCAAGTCGCTCGGCAACAGCCTGCTCCTTGAGGACCTTTTAACGCAGTATTCCAACGAGGCGGTCAAGTTTGCTCTTCTTTCGACGGGCTACCGCGGCGACATCAACATTACGGACAGCCTCTTCCCCGAGGCGGAAGCGCATCTTCGCCGCTTCTATGAGCTCATCGCCCGCGCCGAGGAGAGCTTCCCCGATGAGACGGGCGGGGAGGAGAGCATCGACAAGCGCTTTGACGAGGCGATGAGCGACGACTTCAACACCGCGCTCGCCCTCTCCGACCTCTTCGGTTATTTCAAGGAGGTCTCCCGCCTGCTTGCAGAACACGACCCCAAGGCGCGGCGCATCGTCAACCAGATCAGGAAGACGTATTCCCTTCTGGGGCTCTTCAAAAAGGACGCGAAGGAATATCTTGCCAAATACGGCGAGAAGCAGGAGGACGTCCCCGAAGAGGTGAAGGCGATCGCCGAAGAGAGAAGAGCGGCGCGCGCGAACAAGGATTGGGCGAAGTCGGACGAGCTCCGAGAAAAACTCAAGGCGCTCGGCTATGCCGTCAAGGACAGCAAGGACGGCTACACGCTCACAAAACTTTCATAAGAGCGGGAAGGGCGAAATGCGCCCGGCCGGGGAAAAGCGCCCGAAAAGTTGTTGACAAACGGGGGCGCGGCGGCTAAAATAAGCGATTGAAAGAAATGCGGGGCATCCCCCGGGAGAATATACCATGAAGATCACATCCAAACAACTCAGGCAAAAGTGGCTCTCCTTCTACGAGAGCAAGGGACATACCGACATCGGCGCCGTCTCCCTCATCGGCGACGGCTCGACGGGCGTCATGTTCAACGTGGCGGGGATGCAGCCCCTCATGCCCTATCTTTTGGGCAAACAGCACCCCGCGGGCAAGCGGCTGTGCAACGTGCAGGGCTGCGTGCGCACCGTCGATATCGATTCCGTCGGCGACGCTTCCCACTTCACCTTCTTCGAGATGATGGGCAACTGGTCGCTCGGCGACTACTTCAAAAAGGAAAAGACGGCCTGGACGTTCGAGCTCCTCACCAAGGAGTTCGGGCTGGATAAGGACAAGCTGTGCTCCACCGTGTTCGAGGGCAACGAGAGCGCTCCCCGCGACGAGGAGACGGCCGAGCTTTTGAAGGGCCTCGGCATCAGGCCCGAACACATCTTCTTCCTTCCTAAGAGCGACAACTGGTGGGAGCTCGAGGGCACCGTCGGCACCCCCTGCGGCCCCGACAACGAGTGGTTCTATCCCATCGACGAGGAGAAGGAAGACCCCGTCTTCCCCGACGACTATGTGGAGATCGGCAACGACGTCTATATGCAGTACCGCAAGACGGAGACGGGTTATGTGCCGCTCGAGAACAAGAACGTCGATACGGGCTTCGGACTCGACCGGATGCTCCTCTTTCTGAACGGGCTTTCGGACGGGTATAAGACCGACCTCTTCTTGCCCGTCATCGAGAAGCTCGAAGAAATTTCGGGCAAGAAGTACGACGAGGATGAGGAAGCGTGCAAGGCGATGCGCATCATCGCCGACCACACGCGCACGACGGTGATGCTCATCGGCGACAAGGACGGCATCCTGCCCTCCAACACGGGTGCGGGCTACATTCTGCGCCGCATCATGCGCCGCGCCATCCGCTACTGCCGCCAGCTCGGCGTG
Source organism: Bacillota bacterium (assembly GCA_003343805.1). Classification (GTDB taxonomy): domain Bacteria; phylum Bacillota; class Clostridia; order Christensenellales; family Borkfalkiaceae; genus Gallimonas; species Gallimonas intestinavium. The sequence continues at coordinate 7,229 of QAKM01000007.1, read as the reverse complement.
GAGACGAGCGCCCTTCTCGATTGTGCTTCCATCTTCATCGACGAAGTGTACGGCGAGGCATACCCCAATTTGCATGAGAAGAAGGAGTACATCCTCTCCGAGATCAAGAACGAGGCAGACCGCTTTGAAGCCACCCTTGCGCAGGGCATCAAGGAATTTGAAAAGTGTGTGCAGGGCCTCGAGCGCAAGAATACGTTCATGGCGCAGAAGGACCCCGCTTACGTCAAAGAGACGGTCATCGGCGGCAAGCAGGCCTTCCGCCTGTACGATACCTACGGCTTCCCCCTCGAACTCACCGAAGAGCTCGCTTTGGAGCGCGGGCTGACGGTGGATCGGGAGGGCTTTGATGCCGCCTTCAAGGAGCACCAGGAAAAGAGCCGCGTCGTGGCGGGCGGGCAGTTCAAGGGCGGCCTTGAGAGCCATTCCGAGATGGCGACCAAGTACCACACTGCGACGCACCTTCTCAACGCCGCGCTCAAAGTCGTGTGCTCGCCCGACTGCAACCAGAAGGGCAGCAACATCACCGACGAGCGGATGCGCTTCGACTTCAACTTCGAGCGCCCCATGACGAAGGAGGAGATCGCCGCCGTCGAGGACCTCGTCAACGAGAAGATCAAGGAGGATATCCCCGTCGTCTACAAGGAGATGAGCCTCGACGAGGCGCGGGCAGAGCACTTCGTGGGCGTCTTTGACAGCAAGTACGGCGACGTCGTCAAGACGTATTCCATCGGCGATTTCTCGAAAGAGATGTGCGGCGGGCCGCACGTCGCGAGCACGGGCGCGTTGGGTCACTTCAAGATCGTCAAGGAGCAGTCCTCCTCGGCGGGCGTCAGAAGGATCAAGGCGGTATTGGAATAAGTTCACGAAAATCTTCACGAAATTGCTTTTGTATTGCCAAAAGCAATTTCCGTGAGGGGAGGAAAACCCAACGTTCGCCTTCGGCTCTGCGTTCGGTTTTCCTGCGGCGCGCATTTGGCAACGATCAAAGCTGCGCGCCGCTGTACCTTTCCGCCTGAGCGCAGGTATGCGCGAATTGTGTCCCGCTGCGCAAAAGCGTGGTTTTGCTTGCGGCGCATTTTGGAACAAAGAGCGTTCAGAAGGATCAAGGCGGTATTGGAATAAGTTCACGAAAATCTTCACGAAATTGCTTTTGTATTGCCAAAAGCAATTTCCGTGAGGGGAGGAAAACCCAACGTTCGCCTTCGGCTCGGAAGCAATTTCCGTGAGCGAGGCGAAAAACCAAGTCATTTTGTAAAAATATGCGGAGCGCGGCGATCGCTGCTCCGCTTGTTTTTGGAGAGAGCTATGACAGAACTTGAAAAAATGAAGGCGGGCAAACTTTACGACTACGCCGACCCCGAGGTGAGAGGGGCGCACATCCGCGCGGTGGAACTGTGCGACGAGTATAACGAGACCAAGCGCACCGAGACGGAGAAGCGTGAACGCATTTTGCGCGAATTGTTCGGCTCGCTGGGCGAAAATGCGCTCGTCGAGAAGAACATCCGCATCGACTACGGCTTCAACGTACACGCGGGCGACAATTTCTTCGTCAACTACGACTGCGTGTTTTTGGACTGCGCGCCCATCACGTTCGGCAACAACGTGTTCATCGCGCCCCAATGCGGCTTTTATGCCGTCAATCATCCGTTGGAGGCGGATCTTCGCAACAGCGGCGTCGAAACGGGCGTCCCCATCACCGTGGGGGACGATGTGTGGATCGGCGGGGGCGTCAAGGTGATGCCGGGCGTCACCATCGGCAGCAACGTCGTCATCGGCGGCGGCAGCGTCGTCGTCAAGGATATCCCGTCCAATTCGCTTGCCGTCGGCAACCCGGCAAGGGTCGTGAAAAATATCCCGCCGAAGAAGTGAAATCCAGAATGAGTCCCGCTGCGCTCGACAGCTCCCTCAAGAAGGAGCCTGAGATAAGGATCACTCCTTTCGTCTGCTTCGCAGACACCTCCCTCCCCGAGGGAGGCAAGGAGAGGGCGAATGCCTTGCGGCAGTGCGGGAGGCGGGCGCGCGGCGGGCCTTTCAAACGGCCCGAAATGGTAAGTGACAAAACAAAAACGGGCGGGGAAAGTGGGATTTCGTGCAGAAAAAGCGCTCGTTTGCAGATCATTCAGAGGGAAACAAAAAATTTGCGGTTTTCGGGAAAAAATTAAAAATCGCAACTCAAAACAGCTTGACGGAACTTTTTTTCTTGCCTATAATGAAGGAGTAAATCGTTTCTCGAGGCATAGCCCCTGCTAAACAGCAACGATAACGGGACAATCAGGCAAATCAAGGAGTACACAGATATGAAAACCTATATGGCAAATGCTCAGACGGTTGAGAGAAAGTGGTACGTTGTCGATGCAGCGGGGATCCCCCTTGGCAGGCTCGCGTCCAAGGTGGCGGCGATCCTTCGCGGCAAGAACAAGCCCACGTTCACTCCCAACGTCGATACGGGCGATTTCGTGATCGTCATCAACAGCGATCAGGTCGTGCTCACGGGCAAAAAGCTCGAAAATAAGTTCTACCGCTACCACACGGGATACATCGGCGGCCTCAAGGAGATCGCTTACGGGAAGATGATGGCAGAGCGTTCGGACCTCGTCGTGTACGAGGCTGTGCGCGGTATGCTCCCCAAGAACTCCCTCGGCAGACAGATGATCAAGAAGCTGCGCGTCTATAAGGGTGCGGAGCACAACCACGCGGCACAGAAGCCCGAAGAGCTGAAATTATTTTAACGAGGTATCGACATGGCTAAGGCAAATTTGAAAAAGAAATTGCAGTTTTGGGGCACCGGCCGCAGAAAGAAGGCCATTGCCCGCGTTCGCCTCATTCCCTCCGGCAGCGGCGCCATTGTCATCAACGACCGTTCGCTCGAGGACTACTTCCCCATGGGTACGCTTCAGTACATCGTCAAGCAGCCCCTCGTTGAAGTAGCGGCAGAGGGCAAGTACGATATCTTCGTCAACGTCATCGGCGGCGGCTATACGGGCCAGGCAGGCGCCATCCGCCTCGGCATCGCAAGGGCGCTTCTTCAGAGCGAGCCCGAAGTGCGTCCCGCCCTCAAGAAGGCAGGCTTCCTCACCCGTGACCCCCGCGTCAAGGAGCGCAAGAAGTACGGTCTCAAGAAGGCGCGCAGAGCACCTCAGTTCTCCAAGAGATAATTTCAAAGAGATTGCAGACGGACGGCTTTCAAAGGCCGTCCGTTTTTGTATGTAAGAAACCCTGCGGGGAGTCCGCGCGTTCAGGAGAGATTTTGCCGATAAACGCAGACGAATGGGGAGCACGGTATAATGCCCTCCCTTGCACAGGGAGGCAGGGGAGGGCAAAGGCGTCGCCGGACAGCGCCGCTCCTACTTCTTTTCTGCCCGGCGGGAGAGGGCGTCGTGCCGCTTTAAAAAGCTCTCGAGTGCTGCGGGCGCGGGGCGGGCTGCCGCGTCGGGAACGGACCGAACGGCGGCGTCCGGGGCGGCCTGCGGGGCTGGATAGGGCGCCTCTTCCCGGCCGGTCGGGGCGCTCTCTTCCTGCCGTCCGGAGGGTGCGGAAGGGGACGAAGTGCCTGCTTCCGGGCTCCCGTTTCTCCCGTTTTGCTCCGCGGTCCGGCCCCCTTCGCGGGGGAGCGAGGAGAGCGCGTCCAAAAGCTCGAAAATGCCGAATCGTTCCATCCAATGTCACCTCGGAATGCAAAATTTCTCAAAGAAAAGCGCGCGTAAAGCGGCTTTTTGATTGCCAAAACCCTTGATTTAGTATATAATGGGGAACGTATCGTTAGAACGAGAATTTTACGGTACCATATAAGGAATCTTTTTATGCGTAACATTTCCAAAAAGATCATTACCATATTCACCGCGGGAGTTCTTGCGGCGAGCGCGGCAGCCCTTGCCGCGTGCGACGCCGACTTTACCCCCCTCGGCGGTGACTTTTCTTCGGGCGAGGTCGTCTCCAACGGCGGCTTTGTCGTCGAAAAGGGCAATTATGTCTACTTCATCAACGGGGTCGAGAGCTATACGTCGGACAACACCTACGGCACCCCCGTCAAGGGCGCGCTCATGCGCATCGCAAAGAGCGACCTTGCGGCAGGCGTCAACAACGCGGAAGTCGTCATCCCCTCGCTGATGGTGGCTGCCGACTATTCCTCGGGCATCTACATCTTCGGCGACCGCGTCTACTACGCGACCCCCAACAACGTGCGCAACACCTCGGGCGTCGTCGAGAGCGAATACCTCGACTTCAAGAGCGCCCGCCTCGACGGTTCGGACATCGAGAGCTACTTCAACGTCGCCGACAACGCCACCGTCTACCGCTATGCGGAAGTGGACGGCACCGTCTATCTCGTCTATGAGAGCGATTCCGAACTGCACTCCTACAACACCGAAAACGATACCGACACGCTGCTCGCTAAGAATGTGACGGAGTACGTCGTCGATACGGCGGCGAGCGGCACCCCCTATATCTACTACACGATGGCCGTGACGATGGACATCGACGTGGAGGACGGCGCGCTCGAGCGCGAGTACAACCAGATCTACCGCGTGCGCGCGGACGTCACCGAAGAGACCGCGCCCTATGAGTACACCTTCTCCGAAGAGTATCTCGAGGAGCACGACGGCGAGGCGCCCTACGTCAACCTCGGCGAGATCGTCCTCGACGGCATCGGCGCGACCTACGCCGGTTCCCCCACGCAGTTCACGCATGACCTCGAGGCCGGCGTGACGCCCCTCTCCTACGCGGGCTACACCTACACGCTGCAGGCTTATGCAAACGGCGGGCTGTACTTCACCCGCACCGATCTTGCCAAGACGGGTTCGACGGGCGAGGACGGCTGGCTCTACTACCTCTCCGCAGAGGAGCTGGGCAGCGGCTGGAACTCCATCACGGGCAATGGTGCAGAGTACCTCGACGTCGTGGCACAGACCACCGACCATGCGGATACCGCCGCGATCTTCTATCTGGACGATGCGGGCGAGCACCACTACCTGTATGTGGACGGCGCCAACATCTTCCGTGCGGACGTGACGGAAACGGGCACCGAGACGACGCTCATCGCGCGCAATGCGACGGATGCCGTGCTCGTCTCCATCGACGATACGTCGAGCGACGAGTACGCCTATCTCTACTATACGATCTCGGGCGACAGCGGCTCCAACATCTACCGCGCCGTGTACAACGGCACGGAGGAGGACTACCGCACCCTCGGTTACGAGGACAACGCGCCCTTCCGTCCCGTGCAGATCCTCGACATCGAGCACGCCGGAAGCTGGTATAACTTTGAGATCGTGGACGGCACCCTCTTCTTTGCGGATGCCGAGACCATCGGTACGACCTCCTATAACTACATCGCGACCGTCTCGCTCGAAAACGGGAGCGGCGCGGTGATGGACAACACCGAGCTTGCAGACCTCAAGGAGACCTACGACGAGGTCATCGGCGAAGAGGGCTACATCGCCGAGGCCGAAGAGGAGGGCGAGAACCTGCCGAACGCGCTCCGCTACTACTTCTTCATGGGGCAGAACGACGTGTTCTACGCCGCAGCCGAGAAATGGTCGGACGTTGACTACGAGTTCGTGAACGGCTACCTTGCCTATGATTCGACGGCGTTCGCCCGCAACATTCAGGAGGCGATCGACGAGGGCAAGAAGGATACCTACCTCTACAGCACGTCGGAACAGGAATACTTCAAGAACTATGTGGACGACGGCGCGGGCTTCGGCGAGGCGCGCACCAGGAGCCACTTCATCCGCGGCATCGGCGCGATGAGCGAGAGCGACTTCGACGAGATGGAGAGCTATTGGAGCACGACGCTCGAGCACTACACCGTCACCGAAGAGGAGAGCGGCCTTCCCGCCTGGGCGTGGGCGCTCATCGGTGTGGGCATCGGCATCGTCGTGGTCGGCGCCGGGCTTGCGGTCTACTTCGTCCTCCGCGCAAAGAAGCGCAGAGAGTCCGAGGGCAAGCAGCCCAAGATGTTCGTCGATACGACGGACGACCGCTCCGTGGATGTCTATGCGGACGATGCGCCCGCTCCCGAGAATGAGGAAGACGCGCCCGACGCGGACTCCGACTCCGACGACGAGGCTTCGGCCGCAGGCGCCGAGGCGCCTGCCGGGGATCCTGTCCGGGATGACGGATCAGATCCGAACGAAGAGGAGAAAGAATAAAAAACACTCAAAAATTCCCGCCTATATTTGGCGGGAATTTTGCATTTGCGTGAAAAATGCAAAAAAAATCTCCGTTGCGGAGATTTTTTTCCGAAAGGAATAAAAAAACAGTTTACAAGAAAAATAAAAATAAATATAATCTACTAGCTTGATGCCCGTAAAGGGCGCTACGGGGAGGAAAATTTATGGTACGTTACATGAAATGCCCGCGCTGTGAGCTCAACTACATCGACGCGGAGAAGCAGGAATACTGCGATGTCTGCCTCAAGGAGATGAAGGGCATCCGCACGGATGCGGACGAGATCGAGGAAGAAGAGGAGAACGAGATCCCCACCGAACTCTGCCCCGTCTGCGGCGAGAACATGATGATGCCCGGCGAAAAGATGTGCGAGGAGTGCCGCAAGAAGGCCGAGATGGAGGAGGCAGAGCCCGATCCCGAAGAGGACGACGAGTGGCGCGAGTACCTCGACGACGACACCGACGATCTGGATGCCGAAATGGACGGCATGAAGGAGGAGTTCGGGGAGCTCGACGACGACAGCGCCGAGGACGAGGAAGAAGAGGAGTTTGAAGATAACAACGACGATGACGATTTCGATTACGTCACCGGCGACGAGATCTATACCCTCGGCGACGACGATGAGGACGACGAGGACGAGGAAGAGGAAGATTTTTGACAGGTTCACACTTTTTCGTGCAAGCACAAAAAAGTCGTGAGGGGTGAAGTGCCGCGATTTTAACGGGCGGTGACGCCCACGCTTGTTTTTGTCATTCTAATGACAGTAAGCCTCAAGTATGAGGCAAATTGAGTCCCGCAGCGGAGGGGAACCCTCCTCGCGGGATTTGATTTTAGTTCACGAATTTATTTTGCTGCGCAAAATAAATTCCGTGAGGCGTTTCGCTGTAAATCTTTTGCTGCGCAAGATCTTCGCGGCGAGGGGTGAGCAAGTGCTTTCTTGTTTTTCAGGGCTCCCACAAAAATCGCGTAGCGAGTTTTGCGGGAAGAGGAGCGGCAGGCATATAAGGTCATGCGGCAAACGAAGCGCGCCGCAGACCAAACCGCCTTGCCGCGACGAGGTG
>QAKM01000019.1 GCA_003343805.1 Bacillota bacterium | reverse complement strand
ACCGAGAAGGAAATGGACAGCTCCTCCGTCCCCTCCGCAAGCGCATCGACGGCCAGAGAGAGCGCCTCGGGCGTAAACGGGAGCGCAAAGCGCAGCGAAATGGAGCAGGCATAGCCCGTCTGCACGCGGCGATGCAGCCCGTTCTCCGTCATCTGTTCGTATTCGGGCGAGATATCAAACGCCGTCGTCCTGAGCCCGCTTTCGTCAAAGCCGCGCTCGCGAAGCCGCGCGCACAGCGTTCTGACCGCCGCATCGGACGCCTCCGAGGCAGCCGCACACGTTTCTTTGACACGGCGCACGGTCAAATGCAGTTCGGCCCGATCGGCAGGGCGCGCGGAAACGCCCCTGCCCGTGATGCGTAAAGTACTCATGATCTCTGCTCCTCTTTCATTTCTGCCGAGGAATGCAGCACAAAAGACAGCACCTCCTCCGCGTTGCGGCGAAGCTCCGCCATCGTGAGGCCGCCCTTCTTCAGCGCGGCGCGCACGGTGCCGTCGGGTTTGCGCTTCCCGAAATAATCGCCGCCCGGCATCAGCACGTTGACGCCCGCGCGGATGCGATAGGCGTTGTCTTTGAGCCGGGGATCTTCGGGACAGCGTGCGCTCCTCATCCACCAGTCGGTCATGACGCACCCGCCGAACCCCCACTCGCCGCGCAGGATGCCGCGCACGAGCTCGAAATGATAGTGCGCCCACACGCCGTTTACCTTGTTGTACGAGGTCATGATGCAGTGCGGATTCGCCTCGCGCACGCAGATCTCGAACCCCTTCAGATAGATCTCCCTCAGCGCCCGTTCGGAGACGCGCGCATCGTGGTTGTTGCGGTTAAATTCCTGGTTGTTGCACGCAAAGTGCTTGGGGCAGGCGGAAACGCCCGCACTCTGGATGCCCCGGACGGCCGCCGCCGCGATCTTGCCCGAGAGGACGGGGTCCTCGGAATAGTACTCGAAGTTGCGCCCGCAGAGGGGGCTCCGCTGGATGTTCATGCCGGGGGCGAGCAGCACGTCGCTGCCGCGCTCCCTCATCTCCCCGCCCACGCCCGCGTACACTTCGGAGACGAGCGCCTCGTCGAAGGTGCAGGCGAGCAGCGTGCCGATGGGAACGAGCGAGCTTGCGCGCTTCAAGCGGATGCCCGAAGGCCCGTCCGTCGTGATGACGGGCGGCACCCCCTTCTTATTCAGGGAGGGCAGCACGCCGCCGAACGCGCCCGCATTGCCCTCGGGGCCTAAGGGACTGTTCATCTTGTAGTCGCCGCGGGAGACGGCTTCGAGCTCGTCAAAGGAGAGCTGCGCGACAAAGGCGCGAAGCGGCACTCTCCCTGCCTTCACGTCCTCGAAGGTGCAGGGCTCCGTATGCACATCCCACAGGCTCTCGGGCGGGAGGAAGGCCTCCATCTCCGCCTTGACGTCCGATCTTCCGAGCCGCACGGGAACTTGGGTGAGCGCATATTCCCCGCCCTTCTCTTCCGCACGGAACACGGGGAAGGGCTTGCGGGGAGCGCCGCGCTCTGCAAGGTGCCGCAGAATGCGCCCCTCCGTCGTCACGCGGCCGACTTCCTGCGCGGAGCGCACATCCCCGCCCGCAAAGAACACATATTCCCCGCCGAGCAGCACTTCGGAGGAAGTCTCCTCGTCGTACGTCGTGACACGGTAGACGGGCACGGGGAGGACGACCTCCTCTTCCTCGCCCGGAGAGAGGAGCCCGGTCTTGGAGAATGCGACGAGCTCGCGCCCCGGATTGCCCTCTTTTCCGAAGGGCTTCCGGACATACGCCTGCACGACGCACCGGCCCGCGCAGTTCCCCGTGTTCCTGACCTTCACGCAGATCTGAGCGCCCTGCTGCGCGTAGGTGAGCGACGGATCAAAGGAAAACGTGGTGTAGCTCAGCCCGTAGCCGAAGGGATAGCGCACCTTGTCCTTTGCAAACGTTTCAAAGTAGCGGTAGCCGACGTAGATATCTTCGGTATAATCGGTGTGATGCGCATCGCCGAAATCCTTCGCAGGGTAGTCCTCGTAGTGTCTTGCGATGGTCATCGGGAGCCTGCCCGAGGGCGAGATCTCCCCCGACAGGAGCTTTGCACAGGCATTGCCCGTCTCCATGCCGCCCTGCCACAGGAGCAGCACGGCGTTGGGTTTCACCTCATCCACCCACGCAAAGTCGATGACGTTGCCGATGTTGAGCAGAACGACGAGCTTTTTGAAGTACTTCCTCGTGAGCGCGAGCATCTTGCGCTCGTCCTCGTTGAGATAATAGCTCCCCGCTTGAAGGAGGCAGTCCCTGTCCTCGCCCGCGGCGCGGCCCAACACGACGACGGCGGTCTCCGCGCGCGCCGAAACGCCCTTTACGAGCTCCTCCGAAAGGGGCATTTCGGGATAGTTGAGCGGCCAGTTGCCCCAATAGCCGTGGTCGACGGGATGCTCCTTCGCCCACTTGCGGTACAGTTCCAGAAGCTCCCGGTCGGGCGCGAGGCCGCGCTCTTGGGAGATGCCCTCCGAAATGCTCACCTGATAGGGCTTGACGACGTCGCCGCCCGAGCCGTAGCCCGTATAGAAGCTGTCGGTCTGCGTGCGGCCGAAGAGCGCGAATTTGTCTTTTAAGGGCAGTGTGCCGTCGTTTTCGAGCAGCACGGCCCCCTCTGCGGCAGCACGGCAGAGAAGTTCGCTCATTCCGGGCGTTGCGGCAGCCGCTCCTTCCGGCGCCAGATTTTCGCCCTGCTTCAAGGGGCTGCCCGTGATGTCGATATAGAGTTTTGTGACCACATTGCGCAGATTGCGGATGAGTTTTTCAAACATGGTCCCATTATATCACACTTTCCGCCCGCTGTCAACGATGGGTTTTTACGTTTGCCGCCGAGGGCTCCCATGCCCGAGCCGTTACCCTTCCAGCAGCCAGTCTGCCGCATGGATGACCTCGATCCCGTCGTAATTGCCTATCGTAAACCGATCGAGCGTCAAAATCTTTTTCCTGTGATCGTCCCCGATCTTTCTCAGCGGAGCGATCTCCCGCGCAAACGTCGATTCATCCGTCAGCGACTCCGAAACCTGGAAATAGGTGATCTCATCCCCCTTCCTCGCCACGAAATCCACTTCCGACGCCCCCACCTTCCCGACATTGACCGAAAAACCCCGCCGCCTCAGCTCGAGATAGACGATGTTTTCAAGGGAGAACCCGAGATCGTAATTGCGCCTCGGCAGCAGGTATCTTCTCAGCCCGAGATCGACGAAATAGAACTTCGCATTCTGCACGAGGAGCTGTTTCCCTTCGACGTCGTAGCGCTCTGCCCGATAGAACACGAACGCCTGCACCAACGCTTCGGCGTAATCATCCACCGTGTTCTGCGAGACTTTTCTCCCCGACGACGTGATAAAATCGGCGATCTTTTTCACGGAAACGGGACTTCCGACCGAACTTGCAAGAAATTTGGAAATGTTTTTAAGAAGCGCAAGATCGGTCACCCTGCGCCGGTCGGGTTCTCCCGCTCTCCTTCGCTGTCTCTCTTCGATATCCTTGAGGATGACCGTGTTATAGATCCCCTCCAGATAGATATCGACGCTTTCCCTCGTCCCGTTCAAGGCGGCAAGATAGGGAAACCCTCCGTCTGCCATATATTCTGCAAACAGCCTGTCCCGATCCCCTCCGCCGCGGCTTTCAAAGAACTCCGCGAAGGAGAAGGGCAGCATCCCGATCTCGATGTATCTTCCCGAAAGAAGCGTCGCAAGCTCCCCCGACAGCAGCCAGGAATTGGACCCCGTGATATAGAGATCGACGTTTTCCTTCACATAGAGGCTGTCGACGACCTGTTCAAACCCGTCTACCTTCTGGACTTCATCCAAAAAGATATAGGTCATCTGTCCCTGCCGCAGTTTCCCCTTCAGAAAGGCATATAATTCATGGCGGTCTTGCAGAGCCTCGTGTTCCAACTCCTCAAAGTTGATCGAAACGATCTGCTCCTTGCTTACACCGCCCTCTCTGAGCCGCGCGCGATACTGCTCCAACAGCGTGGATTTCCCCGAACGGCGGATCCCCGTCACGACTTTGATGACCGCTTTATCCTTCCATTCAAACAGTTTCTCCAGATATTCTTTCCGCTCGATCATGCCGCATTCCTCCTTTTCTTGTTTGCAGTATAGCATCTTATCGGCACTTTGTCAATATATTTTCCTATTTCGGAATTTTTCATTCTCATTTCGCAAATATCTTCCGATTTCGGAATTTCTAATTCCCATGCTTCCCGCTTGCATTTTGGAAAAGATGTGGTATAATGGAGAAAAACCACAAAAAGGAATCTTCTATGGATCAATCCCCTCTTGAAACGCTTGTAAATTTCCTCGACATCTCCCCCACGGCCTTTCATGCCGTGCATAACGCCGCCGCCATGCTCTCCGCACACGGCTTTACCGCCCTTTCCGAGGGCGAGGAATGGCACCCGGAGCGCGGCAAAGCGTACTATGTGAAGCGCAATGACAGCGCGCTCATCGCCTTCCGCATCGGAAGCGAGACGCCCGAAAATGCCTTTCGAATCGTCGCCTCGCACACCGACTCTCCCGCCCTCAAGCTCAAGGAAAACCCCGCCCTTTCAGACGGCACCTTCACGCGGCTGAACGTCGAGCCCTACGGCGGGGGCATCTTCTATTCCTTCCTCGACCGCCCGCTGACGATCGCCGGCCGCATCGTGCGCGAAAAGGAAGGCAGGCTCGTCTCCGAACTCTTTGAGAGCCGCGAAACGGTCGTCATCCCCTCCCTCGCCATCCACATGGACCGCACGGTCAATGAAAAGTTTGCCCCCAACCCGCAGACCGATCTCCTGCCCCTCTACGCTTTGGGGAAGGAGGAACTCGGCCTCGACGGCGAATTGGACGGCGCGATCGCCTTCGATCTCTTTGCCGCCTGCAAGGAGCCGCCCTTCTTCAGCGGAAAGCACGGAGAATTTCTCTCCGCGCCCCGCATCGACAACCTGTCGAGCGTCGCCGCCTCCCTTTGGGCGCTTGAGGAGACAAAAACCGATGACGGCATCGGGGTCGCGGCGTGCTTCGACAGCGAGGAAGTGGGCAGCCGCACGCTCCAGGGCGCAGGCAGCGGCTTTTTAAAGAGCGTTTTGAGCCGCATCGCGGACGGTCTCGGGCTCTCCGAAGAACAGCGCGAACGGATGCTCGCCCGTTCCTTCATGATCTCGCTCGACAATGCACACTCGGTGCACCCCAACCACCCCGAGAAGTGCGATCCCACCAACCGCGCCGTGATGGGCGGGGGCATCGTCATCAAGGGGCACGCGGGAGGCGCCTACACGACGGATGCCGCCTCCTCCGCCGTCATCAAGCGCATCTTCCAGAGGGCAGACGTCCGGTATCAGACCTTTTTCAACCGCTCGGATATGCGCAGCGGCAGCACGCTGGGGGCGATCAGCCTCTCCTCCGTCTCCATCCGCACGGTGGACTTAGGCCTTGCCCAGCTTGCGATGCACTCCGCCGTGGAGACCTTCGACCATGCCGACTATACGGAGCTTTTGAAGGGGCTTTCCGCCTTCTACGAGGCCCCTTCCTCCGACCTTCTGGTGCATTCCGAGCCGTAAAACGTTCAAAACGCGCGAAAAAAACGGAGCCGCCCGGCTCCGTTTTTTGATGGACAAAATTGTCTGATACGAGTTCAGATGCGGCCCTGCTCCTCCAGCCAGCGGACGGTGTCTGCGACGGTCTCCGAAAGCGGGCGGTTGCAAAAGCCGAGCTCTTTCTTCGCCTTCTCGTTGGTAAAGTGCGCGTTGGTGCACAGCGTATAGAGGGAATACCGCGTATAGAGGGGCGGCTGCTTCCGGATGGCATAGTAGACTTCGGAGAGCGGCGCAGTCGCCTTGGCGATCCACATCGGGAGCACCACTTTGATCTTTTTGGTGCCGCGCACCTCGCTGATGGTATCGAGCAGCTCCCGGATCTCCACATAGCGGTTGGAGAGGATATAGCACTCGCCCGTCCTGCCGCGCTCCGCAGCACTCAGGATGCCGTCTGCGACGTCGCGCACATCGGCAAAATCGTAGCCGCCCTTGACGCACGCCGTGAGCTTGCCGTTGCAGAAGTCGAGCACGAGCTGCGTCAAGTGGCTGTGGCCGAAATCATACGGCCCGAGCATTCCCGAAGGATGCACGATGACGCAGTCGAGCCCACGGTCGTTCACCATCTTTAAAAGGGCGTTGGCCGCCGTTGCCTTGGTCTTGGCGTACTGCCCTTCGACGAGGGCGGGATCGAACTCCTTGGTCTCTGCTATGATCTTCTGTCCGCGCTCGGGGATGGCGTGCACGCTCGACACATACACGAGCCGCGCGCCGATCGCAAGCGCCCGCTCCGCCACGTTGAGGGTGCCGTTCACATTGACTTCCTGTACCTTCGGATTGAACTTGGACTTGACCGTCACGATGGCGGCGCAGTGGATGACGGTGACATCCGCCTCGCCCGGCACAGTGAAGATGTCCGAGAGCGTCTCATTCTTTGTAACGTCGCCCTCATACAGCGTACAGCGCAGCCCTTCGAGCGAGTGCAGCTTGTCGCCGGGGAGCACGAGGGCGCGGATCTCGCAGTCCTCCCCCTCCAGCTTACGGATGATGTTGTTGCCCAAAAAACCATTTGCACCGGTCACGATATAGATCTTCAAGAGGATCACCTCCTTCTACTATAATTATAAAGCGGACGGCAAACGAATGAAACGAAAATGCCGTCACGACTTTGCGTGACATGGGCGTGACGTTTTTATGACGGGCGTTTTTTCGCCGTTTTTGGCACGATCTCCGCAAAAAAACAGCCGAAAATGGGATGCAATTCCCATCCCGGCCGTCTCTTGTCGGTCTTTCGCCCGTTACGCCTTTTTCTCGCCCGGATAGACGAGCCCCATCTGCCGACGGCATTCGTCGAGGATGCGCATGACGTCCAGCGTGTGCGCGGGCGGGCAATACGCACTCTCCTTCCTGCCTGCTGTGATCTCCTCCGAGACGCAGCGCATCTGCGTGCCGTACTTGGGGGAGTCGTCCTCGAAGTGCGCCTCCTCTTCTCCCGAAAGGAAGGCCTCGCGCGCGCAGTGGAACCACGGCACGCGGATACAGCCCTTCTCCCCCTCGATGACGTACTCCTCGCCGAGATACTCATCCATGTTGATGTCGATCTCGGCCTCAAAGCCGCCGTAGGCGAGCGTCACCTTCTCCCTGTGATCGACGCCGCCCTCGACTTTCCCCTCGCAGACGATGCGCTCTGGCATCCCGAAGAGCTCATAGGAATAGCGCAGGGGATAGACGCCGATATCGACGAGCGCGCCGCCCAGGCGCACGGGATCGACGAGGCGGGGATTGTCCGAGATGGGAACGCAGTACTTGGCCGTCACCTTTTTGACGGCACCGATCTTGGGGAGCCACTCCCGAACGGTGCGCGCAGGCGCATTGAACCACGTCCACATCGCCTCGCAGAGATACAGCCCCCGCTCTTCGGCGAGCGCGAACGCCTCCTCGGCCTCACCCGCATTGACGGTGAAGGGCTTCTCGCACAGGACGGGAACGCCCGCATTGAGGCACAGGCGGATATAGTTGAGGTGCTTATCTGCCGTTACGGCGATGTAGGCGGCACAAACGCCCTCTGCCTTCAGCGCGTCCTCCGCCGTCGCATACGCCTTTGTGCCGTACTTCTGCGCAAACTGCTCCGCGCGTTCGGGCGAACGATTCCAGCAGGAGACGATCTTCTGTCCCTCCTCCTTTACAAGTTCGTCCGCGACCTGTCCCGCGATGTTGCCGCAGCCCAAAAATGCCCAACCAAACATACTTTATCTCCTTCCGCGGCCGCATTCACAGGGGCAGCCGCCCATTTTTTCGACCATATCTGAAACGTCTGCGGGCGTTTCGGCGATGCAGTCCGCCCCCGCTTCCGCGAGTTCCTCCCGACTGCCGTAGCCGAAGAGCACGCCCATCGAGCGGATGCCGTTTGCCTTTGCTCCCAGGATATCGTGCTTCCGATCGCCCACCATGAGAGCAGTCTCCCGCGCGATGCCGCCCTCCTTTAAGGCATAAGCGATGACCTCCGCCTTCTCGGTGCGCGTCTCATCGAGCGAAGCGCCGAAGGTCCGCACGAAATACGGCCTGAGGCCGAAGCGCTCCATGATGCGTTCGGCAAAGAGCTCGGGCTTGGAAGTCGCCACAAAGAGGCGATACCGCTCCGAAAGCGCCTGCACGAGCGCGGGGATGCCCGGGATGACCGCGTTTTCAAAGATGCCCTTCTCCTCGTAATATTCTCGGTAAAAGGAAACGGCACGGCGCGCCTCTTCCCTCGTCATACCGTAGTATTCGGAAAAGGACGCAAGGAGGGGCGGCCCGATGAAGGCACGGAGCTTTTCGCGGTCCGTCTCCGCGATGCCGCACTTGTGCAGGGCGTAGAGAACGGAATTGGTGATGCCCTCGAAGGGCTCGGTGAGCGTCCCGTCGAGATCGAATAAAATGTCTTTGATCATGTTTTTTCGCGCTCCTTGCGCTCCGCCGCCCTCTTTTTAGCCCCGAAACCGGCAGATATCGGGCAGGGCATCGTCCGCGACAAACCCCGTCCGCATCAAAAAAGGGAGGCGCGGCGGACCTTCTCTATCATACTCCATTCCGCGCCTGCTGTCAATGCCTGCGGGAAGATCGGTACAAAAAAAAGAGAGGGCGGGCCCTCTCCCTGCATTCAGTTATCCTCCGTAAACGTCCGGAAATCGCTCTCAAACAGCGCCTTGTACTGCCGCGGGAACTTGCGGCGGACGGTCTTTTGCGCAAGGGCGAAATCGACGGGACGGCGCACATCGTCGTGCGCATCGGAGGCGATCGCATCGACGAGCTTTTGTTTGAGCAGGAACATCGCCGTCTTTGCGGTGTGTTCGTGCGCAAAGGCGCCCGCGTTGATCTGGATCCTCCCCCCGCTCTCACGGATGAGGAAGTAGTCCTCCTTTTTCAGATACCAATACCGTTCGATGTGCGCCACGATGGGGCGGTATCCCGCCACGCCGAGATCGTAGACGATATCGGCGATCTCTGTCTCCTGTCGCGTGGAAAATTCCACGAGCACCGTCCGGCTCCCCCCGAACGGGAGCAGTTTCCCGGCGGCAAGATCGTCCGCCATGCCGGGATAGTAATAGATCTCCGAACCGAGATAAAAGCGGACGGGCACGGAGCGCATCGACTCCTGAAAGGCAGCAAATGCCTCTTTCAACGGGGCGGGATCGCGGTGTTCCGCATCCATGTGCGGCGTGCAGACGACCTCCGCAACGCCCGCTTCCCGATAGCGTTCCGCCATCCGGCGCGCGACTTCCGCATCCTTCGCGCCGTCGTCCACGCCGGGCAGGATATGGCTGTGGATATCGATCATGCCGCCCCTCCGTCCTTCGTCCCGTTTATGCCTCTTTCTTCGCTTCCTTCTTCGCTTCGGACGGTCTGTCCTCGTAATAGCCGCGGTAATAGTACCCGCTGCGGTCCTTCCGGTCGCACTTCGTCGTGTTGATCCCGATGATGCGCGCTCCGACGAGCCGCATATTTGCAACTGCCACGCACGCGTCCTTCTTCTTCACGTCGCGCATCGCAACGTTGAAGATGACGCCGTCGCAGAACTTGGAGATGGCCTGCGCATCCGCACACGCGAGCACGGGAGGCGCATCCACAAAGATGTAATCGTACTTTGCCCGAAGGTCCTCGATGAGCTGCGGCAGACGGCTGTCCTCGATGACGGCGACGGGGTTGGGGACCTTCTTGCCGCCCGTGATGATGTCCACCCCGCTCTTGGAGGGTTTGACGATCTCCCGCTCGCTGCAGGTGCCGGCGAGATAGTCGACGAGGCCGCGCTCCTTGGAAACGCCGAACACGCGGTGCATGATGGCCTTTCTGAGATCGAGGTCGATGAGCAGCACCTTCTTGCCGTTATGCGCGGCGCACGCCGCAAGGTTGGCGATCGTCGTGCTCTTGAGCTCGCTCTCCCCCGCCGAAGTGATCATGACGACCTGATAGGGATGTTCGAGATCGGAATAGCGGATATTCGTCAGAAGATTGTTGTAGGGTTCGTAGTTGCGGAGGCCGGGCTCCACGAGCTCGGTCGCCGTGTGCGTGCCGCACATCTTGGTGATCGTGGGCTTTTCCTTCTTGCTCTTGTCGTCCACAAAGGCGCCGATGACGCGCTCGCCGAGCTGTTCCTCGACTTCCTTGCGGGCGCGGAACTTGTTGGAGGCGAACTCCTTGATGAAGATGACGACGCAGCCGACGACGAGCCCCCCGAGGAAGGAGACCGCCGCATACAGAAGGCGGTTGGGCGCGGCATAAGTGCCCAGCTTGGCCGACGAGATCTTGGTGATCGCGTTGCGGAGGACGAGGCCTAAGTTATCTTCGGACGTGTTGGCATACTCGATGAGGGTATCCACCACATAGTTTGCCATATTCTGCGCAAGCAGCGCGCTGGGATCCTGCGCCGTGACCGAGATGATGAAGCTGTCGTCGCTCGACGTGACGGTGAGGCGCTCCCGAAGCTGGGAAGCGGTACCCACGATGGGATGTTCCTCGGCAACGATCTCGAGGATGTCGCCCTGGACGAGGCCGACGACCGTTCCGATCATCTTCTGCGAGTTGGTGAGGTTGAACTCACCCGAGGCCGTGCTGCCTTCGGGATCGTCGCTGACGACGACGGAGAAGGTCGCCGTCGAAGCATACTCCTCCGTAGCGATGACATAGGCGTAGAGAAGCCCGCCGCCGAAGATGACGGCGGTGATGATGACGAGAAGGATGATGTTCCTCCACAGAGCGGCAAAGAGCTCGCCCAGACGGATGGTGGACTCCCCTTCCGCTGCTTCGTTCTGCATTCCGATGTTTTCTTCCATTCGTTTCCCTCGATCGTTATCTTGTAGTAAACGGCCGTATTTCATGCGGCCGGTCCGGGCATTTTGCCCGCTCCCGCCCGGAAGATGCCTCCCGCGGCCGGAACAAGCATATCTGCTTATGATTATTATAAGTAATTTCACAATTTAAGTCAACTGAATAACAAGGGAATGACACATTTCCTTCCCGCAAATTTTCAGCCGATCCCGCCCTCCGGGGCGCGCTTCTCCCTCCGCCCGAACTGCTTTTCCGCAAAGCAGAGGAGCGCGGAATAGAGGAGCCCCGGCCCGAGGTTGAAGAAATGGCAGTCCAGCCAGCTCGTGGCGATGAGGGCCAGGACGGAGAGAGCGATCATCCACTTTTCAAAACAGGGCGCGCGGAAGAGGAGCACGAGCGTCTCCATGCGATGGACGAGATAGGCAAGGAGGCCGACGATCCCGCACGAGGCAAGGAGCTGCACATAGGTGTTGTGCCAGCGCGGCGGGATGAAGGAATCGAGCTTCCCCCACTTGTACTGCTCGCACGAGTAAAAGCCCGTGCCGAAGAAGGGATGCGCGCGGAAGAGCTCCCAGCCCTCACGATATGTCTCGAGGCGGGAGCTGCCCGTCTCCTCGAAATTGAGGAGCGCCTGCACGAGGGAAAGGACTGCGCCGCGGAAGAGATAGCAAAGCGCCGCCGCGGCCGATGCGGCCAGCACGGCGAGGACGGCGTTCCAGATGCGCACCGTCCCGCGGCTCTTGATGAGCACGCCGATGGTGCCGAGGACGGCAACGGCCGCCCCCACGGCGATGGACGTGCGCGAGAGCGTGAGTACGACCGCGCCGAAGAATGCGTAACCCGCCAGAAGAAAGGCGGGGCCCGCCCGATGCACCGCCGCCAGATAGAAAGCGCCCGGCATCATCATGCAGAGAGCCGCGCCGAGATTGTTATACATCCCCCAGCCCGTATAGATCTGCCCGCGCACGGGCGAGCCGTTCGCAAACACCTCTCCGAAGGCGTACACCGAGAGCGTCTCCCCAAAGAGCAGCACGCCGCCGAAGAAGAGCATCCAGGCAAAATAGGCCTTGGGCGCCCGCGCGACGTCACAGAAGAGCGTGAAGAGAAAATAAACAAGGGCGAGCGACAGGATCTCGAGCGCGCCGAAGGCGAGCGTGCGCCCGTCGTAGTCCTCATAGCCGACGCCGCCCAGAAGATAGGCAGCCCCGAGCAGCACGAACCCCACGGTGAGCGTGGGGAAGCGCACCTTCACGTTTCCCTGCCGCACGTCGGAGAT
>QAKM01000069.1 GCA_003343805.1 Bacillota bacterium | reverse complement strand
GTGACCTGTATGACAACAGCATTGTGGCCTACAAGACTGGGTCTGGCCACGAAGCGGGAGAAAAAGACAGTCGCTGTGGAGTTGCAGCTCCACAGCGACCAGGGCTTTCAATACACGTCACAAGCATATTTCCAGCTAACTAAACAATACGGCATAACGCCGTCTATGTCAAGACGCGGGAACCCGTATGACAATGCGATGGCTGAAAATCTTCTTCATCCTCAAAACCGAATGCATCTACCGGCATAAACCAGCCACCTTCTCCGAGGCAAACGAGATGATTGACCGCTACATCCACTTTTACAACCACCAGCGCATCCAGTATAAAACTGGAGTGGCGCCGCTGACGCTGCGCCACTCCTGCTAAAATCTAATATTCCTACACCAGGCGGCTTTTTGTGCCGTCCGCACAATCTGAGGCTCTGCATTTGTGGGGTGCGTTTTATTTTTCCCCTACTTCAGGCGGGTTTGCTTTTTTAGTACGACATCTGTACGACACAGAAGCGGCCATACCATTCGGAAAATGCTGTATCTGCTACAGGATTCGACATTTGCATATGGAAAACTGCCAAAAACTATCTGATGGTGCTATGCATGCCCACAATTTTTTGATTTGCGGCGAAAATGATAAAAATTATATATAATAAATTATAATTTTAGGGTATAATGTAGATGTTCCATATACAAGCAAAGCAAAAGCTGGCAGGTTTATGAAAAAAGGTGATCCCTTGAAAGGCATCATATTGCAGCGTCAGACAAAACTCCTGGCCGGCAAGTCCGACCCGGAGGGGGGCGGCCTTTGGCTGCCCCTTTGGATGCATGCCAGAGACACAGCGGAGATTCTGCGCCTTCTTGTGCAAAACTGGCTGCCGGAAGCAGTGCGCCGCAGCATCGGCCTGCAGGAGGATATCCTTGTGCGCACAGCCTGTTTTTTGGGGGCGGTACACGACATCGGCAAGGCTACTGCGGCGTTTCAAAGCAATATTTTGCAGCATATTCCCGACGCCCGCCAACGGCTGACCGCATCGTTCGACCTGCCGGAAAGAAGTCCGGACAGCGGCAAAACACCCCATGCCCGGGCCAGTGAGGCCATCCTGCTGGAGCTCGGCTGTCCGCCGGGACTGGCCTCCATCGCCGGCGCGCACCACGGCAAGCCCCAGGAAAACGGACTGAACAGCTACATAGCAGAACAGTTGGAGGACTATCCCCGCAACTACTGGGGCAAGGGACAGCAAGACCGCTGGCGCGCCGTGTGGCAGGCGATGTACCAAGCCGCCCTGGCCTGGAGCGGTTTTGACACGGCCGGAGAACTGCCCACATTGACCATGGCTGCGCAGCTGCTGCTGACCGGGCTAACGACGATGGCCGATTGGATAGCCAGCAACACCCGCTATTTCCCCCTAATCCCGGTGGATGAACTGGGAGAGGAAGCCGCCTATCCCCAACGCGTATACCAGGCCTGGCACAAACTGAACCTGACCTTTCCCTGGGAAGGGCAGTATCCTTCCATGGACGACGGGGCCTTCCGGCAGCGATTCGGTTTTTTGCCCAATGCGCTCCAACGCGCCGTGCTGGATGTGACGGCCAATATGCAGACACCCGGCATCCTGATTCTGGAAGCCCAAATGGGCATCGGCAAAACCGAAGCCGCTCTGGCGGCCGCCGAAATATTTGCCGCCCGCTTTCATGCCGGCGGGCTCTTTTTCGGGCTGCCTACGCAGGCCACAGCCAACGGTATTTTTGACCGGCTGCAGGCCTGGGCCCAGACCCAGTCCCAGGAGGTGGCCCACTCCATCCGGCTGGCCCACGGTATGGCAGAGCTCAACGAGGATTACCGCCAGCTGTTTTGCGGCAGCGCCGAAACCGAGGAGGACAATCCGGAGGGCGGCATACTGGTGCATCGTTGGTTCCAGGGCAGCCGGCAGGCGCTGCTGGCGGATTTCGTCATCGGCACCGTGGACCAGCTTTTGCTGGCGGCGCTGAAGCAGAAACACCTGATGCTGCGCCATCTGGGGCTGGCGGGCAAGGTGGTGGTCGTGGACGAATGCCATGCCTATGACACCTATATGAACCATTATCTCAAACGGGCGCTCACCTGGCTGGGAAGCTACCGTGTGCCGGTCATCCTGCTTTCGGCCACGCTGCCGGCCCGTCGCCGGGCAGAACTGGTTGAAGCCTATCTGGGCGCGCCTCAGGCAGAAGCCCCCTGGAAGACCAGCCGCAGTTATCCGCTGCTGACCTGGACCGAGGGCGGCCGGGTCTGCCAGCAGACCGTTCCGCTGCCGCCGGAACAGCGACATGTACAGCTGCACACCGTCCCCGAAGAGCAGCTGTCCGGCTTGCTGAAGAAAATCATGGGGCAGGGCGGCTGCGCCGGGATAATCGTCAATACCGTCAAGAAGGCGCAGGAGCTGGCGGCCAAACTGCGGGCGGCCATGCCGGATTTTACCGTTTTTCTGTTTCACGCGCAGTTTTTGATGCCCGACCGGGCCGAGAAGGAACAGCTGCTGCGCACCCGCCTGGGCAAGCGCGCGGCCCCTGCGCAGCGGGATCGGCTGATCGTTGTGGGCACACAGGTATTGGAACAATCGCTGGACATCGATTTTGATTTTCTCGTGACAGAGCTTTGCCCCATGGACCTGCTGCTGCAGCGAATCGGACGGCTGCACCGCCATCCGCGGGACGACCGTCCGCCTGCATTGCAGAGGGCAGCCTGTGCGGTGCTGGATACAGCCGAAGGGGATTTTGACCCGGGCAGCAAAGCGGTTTACGGGGAATGGCTTTTGTGGCGAACCCGCAAGCTGCTGCCCCAAACGGTGGCGCTGCCCGGCGATATTCCCAAGCTCGTGCAGGCGGCCTACGGCTGGGAGAATGACGATTCCCTGGCCGCCGACGCGGCAAGCGAAAAAGCCAGGGAGGCATACGACCGCGAGCAGGAGAAATTGGCACGCCGGGCCGATGCCTTTACGATCCGGCCGCCGGAGGAGCATCCGCTCTTCCCCCACCTGAACGTGCTGGACGACTGGATGCACGACACCGTGGGCGGCAGCGATGCAGCGGCGCGGGCCGCCGTGCGCGACGGCGATCCCGCGTTGGATGTACTGGTAATGGTGCGGCATGGGGACGGCAGCATCCATTTTTTGCCCTGGCAGCAGGGGGGATGCGCCGTTCCGGCAGACCGTCCGCCCTCGCAGGAGGAAGGCCTGCAGATAGCGCGGCAGAAGCTGCGTCTGCCGGGCTATTTCAGCCGCCGATGGAATATCGACCAGGTGATCGAAGAGCTGGAAAGACAAAACCGTACCATACTGCCCCAGTGGCAGCAGGCGCCCATGCTGCGGGGCGAGCTGGTGCTGCTTTTGGATGAGACACTGACAGCCCATCTGGCACAGGTCGTGCTGCAATACGACCAGGCGGACGGTCTGACCTATCGGAAGGAGGAGAGCGATGAAGGAAGAGGTATTTAACCTGCTGGAGGAGCCATGGATCCGGGTACTGCAGCCCGACTGCACGGTGCGGGAGGTCTCGCTGACCGATGCGCTGCTGCACGCACAGGCATACACCGACCTGGCCGGCGAGCTGGCCACCCAGGACGTAGCGGTGCTGCGTCTGCTGCTGGCTGTGCTGCATACGGTGTTTTCCCGTGCGGATACAGACGGGCAAGCAGCGCCGTTCCGCTCCACCGACGAGGCCCTGGCTCGTTGGAAAAGCCTGTGGCAGCTGGGGCATTTTCCGGAAAAGCCCATCCGGGCATATCTGGCCGCCTGGCGGGACCGGTTTTGGCTGTTTCACCCGGAACGGCCCTTCTGGCAGGTGCCGGCGGCCGAGATTGGCACGGAATATACCGCAGCAAAACTGAATGGGGAACTTTCAGAAAGCGACCATAAACTGCGCCTGTTTTCGGCTTATGCGGGCGCCGGCAAGGCCGAAATGGGGTACGCACAAGCGGCGCGGTGGCTGCTGTATATCAACGGATACGATGATAGTTCAAACAAGCCCAAGGGGAAGGACCTGCCCTCCCCGGGTGTGGGCTGGCTGGGGAAGCTGGGACTCATCCAGGCCACAGGTAAAAACCTCTTTGAGACACTGATGCTCAATCTTGTCCTGCTGCGGGACGGGGAAACCCTGTGGCAGCCCGCCCTTCCCTCCTGGGAGCTGGAGCATTCCCGAAGCGGCGAACGCACCGAGGTTCCGCCGCCGGATAATCCGGCCGCCCTGCTCACCCTCCAGTCCCGGCGGCTGCTGCTGCACCAAAGTGGGGACAAGGTCGTCGGATATTCGCTGCTGAGCGGCGACTTTTTTAGTCCTGAAAATGCCTTTTGCGAGCAAATGACCGTTTGGAAGACTGGGCGGACAACAAAAAATGCGCCGCCCTCCTATTGGCCCCGGCGCCACGATCCCGCCAAACAATTTTGGAGAGAGTTTCCCGCTGTGTTCGTACAGCGGCCCGGTATACACCAGCCGGGTATCGTCCGCTGGATCGCTGTGCTGCAAAATCCACAAAGCCGCATTTTGGACAAAAAGACGGTGGTGCATTTCCGCATCGCGGCTGTGGAATATGGCAAGGATAAATCCTCTGTATCGGATACTTTTTCTGACGAGCTTTCCTTCCATGCGTCTCTGCTGGATGAAATGGGAAAGGGATGGCAGCGAATTATCACAGAGGAAATCGGCCGCTGTGAAGAGGTAGCCAAGGCCGTAGGCGATCTAACAAAGGATTTGGCCGTGGCGGCAGGGGACAAAAATCAGGCTGCGCCGCAGGACGCCAAGGAGCAGTTTTACTTTCAGATCGACCAGCCCTTCCGCCAGTGGCTCCATGGGATAGATCCCGACTGGGAAAGCCAAGAGACAGCCGCAAGCCGCTGCGCCTGGCAAACCCAGGTGCGTAAGATCGCCCGCAGGCTGGGTACCCGGCTGGCGGAGCAGGCGGGCACAGCGGCTTTTGCGGGGCGCAGCATCGATATAAAGCCAGGCAGGGGCAAGAAGGAAGCCGAAACCAGGCGCCACTGCTCGGCACCGGAAGCCTATCTTGCGTTCCTGCGCAGAATCGCCAGAATCTATACGGAAAAAGGAGGAGTATGATGACGGCACAAACCGATCGAGAACAGGTCAAAACCTATGTATCCGGGCGGCTGCGCTGGCTGCTGAGCCTGCCGGAACATCCGCAAAAGGCGGCGCTGGCCAACCTGCGGCGGGGCGTGGGGCGTATGCCGGGGGACCTGCCGGCCATATGGGGGATTTTTTTGCAGGATCTCCCGCCCGAACTGGAGAGCAAAACCGGCGCGCCCACCAGAGCCGAGTGGGCCATCTATCTGGCGCTGACCCTGTACGCTTTGCACCAGCAGGGGCACGCGCTGCCGGGAGATAACATGAACCGGGAAGGGGCGCGCTTCGGCTTCGCCGTGCGTCAGCTGGTAAAGCCGGGCGAGCAGCCGCAGGACAGCAGTATCCTGCGCCGGTTCAACGCACTGGCTACCGCGGCGTCCATGCGGGAGGGCGCCCAACATCTGCGCGGTATCGTTCAGCTGCTGCGCGCCGACGGAATCCCGCTGGACTATGCACAGCTGGCAGCCGACCTGTACGATTGGCAATCCCTCTCCGCCGCGCCGCGTGTACGGCTGCAATGGGGACAGGATTACTACCGGCCGCTGCATAAGGAAAACGATGCAAGTCCGATTCAGGAAAACGGAGAGGAGAATAAAGATGGATTCCAAACGTCTGTACATTGATTTTCACGTCCTGCAAACCGTACCGCCCAGCTGTGTCAACCGGGACGATACCGGCAGCCCGAAAACGGCCGTCTACGGCGGGGCCACCCGCGCCCGCGTTTCCTCCCAGGCTTGGAAACGCGCCATGCGGCTGATGTACCGGGAGGAACTGCTGGCCCGGGAGCAGCTGGGGGAGCGGACCAAGAAGATCGTCGCTGTGGTGGCCGGGGAAATTGCGGCTTTATCGCCCGAATCGGATGCCGCCAAACTGGCCAAAACGGCGCTGGAAAACGCCGGCCTGAAAAAGGTCACCGACGAAAAAGGAACCGACGCCCTGTTTTTTATGAGCCACGCCCAGGCCAGGGCGCTGGCAGAACTGGCCGTGCAGGGCTGCGAGGACAAGCAGGCATATAAAAAGGCTTTAAAGGACGACCCGTCGGCAGATATGGCCCTCTTTGGCCGTATGGTGGCCAGCGATCCCTCCCTGAACTACGACGCGGCGGCTCAGGTGGCCCACAGCATTTCCACCCATGCGGTCCAAAACGAGTACGACTATTTTACGGCGGTGGACGACTGTGCGCCGGCGGATAACGCCGGGGCGGGCCATCTGGGCACCGTCGAGTACAACTCTTCCACCCTCTACCGCTATGCCACCGTCAACGCCGTCGAGCTGGCCGCCAGCCTGGGCAGGGCAGAAACCCCCGGCGTGGTCCGCGCCTTTGCCGAGGCGTTCATCCGTTCCATGCCCACCGGCAAGCAGAACACCTTCGCCAACCGCACATTGCCGGATGCCGTCTACATTACGGTCCGCTGCGACCAGCCGGTCAATCTCTGCGGCGCTTTTGAAAAAGCCATCCCCCCGTCGGAGGAGGGGTTTGTGGAACCGTCCAAACGCCGGCTGGCCGCCTATGCCCGCCAGGTATATCAGGATTATACCGGCAACCCGGCGCAGGCCTTTGCCGTGGGCACCGGGCTGGAAGAACTGGCCCAGACCATGCCGCTGGGCGGAGCGCTGGATGCGTTGGAAGCGGCCGTACGGCAGCATATGAGCGGAAACGGGGTGGAATGATGGCCACATTGCTGCTGCGCCTGGCGGCTCCTTTGCAGTCCTGGGGCGCAGACTCCAAATTTGAAATCCGGAAAACCAACCGGGAACCTACCAAAAGCGGCGTCATCGGCCTGCTGGCCGCGGCTCTGGGCCTGCGCAGGGATGAGGTACAGGCCATGCAGAAGCTCAACAGCCTGCGCTTTGCCGTACGGGTGGACCAGGAAGGCAGCCTGCTGACAGACTTCCACACAGCCGGCAATCCCACGCCGGACGAGGTGAAAAAGGCCCGGCAGAAAGACAAGGCGCCCCATGCACCGTATGTCACCAGGCGGTACTATCTGGCGGACGCCGTCTTTCTCGCAGGGCTGGAGAGCGAGGACGAGGGGCTGCTGCGGCAGCTGCAAACCGCTCTGTGCCGCCCGGCGTTCCCGCTTTTTTTGGGGCGGCGTTCCTGTCCGCCCACCCAGCCGCTCTGCCTGGGTATACGGCCGGCCGGCCTGATGGACGCGCTGCTGGCCGAACCGTCTCAGCTGGCTGCATGGCGGCGGGCGGCCCCGCAGGGCTGCCGCATCGTGGCGGACACCGAACCGCAGCAGGACGGCGCCGTACCGCGGCGGGATCTGCCGCTCTCCTTCAGTCCCATCCACCGGCAGTATGGCTATCGGCCTGTGCGGGAATACACCGCCGCCCCGCCGGCCGCCCCCGCCCCACAGGAGGAAACCGCCCACGATCCCTTTGCAGAATGGAGGTGACAGCATGTATTTATCCAGAGTGGAACTGGATGAGACCCGCCGTGCCACCATGCGGGCGCTGGCCTGCCAACAAAAGCTGCACGGTGCGGTGGAAGCCGCTTTTCCCGGCGAGCGCCGCCGGCGGCTGTGGCGTCTGGACCGGCTCAACGGCAGGCTCTACCTGCTGCTTCTCAGTGAGGATAAGCCGGATCTGCACCTTCTCGCCCAGCAGTTTGGACCGCCGGCAGGGGGAAGTTCCCCTGAAACACGGGACTATACGCTGCTTCTGCAGCGCATAAAACCGGGCAGCATTTGGCAGTTCCGGCTGACGGCCAACCCGACTATAAGCCGTCCGCGCTCCGATGCACCCCATACCCGCGGCAAGGTTCTGGCCCACTGCACGGTGGAATATCAGCAGCAGTGGCTGCTGGACCGCGCACAAAAACACGGATTTTCCCTTGCGCCGGACGGGTTTGCCGTGACGGCCTGCCGCTGGCTGCATTTTGCCAAGGGCAATGACCACGGCCGGCCTGTCTCGCTGCTGTCGGTGACCTATGAGGGCGTTTTGCAGGTCACGGATGCCGAAGCATTCTGCCGGCTGCTGACAAACGGCATCGGCCGGGGCAAGGCGTATGGACTGGGCCTGATGACCGTCCTGCAGCGGAGGTGATGCCCATGGCTGAACTTCCCGGGATCATCCGCCCTGCCTTACAGGCTCTGCCCCAAATCAAGGACCGCATCACCTTTCTCTATCTGGAGCACTGCACGCTGGGCCGGCAGGACGGCGCCATCACGGTTACCGACGAAAAGGGCATCGTCCATATCCCAGCCGCTGCCATTTCGGTGCTGCTGCTCGGGCCCGGCACCCGCGTCACCCACCGCGCCATGGAACTGATGGGCGATACTGGGGTAGGGGCTGTGTGGGTCGGCGAGCACGGGGTGCGCTATTACGCCCACGGCCGTCCGCTGACCACCCGCGCAGGCCTGCTGCTGCGGCAGGCGGAACTGGTCAGCAATACCCGCAAGCATCTGGCCGTGGTGCGCAGGATGTACCAGCTGCGCTTCCCGGATGAGGATGTCTCACAGCTGACCATGCAGCAGCTGCGGGGCCGCGAGGGCAGCCGGGTTCGCAGGGTTTACCGCAAGGCCGCCAAGGAGACCGGGGTACCGTGGAACGGACGCATGTATCGCCCGGACGATTTTGCTTCCGGCGACAGTGTCAACCAGGCGCTTTCAGCCGGACATGCCTGTCTGTATGGGCTGGCCCATGCCGTGATTGTGGCCCTTGGCTGCGCGCCGGGACTGGGGTTTGTGCATGTGGGGCACGAATGTTCATTTGTTTATGATATAGCCGACCTGTATAAGGCGGAGGTCACCATCCCCATTGCTTTTCAGGTGGCCGCTGAAGAGCCGGAGGACCTGCCGGCCGTCGTCCGGCGCCGTGTGCGGGATGCCATGGTGGCGCATCACATTCTGGAACGGATGGTGCATGATATCCGATGGCTGCTTCTGCCCGAAGAGGAGCAGCCCCAGGATGAAGAAGCGGTATATTTATGGGACAATCAGGTAGGCAGGGTGGCCAACGGCATCAGCTATTTTGACAAGGAAGCGGGGGATGTGCCATCATCGTCATCACCATGACGGATTGTCCGCCCAAACTGCGCGGAGACCTGTCCAAATGGCTGTGCGAGATTAACACTGGCGTCTATGTGGGCCATGCCAGTAGCCGGGTACGGGAGGCGCTATGGGAACGTGTCTGCCAAAATCTGAAAAATGGCCGTGCAACCATGGTTTATACAACAAACGGCGAGCAAAAAATGGATTTTCGTGTCCATAATACGGCTTGGATTCCGGTGGACTATGACGGCATCCGGCTCATTCGCCGTCCACTTCCGCAGGCAGCAGAAGCAGACGATACCTTGAAACCGGGATTCAGCAAGGCTGCCAAACGCCAGATGGCACAGCGAAGCAGACAGGGAAAGGCACAGGGTAGAGATACGTATGTGATAATCGACTTAGAAACCACCGGTTTACAGTCTGGCACAGATGCTATTATTGAGTTTGGCGCGATAAAGGTTGTGGGCGGCCAAAGAACCGAAATTTTTTCCCGTCTGGTTTGCAGCGATAAGCCGCTGCCGCAGCAGATCACGACATTGACCGGCATTACGAATGCGACGCTGCGGCAGCAGGGAAGTCCGCCGGAAGAGGCGCTGGATGCGTTTTTGGCTTTTATCGGCCAGGAAAAGCTGGTGGGATACAACATCACATTTGATATGGAATTTTTACGCACCGCATGCAAGCGCTTTGGAAAGCCGGCTCCTGTCAACCGATGTGTCGACCTTCTGAATATGGCCCGCCGCAAAATATATGGCGTGGGCAATTACAAATTGACTACATTGGCAAAGCATTTTGCTCTTGCGTACACGGATACGCACCGGGCGCTGGAAGACTGCGAATTGGTTTGGCAGCTGTATTGCAAACTGAATGAATAACGGCGACGCTGATGTTAAAAACAGCTGTATAATGGGATTTTTTTAGTCTCTTCCCCGCACACGCGGGGGTGATCCCTGTGTTTTCGCTGGATGGGATACCCGTGTCTACTCTTCCCCGCACACGCGGGGGTGATCCCAGCTAAAAACGAGATATCCATCGTGATACCCACTCTTCCCCGCACACGCGGGGGTGATCCTACTATTCGTCCGGTTGGGTATAAGCCGACAGACTCTTCCCCGCACACGCGGGGGTGATCCTGTATACGGGGACATACTTGTGCAAAAAATTCGCTCTTCCCCGCACACGCGGGGGTGATCCTGCTGAGTGTGCATATAACTCAAATCCTCGTGTCTCTTCCCCGCACACGCGGGGGTGATCCCAAATTTGGACATTGCATGGGAGTTGGATAAAACTCTTCCCCGCACACGCGGGGGTGATCCTATATAATATCGTCAAAAAACTTTTTAGCACAACTCTTCCCCGCACACGCGGGGGTGATCCCTACAACAGCCTCCTCCTTACGGATAAAAGAGCCTCTTCCCCGCACACGCGGGGGTGATCCTAGATTTTAATGACAATTCCATTAAATCAGTACCTCTTCCCCGCACACGCGGGGGTGATCCTCTATCTCTTGCTGTGTTGGTACATAACCTTCTCTCTTCCCCGCACACGCGGGGGTGATCCTCACTATTAGACAGAAGGGCTACCGGTATATAACTCTTCCCCGCACACGCGGGGGTGATCCCTTACCGAAACGAATTGAACAGTAAAATAATCACTCTTCCCCGCACACGCGGGGGTGATCCCTCAGCTATAACAAGCCATTCTACACCATTTGCCTCTTCCCCGCACACGCGGGGGTGATCCTTTGAGGCGGAAAAGAAAAAAGTACTGCAGGCGCTCTTCCCCGCACACGCGGGGGTGATCCGGACAAGGAGGCCAAGCGCCTGATGGCCAGCATCTCTTCCCCGCACACGCGGGGGTGATCCTTTCGAAGGATTCAACACCCTCTTTGGAAATTTCTCTTCCCCGCACACGCGGGGGTGATCCTCACCCGCCAGAGACATGGACGCTTTCAGATGCCTCTTCCCCGCACACGCGGGGGTGATCCCGTCCCAGCGGTTACAAGCGCCGATGTCAAAGACTCTTCCCCGCACACGCGGGGGTGATCCTTTCGGCATGTCCGAGTTGGCCGCCAAGCGGACCTCTTCCCCGCACACGCGGGGGTGATCCCCTGGCCCAGCAGGACATGATCGCCCTGCGGGTCTCTTCCCCGCACACGCGGGGGTGATCCCGAATACGACACGGTGGTGGAAACCTACACACCCTCTTCCCCGCACACGCGGGGGTGATCCTCATGCTGGACAGGATTTCCGAGCAATACAAAGCTCTTCCCCGCACACGCGGGGGTGATCCTTCCAATCCACGCGCGGTTGTTATCTCCCAAGGCTCTTCCCCGCACACGCGGGGGTGATCCCACGGGGCATCCATATTTCCGGAAATCTACCCGCTCTTCCCCGCACACGCGGGGGTGATCCCGGCCGGCGGCGGCCTCCGTGGGACGCTTTGGCCGACTCTTCCCCGCACACGCGGGGGTGATCCCAGGGTTTTCATATTCTTCTGAAATTTCTTTGACTCTTCCCCGCACACGCGGGGGTGATCCTTGTTTTGACAAGCGCAGCTTTCAACCGGCCGGCTCTTCCCCGCACACGCGGGGGTGATCCTTGCAAGATTTCTGTTTACCCGGACGGCATCTGCTCTTCCCCGCACACGCGGGGGTGATCCTGGCCGGCCCTCGCTCCTTGCGCGCTCGGGCCGCTCTTCCCCGCACACGCGGGGGTGATCCCGTCCGGGAAACCTCCGTGGAGGCCTGGCTGACCTCTTCCCCGCACACGCGGGGGTGATCCTGGCCGCACGCGGCGGATTTAAGACCGCACAAACTCTTCCCCGCACACGCGGGGGTGATCCTGCGAATGGGCGGATTACCCCACAAGGGTATTGCTCTTCCCCGCACACGCGGGGGTGATCCTTTTCGATAAACTCTATGGCGTGGTTGGCCCGGCTCTTCCCCGCACACGCGGGGGTGATCCTTTGTTCGGGCTGGCACCACAGGCCCATATATCCTCTTCCCCGCACACGCGGGGGTGATCCTCGCCCGGCGGCAAAGCCTATGATGAGACCTGCCTCTTCCCCGCACACGCGGGGGTGATCCTATCACGGCCGCCCGGGCGAAAATCAAGAGCGGCTCTTCCCCGCACACGCGGGGGTGATCCCAAATCAATGGTGGATACCAATCTGCTGTTGCGCTCTTCCCCGCACACGCGGGGGTGATCCCATCATTGACGACCTCAAGTAAGCCCCGCCTGTCTCTTCCCCGCACACGCGGGGGTGATCCTTTCAATATCGCCATCAATAGCCGGGTGGGAGACTCTTCCCCGCACACGCGGGGGTGATCCTGTGCCCACACCAGGCCGTCAGCCTGGCAAAGCCTCTTCCCCGCACACGCGGGGGTGATCCTCCTCCTGTGTCAGTGTACGGATGTCCCGCCAGCTCTTCCCCGCACACGCGGGGGTGATCCCGCCTTGGCAGCCCTGCGCATGTCGGCCCAAACCTCTTCCCCGCACATGCGGGGGTGATCCCCGCCCTGCACGATATCGGGGAAACCCTCATGACTCTTCCCCGCACACGCGGGGGTGATCCCAATCCACGGCTATTATAAAGCCAAAGCTAGGACTCTTCCCCGCACACGCGGGGGTGATCC
>QAKM01000010.1 GCA_003343805.1 Bacillota bacterium | reverse complement strand
CCCGAAATTCCGACCGCCGCCCCGCAAAGCGCCCCTCCGACCGCCGCGGCGAACGCGAACAGCACGCCCGAGAAAATCTTCTTCCCCCGGAAGGTGGAACAGCGCCGCATCCAATAGCGGAGGGCGGACGGGATGCACACGACGAAGGGCATCAGCGGCCCGAGCAGAAGATTCTGGATGCCGTGGCCCGCCTCATGCAGGATGGTCTCTCTTGCCGCGTTGCGCTCCACAAAGAAGAACGCGCCGTACTCCATGCCGCCCCAGCCGCGGCCGACCTCAAAGTACACGTTTGGCCCCAGCCGCCCGGGACGATGCCCGGTAAGGAGCAGCGCAAGCGCGATCACCGCCCCGAGGAGCGTCATGATGCCGCCCCAGGTCAGCGATACAAGCCAATAGCCCGCCGTCCGCACGATGCGCGCGGCGCACGTCCCCCCTTGCTTTCCCGCGGCACTCATGCCTCTCCTCCGCCCGACTTCTTGATCTGCTTATATACCTGATCGGCACCCGTCGCCGAAAGCCCCGACGCAAGCCCTAGCAAGATCGCCGTGAGCACGTTATCGGCCGGCATCGCCTCCGGCGCCAGGTAGAAGGCGATCACCCCGATCGCCGTTCCCAAGATCCCCGCCCACACGGGGATAAGGCTCGTCCACACAGCCGCCTTGCCTGAAACGAGCTGCCGGTACACCGCCATCACGCCATAGACGATCGCCGCGATCACAGGCACCGCCACCACTTCCACTGCATTTTCCATCTGTTTTCCCCCTTTCTCTTTTTTGTCGGGCCGCCCCGCTTTCCGGGCGGCACTCAGGCGACGTGTTCAACGCCGCTCTTTTCCAGAAACTCCCGCATCTCGTGCTTGACGCGCTGCTCATAGGCGAGCGCCTGCTCGGTCTCTCCGTTCGCGTGACCGTTCTTGAGCGCGGTCGCTGTCGCCTCACCGAGGCTCATCGCGGCCAGCGTGCCGCGGATCTGCAGAAGCTCCAGCCGATGCCGATCCTCCTCTCTCCGCTTCGTCTCTTCCAGGCGCTGCTTTTCCCGACGTTCCAGCCGCTTCATGCAGCCCGTGACGATCGCAGACACAAGAACGGACGGGATCCCCGCCGCCAACAGCAATTCCCACATCTTCTCCCCCTCGGGCATATCGCCCCTTCTTATTTCCTTTCCCCTATTGTAGCACACAATGGCCGTCTCTGCCCTCTTATCTGCCAAAAAAACGCCTTATTTTTTGCAAGTGCTTGAATTTGCCCCCGAAACGTGCTATCATAATGGAGATCGGCACACAGCGCCTTGCCGAAACCGCATACAGGAGGAAGCAGATGAAGCGACTCGTCGCCTTTTTCAAGCATCCGCCCGCATGGTTTGCCCTTTTATGGGTACTTCTGACGGGCGGTCTTGTCGCGCTCTCCGCCCTTGTCTCCTCCTCTCCCCAAGAGCGGGAGCCCTATTCCGCCGTCCTCTACGGGCTGACGGCGCTGTCGCTCTCCTATGCCATCTACGCCGTCGTGCGCTGGGTGCAGAGGATCAAGCTCGCCGCAAGGACGCGCCTTTCCCGCAACAAGTACACGGAAACCTTTCTTGCAAGTTATACGGTGCGCACCGTCGTCTATTCCTCCCTTTCAACGCTTCTGAACTTTGCCTACGTCGTCGTCAACGGCGTCACGGCGATCGCCTATCGCTCCGTATGGTATTCCGCCCTCGCGGCATACTACTTCGCGCTCATGGTCATCCGTCTCGGCGTCATCCTTGCCTCCGGACGCGGGCTGAAGAAGTACGGAAGAGACAGCGAGGCCTTCGAGCGGCGCAAGCTCAACATCTATCTTGCAGGCGGCATTGCGCTGCTCCTCCTCGAAGCCTCACTCTCCGGCGTCATCACGCTGATGATCGCCATGCCGAAGGACACGCAGACGGGCCTCGTCCTTGCGATCGCGAACGCCGCCTACACCTTCACGCGGGTCATTCTCGCCATCGTCAACAAGGTAAAGTCGGGAAGAAAAAAGGAGCCCGTCACGCAGGCACTGCGCAACCTCAATCTGACGGACGCGCTCGTCTCCCTCTTCTCGCTGCAGATCGCGCTCTCTGCGGCAGTCGGCGGCGACCTTCCCCTCCAGATGAACGCCCTTGTCGGGTTTTCGATCTGCTTCTTCACCGCCTGCCTCGGCATCTATATGATCGTTGACGGCATCCGTCGCAAAAGACATCTGCACACGACGCCCTCCGCCTCGGCCGAACGGGCCGATCCCCCCGCGTCCGATCCCCCCGCCGCAACTGACCAAAAAGCCTGACAAAAGAGGACTCCCTCCCGGAAGTCCTCTTTTTGATTTGATGAAATTCAAAATAAGCACCCCGATTTGAGACGGCTTATTTCGATGAGTTTCTAAAAAGTATCGCCGACGCACATAAACGCATCCTTTAAAGGCGACTTAGGGATAAGCTCTATGATCTCCTCCACCGTGCGCGGGGCAGAGCGCGGAAGCCCGTCGAGCTCCTCCTCGGGCGCATACCACGAGATGCGGCCCGAAGCCGTCACCGAGAACACGCCGCCCGTCTTGTCCCTTCCCGCGTCGCTTACAAGGAAGGCGAGGAAGGGCGCAAGATCTCTGGCGTCGCCATGGTCGGCCTCCACCTCTTTGCGCTTTTCTTCGGGCATCCGGAACCCCTCCCCCATCGCCTTCTCGAGGGTGAGGAGCGTCTTGGTAAAGCCCGAGACGTGCCCGGGGGACGCCGCCTGCGGGCAGATGGCGTTGACGTTGATGTTGTAGTGGAAAAGCTCTGCGGCACAGGAGCGGGTCAGCCCCACGAGCCCCGCGTTGGACGCACTGTAAGCGGCGGCATTCACCATGCCCACCCACGCATCGGAAGCGACGTTGATGAAGCTCCCGCCGCCCTGCTCGATCATATAGGGCGCGGCAAGGCGCATCGTGTTGAAGGCGCCCTTGAGCTTGACGACGGTCTGTCGGTCCCAATCGCTCTCGGAAAGCAGCATCAGCCCGCCCGCCTGCGTGATCGCGGCGTTATTGACGACGATATCGATGCGCCCATATTTCTTTACGATGGTATCGATCATCTCCTTCACGGCAGAATAGTCGGAGACGTCGCAAAAATACGCCTCGGCTTTCCCGCCCTTTACCCGGATGGCCTCTGCCGCCGTCTCGGCGTCGCCGCTCATTGCAAGGAACTGCTCCCTCGCCTCGCCCGTGAGATAGTCGGGCACCGCGGCATTGGGCTTCTTCTTGCGGTTGTTGGTGATGACGACGGCGCCCTCTTCGGCAAAGAACTCGGCAATGCCGCGGCCGACACCCTGCCCCGAACCCGTGACGAGCGCCACTTTTCCCTGTAGACTGTTCATAGTTTCCTCCCGATCAAGGTAATTTGTTGTATTCTTCGTCCGAAACGTGCTCATACGTCAGCGTAGAGTTTTCGGGACAGTTGGCGACAAACCCAAGCTGCGCCATATAGCTGTCCTTGGCGGCGCCGTGCCAATGTCTGACGCCCGGCTCCACGACGACATAGTCGCCTGCGTGCAGTTCCCGCGGCTCCTTTCCCTCCTCCTGATACCAGCCCCTGCCGTAGGTAATGAGAAGCACCTGCAGCCCGGGGTGGGCGTGCCAACTGTTGCGGGAGCCCGGCGTATAGGTCACGTTCCCCAAGGGGCAGTTGAGTTTACTCTCGTGCGGGATGAACATGAAGTGATATACATCCCCGCCCGTAAAGGACTTCTGCGACTTTGCAGGCGTCTTTTCCCCCACAGGGAACAAGAAGTGAATGCCGTCCAATTCTCGGTTTTCGTTCATGATAACTCTCCTCTCTGCGTGTCCTTTTTTCGGATGTTTCCCCTATAGTATATCACCTCCCTCCCCGCTTGTTTTGCAGAATATTTCCCTGTATGTCAGAATTTTATCTTTTGTGAAAGCCCCGCTCATCGACTTGCGGAAAACACACAAAAAGAAAGCCGGGCATCGCGCCCGGCGTCTTTTCATATTGATGGGTGCCCCGTCATTCGATCTCCCCGTAGGGACGGAGTTTGGAGACGCTGACATCGGAAAATCCCGCTTCGCCGTCGCAAAGGAGCGAGAGCGTATGCGACTGCCCCGTCATCGCGGTATGGGCGGTCAGGGCGCAGGTGTCGTTGACAAAGAACTCGATAAATTCCCCGTCGCAGACGATCTTGACGTCAAACACGCCCGTATCGGAGGGAAGGCAGATCGTGCTGTTCACCTTGTGCGACGGATCATCGGGAGAGAGCACCTTCATGCAAGCTTTTCCGCCCTCCCGCTCGATGACGACCTGATACCGCTTCCCGTCCTGCTCCATCTGAATGCCCGCTCTCCCGCATTGCTTCATATCCATGCGGAAGGTCGTATAGGTGCGGTGGAACTCCCCGAGCCGCACGCGCCCGCCTGAGACGGAGAGCGCCTCGCCGCCGAGGACAGCGCTTCCCTCCTCCGCCGTAAACCCGTCCTCCTTCGGAGAGTACATCCTTCCGTAGTTGAGAAGAGCGGAGAGCCCGGGATCCAGCCTTCCTCCCAGCGATCCATCCTCCCGCACGACGACCTCGCGCGGAAGATTGAGGTATCCCGCCCACGGCGCCCAGGGCATCGTATCGTACGTCGAGGGGATCCAACCCCAGAGATACACCTTGTCCCCCACCTGCGTGGGACGCGCCGCACACAGATCTTCGCCGTCAAGAAAGGCAAACTCCTTTTCCGACCAGTCCACGTCCATGCAGTCAATGCCCGCGTCACCCGTCCAATATTGGAGCGGGCCCACCTGATGCACCGTATTGTAGGCGACGGAGACAAAGACATACCAGCGATCGCCGATCTTCATGAGCGAAGGGCACTCCGGAAGATTGCGCGAATATCCCGCCTCGACCACGTTGCCCGGCCGCGTCCAGCTCAGCCCCATCTTGTCGTCCGAACAGTAGATGACGAGGTCCGAGGTCTGCGCCGACGCATCAAATGCGTAATAACAGCCCGCGACCATGAGATAGCGCTCGTTTTCCTCGTCGAAATACAGCATATTGTCGCGCACGCCGTAGGAATAGATGTTCCTGTCACAAAAGCGGCTGACATCAAAGAGCTGATGCAGGCGATAATTCTCGCGGTAATACTGCCAGGTATCGTAGTTGTTCGCCTCGGGGACATCCGTAAAGGTGAGCAGATTGGAAGAAATTTCCAGTGCGTCATGATAGTTGTCCGCAAGTGCCGCGTTGTCCGACCAGAGGAATCCCATATACAGGCGGTGCTGCTCCTCATCGTAATATGGAAAGACATCGCCGTACTGCTTGCCCGATGCGGTCAGATGATAGAGCGATCCGTTCTGTGCGTTTTCAAATGTGACGACCGGGTCGAAGAGCACGCAAGCATCGCCCGATACGACAAAGGCGACCTCGCTCCCCTCTCGGAGGACGACGGAAACTTCGCAGTACCGCCCGATGGTATCTCCCGCGGGAAGCTCGCCCTCATAGACGGGCTCCCCGTCCACAAAGATGGCAATATGCGCCCCGCCGTCCGAGACGTCCGCACACTTGTAGTTCCCGTAGAGGACAGCCTCTCCGGCACGCGAGGAGTTATACATCCGCACCGCCGCCGTCTCTCCCGCCGGGGAAAGACGCTCCCCCTGCATGGAGGCACCGCCGCCCTCCCAGCGCTCCGACGCGGCATTCCACGTCATCTCGGCAAACGAGCCGCCCTTCCCATAGAGATAGGACCAGCCCTGAAAGCCCTGTTCGTGCGCACAGGTGTAGCCGTAGCGGCTGCGCGAGGTGAGGCGGTCCGTCTCCTCATACGGCTGCGTGCGTTCGTTCGTGTAGAGCGCCGTATAGTCAAACGGCTCTTCCGTCTCCTTCTGTTTACAGGCACACATCGGCAATACCACCGAAAGCAAGATACATCCTGCGGCTGCCGCCGCAAAAAAACGTTTCATAGTCCTCCCGACGGAACAGCCGTGCACATACGCGCACGGCCGGTTTCCGATCAAGTCTTATTCCTCTTTGCCGCCGCTCTTCTTTTTCTTCACGAGAACGACCGCAATAACGACGCCCGCGATCACGACGACGGCCGCAACGCCGACGCCGATCCAAAGACCGGTATTCGCCGTGCCCGGATCACCGCCGCCCTGCGCCGCCGTCACGGTAAACGTCTTTTCGACGCTGCGCAGCCCGTCCACTTCACAGACGATCGTGTACTCGCCCTCTTCTTCGGGCGTAAAGGTCAGGCTGAGACCGCTGCCATCCACTTTCTCGCCGTTGATATACCAGACAACGGTATTCGCCTCGGCATTGAAGGGGTTGAGCGTCGCGGAAGCGGTGATCGTACCGCCCTTCTCGACGTTCACGGAGGAGAGGGAGACGCTGACGCTCTCGAGATCGGGAGCGGGTTCCACGACACCCGCGAAATAAATATTGCGGATACGCACGGGGACAACGCCCGTCCCGCCGTCGGGGAAGAGATTGAAACTTGCGCCCGAAGGAACGGTTGCGCCCGTCATCTCAAAGAACAGCGCGATCTGCCCGTTGAGATACATCGAGACATAGCTGCCCGAGACCGCGACTGTGATCTCGTTCCAATCGCCCTTCTTTGCGATCCCGCCCTCGTAGGAAAGATCGAGCCCGAACCCGTACTCGGTGTGGAGATACTCCTTGCCCGTGCTCTGATCCTTGATGTAGGGACGCACGCCCTCGGGATTGACCTCCCAGGCGAGCTCGACCATGCCCGCGGGATAGTTGGAGTTGAGGCCCGCCAGGCAGGGATAGACATAGCTCTTGATCGCGATGTCGGCAGGGATATACAGTTCGTAGGAGAAGAGGTACTCCACGCCCGTGGGCATCGTCGCGTTCAGGGTATAGTAGGTGCTGTTGTTGGAAACTTCGCTGTAAAGGTACAGGCTGCCGTCCTCGTCCTTGCCGACGGAGAAGTTGCCATAAGTTCCGCCCTCTTCCAGGACATCCTCGTACACCGTCTTGTAGTATTCATTCTCCTGAATGGACTTGAGCACATCAAAGGCAATGCTGATCGTCACCTCGTTGCTCTTCACGCCCGCCGCTTCGGCATAGACGACGACCTTGCTGCCTGCCTCATAGCCGGACAACGGAAGCGTGAAGGAAGCGCCCTCGGCCCCTTTCTGCAGTTTCCCGTCCGCATACCAGAGGATGGTCTCGCCCTCGCGGATGCCCGAAAGCTCCGCCGCAAAGGCTGCCGTCTCCTCGGGGAAATAGCTGTTCTTGTCCGTCGTCACCGCGATCTTTGCCTCGAGCACGGTGAACACAAAGGCATCGCTCTCGTAGGATGCGCTCTTATACTGCAGGGAATACGTCCCCGCCGCGAGCGAGGAGAGAGTGACGGAAGGACCCGTCTCCTCGAGCGCCTCGCCGTTCAGATACCAGGAAAAGCTCTCGCCCGTAAAGTCACCCTTGAGCTCTGCCGTGACGGTGAGCGATTCGGTGGGATAGATCTGCGTCTTTTCCGCCGACAGGATGATCATGTGATCGACGACGGTAACCACGAAGGGCTCGCTCATCACGCTTGCGCTGCCGTACTGCACGGAATATTCGCCCGCCTGCACGCCGTCGAGCACGAAGCGGAGCCCGCTTTCGCTCTGCTTTTCGCCGTTCACATACCAGGCATAGCCCGAGCCGTGTTCGCCGAAGAGCTGCGCCGTGAAGGTAACGGGCGTGCCCTCCATGACGAGCGTCTCGTCCGCCGTCACGGATGCACCGCTCTCGCCTTCAAATCCGCTGTATGCAAAATGCGTCCAGACGGCACCGCCGCCCCCGCTCTGCACGCGGATGTACTGCACGCGCCCCTTTTCGAGGCCGAGCTCCGAAAAAGTCGAAGAAGCGGAGAGCTCCCCGTTGACATAGAGGGCGATCTTGTCGCCGTACACTTCGGTACGCAGGGTAACGGTCTGTCCTTCCTCAATGGGGACTGCCTCGCCGGTGAGGTCCTTCCATGCCGTCTCGGCGTCCTCCGGCTGCCACATGATCTGCGGCAGGAGCGTGCCGTTCTCGACATACGCCTGCACGTTGACGGCATATTCCTTCTGATTGTTGGCGCGAAGGGAGGCATTGAGACCGTACAGCTTGATGGTCGGGTAATAGCCCGAAGCCTCGGCATCCGTGATGCGGAAGGAGGCCTCGGCCGCAAAGTTTTCGCGGTAGAGTTCGGCGGCCGTCAGCGGGAAGGTCTTGGAGGAAGAGGTGCTCTCCTCCGCATTCGTCTCCGCATACACGGTCGAGCCGCCGACGGGCTCCGTCACACGGATGTTGTCGAGCACGGCGGCATTGGCGTTCTGCGCCTGGAAGGCGATCGCCGAGATCGTACCCTCCTCGATGGGCGAGCGCGACATATAGTTGTTGTTGCCGAAGTCCACGAGATGCGACACGCAGCGCCGCGTCCCGTTCACCCAAAGCTCGACGTATCCCTCAAAGAAGACGAGCCTGAAGTGCGCATAATTTGTAAGATCGACGGGCGTCGCGTCCAGACCGCCGTGCAGGTCTCCCGTATTGTTGTAGATGTCATGGCCGTAGTTGTCGGTCACGCGGAGATAGGTGCCCTGCGCGATGACGCACAGATAGATGTTGTCGTTGTTGGTGCCGTCGAGGCCGACGAAATGGACGTAGAACTCCGTTGTCCCCGTCAGTTTGAGATCGAACTCCACGGCATAGTTGTTGGATGCAGCCATCTCGGCGAGGGGAAGATCGAACAGCGCATTGCTCGTCACCGTCCCCTCTCCGTTCGCTGCGGAGATGCTTCCCGCAAGCGCCTCATCGACGCCGTCCGAGAAGTCCTCTTCGTAAAGCACTCTGCCCTCTGCTTCCTCGGCAGATGCCCTTTGGGGCGTTCCGCCGGCAGCAAAGGCTATGCCAAGCGCGAAGCAGAGCGCACACAGCGCTGCAAGCAGCCCTTTCATGGCATTTGCGAACGTTTTGCTCATACATTTTCCTCCGTTTGATTGTTTTTTTCAAAGACGGGCGCCGAGGGCACGCGGTCAAGGCCGCAGCAGAGCACCTCCGCCGTCTCCGTTTTCACGGGACCGAACGCCTTCCTGCACGCCTCGGAGGCATACAGGCAGCGGTCGAAAAAGGCACATCCCTCCCCTCTGTCCTCCAGCGAGCCGAGCTGCATGGACTTGAGCGGCAGTTCGTCGTTCCCCTTGAAGTCGGGATCGGGAATGGGAACGGCCTGCAGAAGGGCGCGCGTATAGGGATGGCGGGGGGATGCAATGACGTCTCCGATCTTCCCCACCTCGACGATCTGCCCGAGATACATGACCGCCACCCGTCCGCTGTGGGCGATATAGCGCGTCGTCGACAGATCGTGCGAGATATAGACGAACGACATATCCAGCTTCTCGTTGAGCTCCTTCATGAGGTTGAGGAGGGAGAGCCGGAGGGAGACGTCGATCATGCTCACGGGCTCATCCGCAACGATGAGCTTGGGTTCGAGCGAGATGGCGCGCGCCATCAGGATGCGCTGCCGCTGCCCGCCCGAGAGCTGGTGCGGATACTTGGTGAGGAACTGCGACGAGGGCAGCAGCCCGATGAGCCCCATGAGCTCCTCGATGCGCTCGTCGATGCGCGCCCGGCTCCACTTGCGGTTGTGCGTCTTGATGGGCGCATACAGGCTCTGATAGATGGTGCGCACGGGGTTGAGCGCCGCATAGGAATCCTGCTGGATAAACTGCACCTGATTGTAGGAGGAGATCTTCTTGTCGAACACGCCCGAGACGCGCTCGCCCTCGAAGTACACCTCTCCCGACGTCGGGCGGTACAGCCCCGTGATGATCTTGCCAAGCGTCGTCTTGCCGCAGCCCGACTCTCCCACGAGCGCCACGATCTCCCGCTCGCCGATCTCCAGGTCGACGTCTTTGAGGACGTGGATGTTGCGGTCGGCAAGCAGCGCGCCCGGCTTGCGGAACACCATGTTGATGCCCTTCAACTGCATGAGGGGCGGTTTTTTCTCGTTGACCTGCTGCAAATTATCCTGCATAGTCCGCCTCCCGGAAGAAATAACATTTTCCCTTGCTGCCGTCCGCGAACTCCCGCATGGGCGGCTCCGCCGTCAGACAGATATCGCGGCACTTGGGGCAGCGCGGGGCAAAGATGCAGCCCTTGGGAAGATCGAGAAGGTCGGGCGGGCTGCCCTCGATGGGCTTCATCTCGGAGATATCGCCGATGATGGAGGGCGTCGCCCCGATGAGCCCCGCCGTGTAGGGATGTTCGCGGCGGTGAAAGACCGTCCTCACATCGCCGTACTCCATCAGCCGCCCGCCGTACATGACGCCCACATAGTCCGCAAATTTGGCAACGACACTGATATCGTGCGTCATGAGGAGCATCGAGATGCCGCGCTCGCGGTTGATCTGCTTTAAAAGCGTAAAGATGTAGTTCTGCGTGATGACGTCGAGCGCCGTCGTCGGCTCGTCCAGGATGATGAGCTCGGGATCGAGCAGAAGCGCAAAGGCGATCATCACGCGCTGCTTCATGCCGCCCGAGAGCTCATGCGGATAGGAGGCAAGCACGCGCTCCGCATCCAGCTTGACATAGCCCAGAAGGTCATAAAACCTGGCTTCCCGCGCCTCCTTCGGGAGTTTCTCCCCGTGCGCCTCCAGCGTCTCGGTGAACTGTTCGCGCACCGTGAGGACGGGATTGAGCGCACTCTGCGCCGCCTGAAAGACCATCGAGACCTTGCTCCAGCGGAAGGCACGCATCTCCTTGTCCGAAAGAAGGTCGGCGCGGATCTCCCCGCCGTCCCTGCCGAAGAAGGAGATCTCCCCTTCCGCGACCCGTCCCGGTTCGGAGATGCAGCGGATGAGCGAGGAAGCAAGCGTCGTCTTGCCCGACCCGCTCTCCCCCACGAGCGCCGTGATCGCACCCCGCTTGAGGGCAAAGGTGACATCGGTCACGGCACGGAGGGTGTATTTCTTGAGCGGATAGTCGATGGAAACGTGAGAAAAGAGGGCAATGTTGTCTGTTTGTGTCTGCATACTCCACCTCACATGACCTTCAGACGGGGATTGAGCGTCTCATCCAGCCCGTTCGCGAGCAGCAGCGTCGAGATCTGAAAGACGATGATGCAGATGAGCGGATAGAGCAGGATGTAGATGTTCTTGATGTTCATGAGCCCCTTCGTGCGGGCCGCGTTGATGATGGCGCCCCAGTTGGTGGGATCGTACGCCGCAAGCCCCACGAGCATGATGCCGACGCTCGCCATGATGGCGTTGCGCATCGCCATGACAAAGTTGATCGCAATGTAGGAAAAGACGTTGGGAAGCAGTTCCCGGAAGATGATGTGCGCCTTGCTCATGTGCATGACGGTGCAGATCTGGATGAAATCGCGCTCCTTGAGGCTCATGATCTGGACGCGCACGGCCCGGCACAGTCCCGCCCAGCTCCAGATGGAGATGATGACCGAGAGCGAGACGGGCGTGTTGATGGTGACGATGGCGGCAAGCAGCAGATAGATGGGGAAGGACGGGATGGAGAGGAAGATGTTGGTGACGGCCATGATGACCTTGTCCACCCAGCCTCCGAGATACCCGCTGACGATGCCGAGCACCGTGCCGATGACGACGGTGAACACGGCCGAATAGAAGGCGATCTCGAGAACGGAACCCGTTCCCGCAATGACCTGCCGGAACACGTCCCTGCCCAGCCAGTCGGTCCCGAAGGGATGCTCCCACGAGGGCATCAGATAGCTGTTCGCCATGTCGGTATCCGAGTTATAGGGGAAGAGCAGCGGACCGAAGATGGCGACCAGGAAAAAGAAGACGAGGATGGCAAATCCGACGATGGTCTTGCCGTTCGAGAAGAACTTCCTCAATCCCTTTGCAAGAGAACAGCCCAGCTCTCCGAAGAAATGCCCCACGGCGGAAAGCGCGGTATGCACGGTATTTTCCTGTGTATTCTTCATGATCTCACCCCTTTCTCACCCTCGGATCGACGAGCGGATAGATGAGATCGACCACAAGATTGACGAGGATGACCATGGCGGCAGAGAAGAAGATGAGCCCCTGCACGACCATGTAATCCTTGCTGATGATGCGGTTGGAGATCTCCAGCCCGATCCCGGGATAGTTGAAGATGCTCTCCATGAGCGTCGCCCCGCCGAACAGCGCCCCGAAGGAGACGCCGAACTGCGTGATGAGCGGCAGGAGCGCATTCTTTTTCATGTACTTGGTGCGGATGGTGCGTTCGGAAAGTCCCCTCGCCCGCGCCGCCAGGATATAGTCCTCGCCCAGAACGCCGATGCAGCTTCCGCGCATATGCAGGATCCAGTTGCCCGTCTGTACGATCGTGTACGAGAGGATGGGCAGGAAGGCATAATAGAGCACGCTTCCGATGAAGGGAAGGTTAAAGCCCGGCGTCACCGAAAAGGCATCGTAATTGTTCTGCGCAGGGAACCACTTGAGCTGATAGGCAAAGACGATGACGAGGATGAGGGCAATGAGGTAATCGGGCACCGAACCCGAGATCGCAATGAACCCCGAAGCGACCTTATTGGCAACGCCCTTGCGCTTCTGCGCCACATACCCGCCGACCGCAATGCCGATGAAAAAGCTCAGAAAGAGCGAGACGGACGAGATGAACAGCGTCCAGGGAAGGCGCGTCGCAATGAGGCTGTTGGCGGAGACGCCCGTCTCAAGGTAGGACGTCCCCAGCTCCCCGCGGAACAGCCCGCCGATGTAACGGAGAAAGGCCTGAAAGACATTCTCGTTGGGATCGTAATTGAGGAGCTGCGCCGCGA
Source organism: Bacillota bacterium (assembly GCA_003343805.1). Taxonomy (GTDB): domain Bacteria; phylum Bacillota; class Clostridia; order Christensenellales; family Borkfalkiaceae; genus Gallimonas; species Gallimonas intestinavium. The sequence continues at coordinate 13,127 of QAKM01000010.1, read as the reverse complement.
GCTCATAAGCTCTCTCGAAGGTGATGCCCTGCTGATTCTGCAGTTTGAGGGCATAGAGCTCCACGATGTCGCCCGGGATCATGCGCAGCAGGAAGAAGAGCGCAATGATGGAGAGCGCCAGCGTGAGCAGCGATATGCCGACCTTTGCAAAGAAATAGCTGTATTTCTGAAAGAACTTGCCCAGAGCGGAGAGGAAGCGTTTCCCCTTCGGCAGGGCGGCCGTGTTTGCTTCCATAAGCGCCTCCCTCAGGCCCGGTTGGGCTGATAGACGCCGTTGATGAACATATAGTTGGTCGCATACACGAGGTTGGTGCGCGCCACTTCAAAGAAGTCGTCCGTGCCCGCCTCGGGAACATACGTCACATTGCGGTCCTGCGACCAGTAGTCCTGCAGCGGAACGCCGCTCACTTTGCCCACGTTGAGGGTGGAAGCCGTCACGTTCTGGAAGAACTGGATGCCGAGGTCAAGTTCTGCAAGGCCGGTGTTGAACACGTCGACGAGGTAAGTGAGCTCCTCCTCATCCACCGAATAGAAGGAATTGATGTAGTCGGCGAACTCATAGGTGTTGGTATCGCCGTCCAGGCCGTTGAACACGAGCTTGACGTTGCCCGCCTTCTGCGGATCTTCGTAGTCGGTCGGATAGCGTTCCACATGGACCCACTGCGAATAGACGCTCGAGAACTGGCTGTACGAACCCGTCGGATAGGAGAAGGACATATTGAGGTCCGTCCACTCGAGGGTGAGATCGTAGGGGCTGTTCTCCGCCGTCGCATTGGAGTAGTAGTTGCTCGACTTCAGAAGGTCGATGGTGATGCCGAAGGTCGTGAGCTGCGCCGCTGCCGCCTCGGCCGCCGTCGAGGAGATGTCGTGCGTGCTGGGCGCCCCGAGGGTGAGGCGGACCTGCTCGCCGTTCGCGTCATACCAGAGCCCGTCGCGCTTGGTCCAGCCCTCCGCTTCCAGCAGCTCGGCCGCCTTCTCCTGATCGTAGGAATACTTGGGCAGCGCGTTGAAGTGCTCCTCGCTCATGTATGTCCTGGCTTCCGATTCCGCCATGCCCATGAGCGGATAATAGGACGTCGTCGCATAGGGGTTGGCGGCAAGCGTGATCTCTTCGCGGTCGAAGATGTATTGGAATGCCCTTCTCACGCCGGGCGTCAGAAGCTCGCACTCGAGGTTGAAGGTGATGCCGATAGAGCCGGGGTCGTACATCTTCAGATTGACGAGATCGGAATTGGAGGCAAGCATACTCTCGAGCGTATCCTTCTGGATAAAGCCGTCATAATAGTCGACATAGCCGTTCGTGATGAGCGAATACGTCTGGTTGAGGTCGTTGGAGGAATACAGGCGCACTTCCTTGAAACCGATGTTATCTGCATTCCAATAGTATTCGTTCTTGACGAGAAGGATCTGCGTCGCCGAGAAGGTGTCCAGCTTGAAGGGGCCGGTCGCCACATACCAGCTCGGGCTGTAGTTGTAGAAGGCGTTTCGCGTGACGTTGAGTTCGGTGAGCGCATCGCCCGACGTGAAGCGGTTGAAGGCACCCCAGAGGTTGGGATTTTCGTTGACTTCGCTCCCCATGACGATCTCATAGACGGGATCGACGTAGGAGGAAAAGACGTCGTACTTGACGGTACCCGACTTGTCCTGCGCAAGGAGCAGCTCCTTGACGGTGTCGGCGGGCTCCTTCAAGGGATTCCAGACGAACTCCACCGTCTTGTCGTCGACGACGTTGACCGCCGCCATGTAGTTGCTCGACGTGGGATGGATGATGTAGTAGTACGCCCACACGTCCTTGGCGGTAAAGTCCTCGCCGTTCTGCCACTTGGCATCCTCGCGGATCTTTCCCGTCGTCACGGGAACGGTCGTCGCACCGTTTTCGACGTAATACTCGTAGGCATCCGCCCCCATCACATCCTTGTACGTCTCGATGGGCGCCTCCGAATGGGTGGGAAGCTCCGCGGCAAGCTGACAGAAGATCTCGTCCGTCGAGCGGACATACCGCCACAGACCTTCCACCACGAAGTAGTCGAATGCGTTGCAGTTCGTATTGCTGTCGTAGTGATTGACGAGCCCGCTCGAGGTCCACGTTGCGACCATCGAGAAGGAGTCATCCGTGTTCTTTCCCGTACCCGTCGCGCCCGTATCCGTACAGCCGACGAGCAGCGTCATGCCAAGCAGGGCGGAAGTCGCGATGCAGGCGATTTTTTTGGTGATCGGTCTCATAATCTTTCCTCCATATTGTTAGTCAAAGATGTTGTTGTAATCGGCCAGCTTATAGACTTCGGCCGAAAGTTCCGCGCCCTCCGAGCCGGCAAGCCCGAGCGTATAGCTGCCCGTGAGTGCCGTGTGCGAGGAGAGGGAAACGCTTCCGTTGCAATAGGCTTCGATAAAGGGTCCGTCCGCCGCCACGATCAGCGAAAACGTGGTCTCGTCCGCATCCTCCACCTTGACGCTGCACCCCGCCGAGCCGCTCTCGATGCAGAGATACAGCTCTCCGTTCTGCCGCTTCAGGCGGACGTGGTAGGTCGTCCCGTTTTCCGAGAGCGTCACTCCCGCAGAGGACGCCGACAGCGGCAACTCGATCTCCGCCTCGATGAGGCTGCGGCCGAACGTTCCCGCAAGCTGTGCGCTGCCCGTCTGAGAGGTGACCGCAAACGCTCCGTCCCGCGCCTCCATGCCATAGAGCCGAGCATCGGCACCGAAGGAGGCAATGTGTCCCTGGTTGAGGAGGGACAAAAGATACTCGTCGCAGCGGGTCGCGAGCAGGCCGTCCTCCCGCTGATACACTTCGCGGGCAAGGTTGAGATAGCCGCCCCAAACGTTTGCGTGCGGGCGATAGTTGATCCATCCGAAGAGGTACCACATCCCGCCCACGCTGCACACCTGTGCCGCGTGCAGGTCGCCGCCCTCGAGCGCGTGTTCTTCCTTGCTGTTCCAGTCCACTTCTTCGGGCAAGGCGCCCTCGTCTCCCACGCGGTAGTGCAGGTATCCGACGTTCCCCGCCGTTCCCGTGCCGTACACCGAGTAGAAGAGATACCACCTGTTCCCGATCTTCTTGAGCTGCGGGCACTCGGGATCTCCCCTGCCCGTCAGATCGACGAGCCGCACCGCCTTGGTGGAGAACTTCCCGTCCTCCCCCGCCCGATAGAGCGCCAGCCCCTTTTCGCCGTTCGCTTCGGCCGGGGAGTAGTAATTCATGACCACGCAGTAGTAGGTGCCGCTCTCCGCATCGTAGGTGATGTCGGGATCGCGCCCCGACCAGACGCCCTCGTCAAAGTACGCCCGCCAGGTATATTTGAGCAGGCCGTCCGCTTCGTCGATGTAGGGCTCGGCGGCGTTCTGCCAGACGAGCAGATCGTCGCTCACCGAACCGCCCACATAGCCGCCCTTTCCGTAGCTGCTGCGGTAGCGGCCCTCCGCATCGACATACACGCCGAGCGCATAATAGAGCTCCTGCTCGGGCGGGTTCTGTTCATCCATCTTCAGCTCGACGTCGTCATACTGCACGAAATTGTCGCTGACGGTGAGGAGCGAGGAAAACTGTTCCTTCTTCTCCCCCTCCTGCATCCCCGTCGAGAGATAGTACATATACAACTTGCCGCTCGCCTCATCATAGAAGGGATGCACATCGCCGTAATAGCCGTCCACGGTGTGATGGAGCAGCTTCTCGGCAGAAAGCGTATAGTCGATCGTCGGGTTCCAATCCACCTCGGCATCTCCCGAGACGATAAACCGCACTTCATCCCCCCGTTCGAGGGTCACGGTCTGTTCGTGCCAGATCCCCTTCCCGTCCGTCACCTCATACTCCGCAAGGACGTTTCCGCCCTGCATCAGCGTGACGTGCGCCTGCGAGCCCGAGACCAGCCGTGGATTGCCGAAGATGCGCACGGCGCCCGATTCGGGAGCGACAAAGGTACGCACCGCATCTGCGTCCCCCGCCTTCATCCGTGCGCCCGTCAAAGAGGCGCCTCCGCCCTGCCAGCCCTCACCCTCTGCCGTCATATCGGCAAAGGAGCCGTCTTGAGCGCGGTACTGATAGAAGAAGTGGTTATACCCCTGCTCCTGCATGAGCGTATAGCCGTAAGACGCCTTGTAGACCGCCTTCCCCTCGATGGGTGCGGTGCGCACGGGCTGCGTCTCGTACAGGTCGGCATAGGTCAATTTCTCTGTCACCACAGGCGTTTCCTCCTTATTCTTACAGGCGGGAAGCAGGCAGCATCCCGCAAGACAGGCCGCCATGAGGACGGCCGCCGCGGCGCGCCGCTTCATTTCCGGTTCCTTCGCTCCCGCACGGCGTAAATGATGCGGATCGCCGCCAGAAGCACTGCCATCAGTCCCGCCGAGATGACCGTGATATACCACTCGGCCGTTCCGAAGGGAACGATGAACAGCATCACGAGGTTGGCAAGCAGCAAAAAGAGCGCCGCCTTGACCGTGAACGAGATCAACTGTCCTTTCATCTTTCTTCCTCCTGCCGATAAAGTCCGATCTCTTCAAAACACACACTCGTATTGTGTGTAAAAATGCCGAAGTCTCCCTCTCTGCGGTCGAACATCCGCGCGCTCATCGCCACTTTGTCGTTGACGTACACCTCGAGCACGCTGCCCTCAAAGAGGATAAGCAGTTTGTTCTTTTCTCCCGGCACGACGGGGCACCAGCGCTCTACATCCACCTGCGTATGACGGGTGTTGTCCGCACGCGGCTGGATGTCCATCGCCAGACGGTTGAAGCGCGGCTCGAACCGCACCGCGTAGTAGGCATCCACGCCCGCATCCGCCCGAAGGAGGAGGCCGAAGTCTCCGCAGTCGTCGGAGGCGGTGAAGGAAAGCTCTATCTTGCCGTTTTCGGGCATCGCCCCCAGCATACAGAGGCTCTTCCCCTCTCCGCCGAGGAGGTACTTCCCGTCCTGATACGAGACGCTTCCCATCGTCCTCCCCGCCAAAACGGGCAGACGGTCGGGGTACTGCGCCGCAACTTCCTGCGGGCACTTCACCGCAAGCGTTCCGTCCGGCTGCTGCACGATCTCGTGCGGGATGATGGTCCCGCCCCACTGCCAGGGCGCATCGTCGCGCTCGTCCTGCTTGATGCAGTTCCATCCGAAGAGGATGCGCCGCTTTCCGTCCGAAGCGCTCTTGGCCGCATAGAAGGCATGGCCGTCGAAGCTGTTGATCTTGGGGGATACCCACGGCCCAAAAGGCGAACGGCTCATGCGGTAGGTCGTGACGATGCGGTCGGTGAACTCGCTGAACACAAGGTACCACCAATCGCCGATGCGGAAGAGGTCGGGGCATTCGTGCGTAAAGTAGGCGTGCGGCGCATAGAAGGGCTCCTTCCCCACTTCCCAATGCGTGAGGTCGGGCGAACACGCAAGCAGAGTGACGCCCCGCGCCGACGAGGGATCTCCGTTTTTCAGCCTCCCCGCGATCAGCATACAGTACTCCTTCCGCTCCTCATCGTAAAAGACGAACGGATCGCGGAAGTCGTGCATCTCCAGCCAGTCGGGTGCGGCAAAGACGAAGTCGCGGTCCTTTTCCCAATGCAAAAGATCGCGGCTCGTCGCGCGGAGGATCTTCTGTTCGGGCAGTCCCTTCTCGCGAAGATGCGGGTTGTGACCCGTATAGAAGATCATGTATTCCTCCCCCGCCCGAATGCAGCAGCCCGTAAACACATACAGGTCCTGCTCCTCCTTTCCGCCGCGCAGAAGAACGGGGCCGTGATCGTGAAAATGAACGAGATCGGAACTTGTGAGAAGGCACCACGGGCACCCCTCGCCATGAACAGAAATATCACGGTAATCCCTCAAATAAAACAGCTTGAACTCCCCGTTTTCATAGAACGGGATGACATCCGCGCAGACCGCTTTTTCCGGTGCCCTATAGTACATTTTTTCCTCCTAAACACAGATTTTTCGCTTATACAAACGTTTGCACATCGGTCAAAAAAAATAGGGGATAGGGGGAAACTCCCGATGTGCAAACGATTGTATCTACACAGAGTATAACATGAAATCTCCGATCTGTCAATAGAAATCCGAAAAATTTTTCTGAGATTTTTTTTCTTATCCCATGCGTTTTTTCTGTACAAACCTTTCATTCTTTGTTATAATCTTAAATATATAAATTATTCCTAAAAATAAGGGAAGTTTGGATATGATCACGATCAAGGATGTGGCATTGCGTGCAAACGTATCGCCCTCGACGGCATCGCGTGCGCTCAGGCGCATCGGTTACATCAGCAAGGAAACACACGACAGCGTCTTTCGGGCAGCGGCGGAACTCGGCTACATCGCCAACGCAACGGCGCAGCAGTTAAAGACGCGCAATGTCCGCACGGTCGGATTCATCATTTCGGACAGCAACAACGAATACTACTTCAGCATCCTCTCCGATATCCAGAAGATGCTCACGGAGAACGGCATGAACCTCATCATCGCGTTCAGCTCGGAAAACCCCGTGGACGAGGAGACCTGTTTCCGCTCCCTCATCGCAAGCCGCGTCTCCACCATCTTCTTCACCCCCACCAACGATCAGAACGAGGAGATCATCTCCGTCGCCAAAAAGAACGGCATTCAGGTCGTCCAGCTCTTCCGCGACATCTACCGCGACCTCGACACCATCATCAACGACGACGAATCGGGCTGCCGCCGCGCCGCCGAGACCCTGCTCTCCCTTGGCTGCAAGCGGCTCCTTCTCGTGGATGTCGAATACCTCTATCTCGACTCCGAGCGCGTGCGTCCCGACCGCAGTACGGGCTTTTTGCAGGCCGTCAAGGGAAGCGGCGCAAAGTACGACATCCTCCGCTTCCCCCTCGTGGACTACGACACCGACGTCCTCGGCGCGCGCATCGACGCATTCCGTCCGGACGGCATCATCACCGCGACCAACATCGCCGGGCTCGAAGTGCTCACGCAGCTCGAACGAAGGGGCATCTCCGGCATCCGCTTCATCACCTTCGATGACAACCGCTGGCTGCAATTCTGCACGCTCTCCGCCATCCGCCAGAACACCGCCATCCTGACCGACAGCATCCGCGAGATCGTCTGCACCAAATCTTCCGAGCCGCGCAAAGTGCTCATCCCGCAGGATCTGCTTCTACGCAGGGAGGGCCTCATCGGCTGACGCTCCCCCTCTCACCCGCACCGCGGGTGATTTTTTTTGCCCTACCCGTCGGCACAGCCGCGCCGCAGTCCGCACGAAAAGCAGTCGCCCGCCTTTGAGAGAAAAAATTTCCCCGAACCCCTGAAAGCGGCCGCGGAATTCTTGACATTTTTGCCCGTTCGCGCTATAAATTTAGAAGAAGATCATACATCCCACAGAAGGAAGAGAACTTAAAAAAATGCAACTTTGCGAAGCACAAAAGGAGCTCGATTACACCGTAAAGGCCATCCATCTGCCCTTTGAAACGGAGCGCCGTCTGCAGGCGCTCGGCATGACGGACAACACCCCCATCCGCGTCCTCAACCGCAAGGGAAAGGGCATCCTCGTCGTCCGCCTGCGCGGAACGCGCTTTGCGTTCGGCTACAACATCACGAAGAACATCGAAGTCGAGGAGGTACCCGATGAACAGCAGCAATGAGATGACCATCGGCTTCATCGGCAACCCCAACTGCGGCAAGACGACGCTCTTCAACGCCTACACGGGCGCCAACCTCAAGGTCGCCAACTGGCCGGGCGTCACCGTCGAGAAGGTCTCGGGCGCCATCAAGGAACACAACGAGACCATCCATCTCGTCGATCTCCCCGGCACCTACAGCCTCACCTCCTACACGATGGAGGAGACCGTCTCCCGCCAGTTCATCTTAAGCGACGAAGTGGACGTCATCATCAACGTCGTCGACGCCTCCGCCTTAGAGCGCAGCCTCTATCTGACGCTTCAGCTCTTAGAGCTCGGAAAGCCCGTCGTCATGGCTCTCAACATGATGGACATCGTTCAGAAGCGCGGCATGGAGATCGATATGCACCGCCTCCCGGAGATGCTGGGCATCCCCGTCATCCCCGTGACGGCAAGAAAGCGGCAGGGGCTGGACTCCCTCCTCCACGCCGCCATCCACCACAAGGACAGCGTCGGGCCGGACAACCTTGTCCACGACCACAAAGTGGAATCGCATCACATCCACGACCACCACGCGGAATATACGATGGTCTACTCGGATGCCATCGAGGACAAGATCGACGCCATTATCGGTGAACTCAACAAGAAATACCCCGATACCCCCAACAAGCGCTGGCACGCCATCAAGCTCCTCGAGGGCGACAAAGAGATCACGGAAAAGTATCCCGTCGAGCTTCCCGCCGTCCTCGATCGAAGCTACGAGGCGGACATCATCAACCAGAAGTACGACTTCATCGGCGAGATCATCCACGAGGTCATGATCCACAAGCAGCGCCAGGACATCTTTACGGATAAGCTCGACCGCGCCTTCACGCACAAGGTCTGGGGCATCCCCATCTTCCTCGGCATCATGGCGCTCGTCTTTTTCCTCACCTTCTATGTGGGCGATGCGATCAAGGCGCTCTTCGAGCTGGGACTCGGATGGCTCTCGGATACGGCGCAGACGGGGCTCACCTCCATCGGAGCGCATGAGATCGTCGTCTCCCTCCTCGTCGACGGCATCATCGGCGGCGTCGGCACCATCCTCACCTTCCTGCCCAACATCTTCATCCTCTTCCTCGCGCTCGCCTTCCTCGAGGACAGCGGCTATATGGCGCGCGTTGCCTATGTCATGGAGGGCGTCATGAGCAAGCTCGGGCTCTCGGGCAAGGCGTTCATCCCCATGCTCTTGGGCTTCGGCTGTACGGTGCCCGCCATCATGGCGTCCCGCGCGCTCGAAAGTAAGCGCGACCGCTTCAAGGTGATGCTTGTCACCCCCTTCATGAGCTGCAACGCCCGCCTCACCATCTACATCCTCTTTTCGGAGATGTTCTTCGGGGCTTATGCGATGCTCGCCGCCTTCTCGATGTACCTCATCGGCATAATCGTTGCGATCGCCGTCTCAGCCGTCATCCACCTCATCGACAAAAAGAAGACGGTCAATTACCTCATCATCGAACTGCCCGAATACAAGATGCCCGATGCGCGCACCGTCGCCATCTATGTGTGGGAGAAGGTGAAGGACTACCTCGTCAAGGCGGGTACGACCATCTTCATTGCGACCATCCTCATCTGGGCTCTGCTCAACTTCGGCCCCACGGGCTTCGTGGAGGACATGGGCCTGAGCTTTGCCGCTTATGTGGGCAAGTTCCTCGTCCCCGTCTTTATCCCGATCGGTCTCGGGTTCTGGCAGATCGTCGTTGCACTCATCGCAGGCATCTCGGCAAAGGAGCTCGTCGTCTCGAGCTGCGCCATCCTCTTCGGCATCGTCAATGCAAGCTCGCCCGAGGGCATGGCAGCGTTTGAAGCGGCGCTCGCGGGCATCGGCTTCACCTCTCTCAATGCCTTCTGCCTGATGGTGTTCTGCGTCCTCTACATCCCCTGCGCGGCGACCATCGCGACCATCCATAAAGAATCTAAGAGCTGGGGCTGGACGTGTTTCTCCCTCTTCTTCACCCTCCTCGTCGCGTGGGTCGTGACCTTCGTCGTCTACCAGGTGGGGCTTCTCATCGTATAAGGATCGTACCATGCAGCAGCTTTTTTCGGACAGGATATTCTATGAAGGCGCGGCAAACTCGCTCCTTGCTTCCCTGACGGGCGCAGGGCTTGCCGTCACGCTCGTGCTTGCGGCCCTCATCCTCGCGGCGGCCGTCTTTGCTGTCATCTCGATCGTAAGACGCCGCAAGAACAACAAGGGAAGATGCCCCGGCTGCGGCGGCGCCTGCTCCTCCTGCGGCATGAACTGCCCCGTCGGACAACGACCTCGCACCGAAGATCCGGCTGGCAAAGCAGACAAAAACGAATGATCCCCGATCCGATTCCCAACCAAAATCTCCGCGTTCGGCGGAGTTTTTCATTCCTCGGAAGATCCTGGCAATAAGCCATTTGTTTCCCGTATCGGCAAAAATACGGTCTATTTTCTATTCTGCACTCTTGCAATTTTGCCGATAGCGTGATATACTGATAAACGAGGTAATGAGATGAAATATTTATCTGTGGCAGATACGGCGAAAAAATGGAAGATATCGGAACGCAGCGTCCGCAACTACTGCGCCTTAGGAAGGATCGACGGCGCATTTTTAACAGGCAAGACGTGGAATATCCCCGAGGATGCGCAAAAGCCCGATCGAGCGAATCAAACTCCCTCGTTGCCGCCAACTCTTTTGAAGAGACTTTCGGAAGAAAAACGCGCAAAACTTTCGGGCGGCATCTATCATAAAGTCCAGATCGAATTCACATACAATTCCAATCATATCGAAGGAAGCCGTTTGACGCACGACCAGACCCGTTACATTTTTGAAACGAACACCATCGGGATCGGCGGCGCCCCCCTCAAAGTGGACGACATTGTAGAGACAGTCAATCATTTTAAGTGCATCGATCTCATCATCGAAAACGCAAAAAGACCGATCACGGAAACCTTCATAAAGGAACTCCATCGCACATTAAAGACCGGAACAACGGACGCAAGGCAAGATTGGTTCGCAGTGGGCGATTACAAGCGGCTGCCGAATACCGTTGGCGATATGGATACGACTCAGCCCAAAGAAGTCGCCCTAAAAATGAAGAAACTGATTTCTGAATATAATGCAGTCAAAGAAAAAACGTTTGACGATCTTCTGGACTTTCATTACAGATTTGAGTGTATCCATCCATTTCAGGATGGAAACGGACGTATCGGTAGATTGTTATTGTTCAAAGAGTGCTTGAAGTATGACATCTTGCCGTTTATCATTGATGAAGAGCTGAAACTGTTTTACTATCGCGGTCTGAGAGAATGGAAACACGAACGCGGATACCTACGCGACACCTGCCTGATGGCGCAGGACAAATTCAAGTTTTATCTTGATTACTTCAAGGTGCCATATTGAAAGGAATTAAGATAAAATTGTAATCCTTCTTCCAAAGTATTTTCAAGCCTATCGATCGTCTCGTTCCTATTTTCCAGCTTTGCCCTGTACGCCGTATTCTGACAACATATCCGACAATTCATCTTAATTTTTGTATTTTGTCGATTACAGACCGACAAAGTTATCGACAACCGTGTTTTTGTCGAGTAAACGAAAACAGCTTGAACTTGCTCAAGCTGTTTCAATACGCGCCCTGCGGCGACGTGGCGGAAGAAGAGGGATGATCTTCGCCGCATAAAGTTAGCCTCATTCCCCTCTTGTTTAAGCGGCTCGATGGCTTCGCGGCCGCAAGCAATCGCTCGCGCGAACCGACAGCCGAGAGAACAATGCCGCCCGCCCTGTCTTCTTCGGCGGCTGTGGTTCGAACCTTACTCACGCCAAAAATAAAGGGCGCGCTGCGCCCCTTGATGGTTGGGTTTAGTAGATAAAAATGCTACTTGTTATTACTTATGATTTTTGTTATAATAAAAAAGAGGTTTTATTTTTATGATAGAAATACACATTCCTACACCATCAAAAAATTATGAACGAAAGCCGTATCTTTGTCCCCGTTGTAGACGACCGAATTATATTTCAGAAGCATTTTATAACGAATATCCGAGCGATGAATACGAATGTATCTACTGCAAATCTATCTACAAGAAAGAAATGCTAATTGAAGGGGTGGAATTTGATGTCGACTCACCCTACGAATGGGTTATCAAAATCGAATTTGTAAAGAGTAAATCAAAGTATTTTCATAAAGCTTACAATATTGCAAAATTGTTGCCCAATTATATAAATTGGGGTGACAAAATTTCTTGTGGAACAAAAACAGTTAAAGAATATTGTCAATATAACAGATATTTCAATGAGTTATGTAATTTAACTTCAAAGTGGAAAGATGTAAAAGTATCTTTTTTTGACCGTCCAAAAACATATAACACAGATTTTCAGCAGTTTATTAAGCGTGTTCAATCTTTAGCAGGGGATTATAATCTCTTACTAAATCATTACTGTGATGAAGAAATTACATACGAAAACTTACCGATGCCTTATGTCTTTTATCCGCCGTTATATGGTGCCTTTTTTGCTTTTTCCGATAGCCCCAACTCAGACATTTATTTTTGCGAGTGTGAAAAAGAGGCAATAGAAAATTACTTTGAAATTCTTAAAGTTGCTCCTATTAGGAACCACGCATCGCAAGAGAGCCGATTATTTCCCAAAAAATTATATAGAACAGTAGTGTCAAAATTTGAACCACAAATAAAGTATAAACCAAATCTTTGTTTCAGGTGCAATAAAGTTATCCCGCAACTTAATTATTGCCACCCAATGTATGGAGGTAAATTTGAACAAAAGCATGGATGGTATATTCAACAAGAATACCTGAAAAATGGATTGGACCCTTGCCGCCATGAATTAGGTATAGTGTTAGAAGATAAGTGCGGAGCGTACCTAAAAAAATCAGCGGAACTTGAAAAATCATTATCAAAGTTGTTAAAAACAAATCCCGAATTTGATAAAATATCAAAAGAACTTGAAAATATTGGAAGCGTATATAGTCTACTCAATGATAAGGTGCGAACTGATTTTGGTTTTAGAGGTATTGGAGAACATTGGATTAGCGAAACAACGCTTAAACATATTATTGAAGCACTTTATCCTGAAAAAACCGTCCTTGCTCATTATCGTCCTGATTGGCTTGAAGGATTGGAATTAGACATTTATGTGCCTGATATTCGGCTTGGGCTTGAGTATCAAGGGATACAACATTTTCAAGCTGTAAAGCATTGGGGCGGAAAGGAAAAATTAAAAATTCAGCAAGAACATGATGCAAGGAAAAAAAGCTTGTGTGATAAATTAGGTATTGCACTTATATATTTCGACTATACCGAGGAAATTACTACAGACTATGTAATAGCAAAAATAAAAGATTTTTTATACTAGGAATTGGAAATGCCAATAACCAACGGCGCGAGGCATAAAACATCTCTCTTTCTATCTCACCAAATACCGTTTCCTCAACCCTGTATTTTTATTTACAAAAAATATAGCACGGACTTATGACCGTGCTATATTTTGGCGGAAGGAGAGGGATTCGAACCCCCGGAGGCTTTCACCTCAACGGTTTTCAAGACCGCCGCG
>QAKM01000064.1 GCA_003343805.1 Bacillota bacterium | reverse complement strand
CGAATTCGACGGCTACTTCACCGTCAAAAGCGCCCTGTCCGGCGATGCCTCGCTCGACGTGGCATCAGGCTCGCTCGAACCCGGCGCGAACGTCCAGCTCTGGTCGACGAACGGGACCTCCGCCCAGGTGCTCCGCTTCTGGTACGACGCGGAGGCCGGGGCTTACGAGATAACCAACGCGAAATCGGGGCTGGCGCTCGACGTCCAGGGCGGCTCGGCCCGACCCGGGGGCAACGTCCAGCAATTCACACGTAACGGGACGGCCGCCCAGCGCTGGACGATCGCCGACAACGGGGACGGCACTGTGACGATTGCCTCGGCGAAGAACCCCTCGTGCGTGCTCGATGCCGCGGGCGGCGAGTCCGCCCCGGGGACCAACGTCCAGCTGTACCGAGCGAACGGCACAACAGCGCAGAAGTGGGTGCTCGTCTCATCAAAATCCGAGAACGAATTCGACGGCTACTTCACCGTCAAAAGCGCCCTGTCCGGCGATGCCTCGCTCGACGTGGCATCAGGCTCGCTCGAACCCGGCGCGAACGTCCAGCTCTGGTCGACGAACGGGACCTCCGCCCAGGTGCTCCGCTTCTGGTACGACGCGGAGGCCGGGGCTTACGAGATAACCAACGCGAAATCGGGGCTGGCGCTCGACGTCCAGGGCGGCTCGGCCCGACCCGGGGGCAACGTCCAGCAATTCACACGTAACGGGACGGCCGCCCAGCGCTGGACGATCGCCGACAACGGGGACGGCACTGTGACGATTGCCTCGGCGAAGAACCCCTCGTGCGTGCTCGATGCCGCGGGCGGCGAGTCCGCCCCGGGGACCAACGTCCAGCTGTACCGAGCGAACGGCACAACAGCGCAGAAGTGGGTGCTCGAAAACCGTTAGAAAAGGCTCAGCGCATACAAGATGCGCCGAGCCTTCGAGGTGAAACGCGGCTCTTATTGACGGGTCACAGATTTAGGCAAGAACGACCTTCTTGATAAACAAGGATTTAAGGCCGATCGTCAACCCATACTGGACTCCCATAGCCAACAGAATCGCCATAATGCCCATAACACCCAAAAGAAGGCAGCAGGCAACAAGGTAGATTACGTTGGCAAGAAGCGTTATCCCCGCACACTCCTTCGACAGCCCGTAGGCTGTGAAGCACGGGTGCAGCGCCGAAAAGATTATGTTGACGACGGTCAGCGCCGCGAGGCCGACGAACAAATACCAGTAGCCACCATAGACGGGGTCCATGAAAAACGAGAGGGCGGACGGAACCGCGATGATCGCCAAAGTCGCGCAGGGCGCGACGACTTTGAAAACCGTTCGCTCAATCTTTTCAACTACGGCGTAAGCCCGGTCGTCCTGCCCCTTGGCTATCAGTTCCGCGAGCTGAGGCATGATTGCCTGCTGCACCGGCGTCGAGAGCAGAGTGAAAGCCGAAAGGAGCTGTTTGAAGAACTTGAACACCCCAACAACTTCGCTAGAAAGCATGGACAGGAAGAACACGTCAAAGTATTGGATGGGAGCATCGGCGGTCGCGACCAGGTTCGACCACATCGTGAAAGAGAAGAAGCCCTCGGGGAAGTCGCGCCTCCTTGCGGTGACCATGCCTCTCAGACCGACACGCTTGCCGACGACGAAGAGGGCGATGGCGAACAGCGACACGCTCTTGATGATGTCCGCCGCGCAATAGACACACGCAATCGCGACGACGTTCGGGCCAACCACGCAGAACACCGCCGCAACGAGGACGAGCTTCAGCGCCGCCACGGCGACCGCGTGGATGGCAACGCATTTGAACTTGTCGAAAAGCCTCAGCACCCCGGTCGGCGTGCCCTCGACATGCGCAGCAATCTCGAAGCAGAATATCATCGCGACGAGCGTGGAGACGCCATTCCTCCCGAGCAAGCCCGAGACGAGCGGAACAATCGAGCAAGCGACCGCGCAGCCCAAATGGTACGGAGAAAGACGATCCCCCTCCAAGTGCGCCCGCTCATTCCCCACGCCATCGAAAGGCGCGATATCCAGGCGCACCGTGCGCACGATGCCGTTTTACCACAGACGGCAGAATCGAGCTTGAACGATTAATTACAGCCCCTGACAGAAAGAGCGGGGATGGTTACCCACCTCCGCCCCGCTGATTGTTCAAGGTGCGAAAAAGTTAACGTCTGCATTTCCGCAGATGGCCACAGGAGAGATGGCGCCCCGCAGATTACCTCTAGACATATTCCACGAACAGAATTGAAAACAAAGGCTAGCGTCTCATTTCGCAAATCCTCGCAACCCTGGTACCTTAGCCGCAAATCCGCGCACGATACCCCGTTCGTAGCCGTTGAGGCCCCACTTGCCAACGAAGAACGCAAGCAAGACGAGGTACACCGTGCCCCCAAGCAAGAAAAGCCAAACGGTGCCGTGACCCATTGGAAAAAGCCAGTACGCCGCTCCCGAAACTGCAGTGCCAGCAGCCCATGGAACCGCCAATGCGGCGATCTCGCGCCAAAACATGGCGATGTCCAACCCGGCGCGCTTTGCGTAATACCAATTCATGACCAACCCATTGCCTACAAACATACACACGCCGCTGCAAACCGCTACCGCAACGATGCCGAGCCTCGGCGCGAGCAGGATGGATCCGGCGATGTTCACCACAGAGAGGGCAAGATATATGATGCCCCTGAAGTAATACTTGTTCTCGACCTGCAGAATCGTTAACCCAAGGTTCTGAGTAAGGTCAACGGTGAGGGGCAGCATGACGGCAAGGGCAATCCAAAAAGCCTCCCTGTATGCGTCACCCGCCCAAAGCACGATGAAGTCAGGGCCGAGTACGATAAAGCCGCCGAGGATGATCGAGCATACCAAGAACGTGATGCGACCGACCTTGGCGAAAAGGACCGAGATGGCTGCATTGTCGCGGTCACGGTGGTAGAGCTCCGAAACACGTTGGAAGAAAACGCCGGCCACAGCAATGCCAGCCTGCATGTAGGCGCTGTATACCTGCGCACCTACGGCGTAGACGGCAACCGGGGCAGAACCATAGAAATATGCCACGATGAGCTTGCTCGAAGACCAGAAGACCTGGTCGGCAACCGTCACCATGACAACGGCAACAGAGAAGCCCAAAAGACCCCTTACGAGCCGTTTGTCCCAACCATGGTACCTGTAGCTCACATGGAGGAATCCCTGAGCGAACACGCGCTGCATGGCCGCGCAGAGGATGTTCATGGCAAGGATGACGACGGTGATGACGAGCGCATTTGGAAATACCTGACCGAGAACAAGAATCAGCACGGGCTGCGCGATTAAGGTCAAAATCTGCGAACCCTTGAGGAAGACGAAGCGTTCGTTGGAGTTGATGGCGGCGATATTGATGGTGTTGTTGAAGGTAACGACCGTGTTTACCGCGAGGACGCAAAGCATCACGCAACACTCATTCACCTGTTCGGGAGCGAAGGACCCGGCATATACGGCTCTGAAGGCCGGGATTATCGCCGCGACCACAAGCACGGCCAGGACGGAAAGCCCCCAGTAAAGTCGTTTGGCAATGGCAAGCGTATTTTCCATCATACGTTCGTCGCCCTCGGCCTTATACATGCTGTAGTAGCGTCCCACACCCGCCGAAAGGACGCTATTGATGGACACGACGTAAGACATGATGGGGCCGACGGTCTGGTAGAGACCGTATTCGTCCTGTCCGATGGTAGATAGCAGGAGCGGGATGTAGAGAAAGTTAACGACGATTTGCGCGAGCGTGTAAGCATACGAAATGACGATGCCCTGCTTACGCCGTTTCGCTGGACTCGCATTGGAAATACCCGAGAATATACGCCTAGACATGGGAAGCACCCCCCATTACGCCCTTTCTTACAGACAGACGCTTCAATACGCCCTTAGCTTTGAACAGAACAACGTAGGCACGCCAGCGACCCCTGGTGACAAGGCGGAAAGCCATTCCGCAACGGCTCGCCAACTCACCCATGTACGGGTTTTCCCGCCATGCTGGAAAGTTACCGTCCATCCATCTAAAGAACTCCGGCTTATATGTATCGCAATTCTCACTGACCTTAGCGGAACGTGTTCCTCCCCAGAACAGAACATGGAGGATGCAGAGCGCCTCCAGCTCATCGGCGTAGCGTTTGCGCTTATCAGGTGCTATCTGGGCCAGCATGCCGTCGGCCGATTTGATGATGTCGAGCACCCTCTCCTCAGGCACTTCATGTAGTGCGCTTGTAGGCCGTTGCACATAGAGGTATGGCGTCGCGCCAATTGAAGAGACCTCGCCTATTGCAAGTAGGAGGGCGACAGCCGAAGCCATGTCCTCGCCGATTCGCGGCCCCTCGACAAGGCGTATGCCCGACTCGATAAAGCTCGTCCGGCAATACAATTGCCGGACGAGCGAGTCGCTTTCCGGTATATAACCGGAAAGCGACTCGCTCTTCCGGTACCCGCCCCGCCAGGGACCGAAATGTGACAGCAGTGAGCCGTCAGGCGCCACCCTGTCGTAATTGAAGCAGAGAATCTTAGGACGCAAGTCCAGGGCAACGTCGACAACGCGGGCAAGCTCGCCCGGAACAAGCCGGTCATCCGAGTCCACGAAAAGAAGATACTCACCCGTTGCGAGCGAAGCGCCAAGAGCCCGAGCGGAATTCTGCCCGCCATTGACCTTGTGATGGAGGCTTGCTCGGATATCGTATCCTGCAAGAATATCGGAGAGCCCTGCACCGTAAGAGGGGTCAGATCCGTCATCGACGACAATGGTTTCCAGGGAGATGCCGACGCGAGCGCATGCTTCGATGGAGGCAAAACAAGAGTGCAGGTAATCCTCTTCGGTGTTGTAGACGGGGATAACTATGGAGAGATCAGGCATATCAAACGGCCAATCATTCTAAGGTCCGCTAATCCAGCTCGGCGGCTGCATCGCCGAGTATCTTGCGGTACGAACAGAGATATCGAACTTCGGCAAGGCTTCGCCACCTGAGAGCTCGTTTCGCGACGGAAAGCCATCCACGCACGTCCATGTTCCATGGTTTGGGCTTGAAGGCGAAGTGTACGATCGAGGCGGAACCGTCAGCCAAAACGCCCTCCCTCGCGTATCGCGCTGCATTGTCGGAAAGCAGGTTGTATTCTTCGGAAAGGTGCAAATCGTTCCTACCGGGCCAATCCGGAAAAGCAAGATGAAGGAGGTCCTGATCACCAATTCCTTGATAACTGGCCAAGGCCTCATCATCGAGCAAGTCCAAGGTGTGCATAACGCAATTGCAAAGATCCGCTTCCGGCTCAATAACGAGACAACCGGAGTTAAGATCGCGCCAGGAGGGATTTGCCGCCTGTCCAGCCACACATGCCGAAAGATGGGGACGGTTAAAGAGGCAATCAATGTTTCGAACGATGAGCATATCCGAATCCAGCAGGATTACCTTCTCAAACTCCGTCGCCGAAAGAATGCGAAGCTTCGAGAAAGAAGTGTTCCAGTGACCAAATCCTCTGGCATCGTTAAGCCTTCGAACGGCCTCGGGCGCCTCAATTCCCTCTACCTGCCGGATAAGAGAGCCCTCGGATTCAATGATAGAGCGCTCGCCCCCCCACATTCGGAGTCACAAACACAACGAGCTGATGGGAGCAGCCGCTTAGTTGAAGAGACCGCCCAAGGGCAAGTACACCTCTAAGATACCCGGCTCCACCAGTGTAGAACGTTGCGTAAACCCTCGACCCTGCGCGTCCTCCGATCATTGTCCCCTGTCTACACATGTTACCTTCCCCTATTTTCAATCCAGACCTTATATGGCCTCGTGCTTCCCGCCTCAATGCAGAGGCCCAGAAGGGCGAGGCCCGAAGCAAGCGAATATGGCATCTTCGGGTGCGCGGCGATGAGCCTCTCCTTCGCCCGCTTATAGGCAACCGTCTCGTCGGGTAGCCACGATCCGTCAAAATGGTGTATGGCGTAAGTGTTCTCGGTCAGGTGAACCTGGCGGGTCTTGTGATCCTTAGGGGAAAAGAAATCCTTCGGATACAACGTGAAACCTTCAACGGTCTGCTTTTCCCCGTTGAGATCGAGTCCCAACTCTAAACAGGCGTTGGTGATGGCAACAACATTTGTCGTCTCGTCGTAGCTTCCGTCCGATAAAACGAAGGCCCTTCCCTCATAATCTCGCAAAAGACGCTCAAATAGGGGGAACGACCTTCGACAGGCCATCAGGCCTGTCGATATACGAGAGGAGGTCTCAAAACCCGAAAAGGCATCCTCTTCGAGGAAGAGGTCAAGGGGACGCAAGACCTCGACGTCGGTGTCCATGTAGATGCCGCCGTGCTCGACAAGGACCTTCAGACGCGCATAGTCGCTTGCGAATGCCCATTTCTTCGCCGCAAGCGCCTCCTCAAAATAGCGGTTACCGCCGCTGTTGAAGCTATCTTCGTCCCATCGAACAATCTCGTAGTCAGGACAATGCTCTTTCCAGGAATTAATGCAGCGCTCCGCCATGGGAGGCAGCGGCTTACCACCGAACCAGATGTAGTGAATCGTTTTGGGGATCTTCACTTCGCTACTCATGCAATCGCTCCAAACTCACAAACAACGCGTTAGAAGATACTCAGCATGCTGTTGATATCTGCCACATAGGGAATCGCGCCGTACCACTCAGGCCTCATCACACCAATGACGACGAAATAAATGAGGAAGCACGCACACGCCACCAACTTCACGATGCGTCGCTCGTTATGAGGAACGCGGCCAAGCACCGTCGGAATAGCAAGAATCGCAAAGAGCATGAAGTACATCCCCAGCCGCCCCACGATTTCCACCCGCATCTTGAAGACCTCGAAGATGAACCAGAGCATGATGCCGTGCAGGAACAGCGCGTCATGGGGCCCTTCTTCACCCCTCTTTCTGGAAACAGAGAAGTAGTTCGCACACAAGCAGCAGCAGACGAAGGCCACGGCGGCACATATGAGCGCGCCATAGTAGTTCGATCCCATGAACTCATCTGAATAGAGGGACTCTCGACCGTAGAGAAGTGTAACCAGGTTCACAATCGGCCCGCTGAACGCGAATATGACTGCGGCTGCAAACAAGTAGAGCAGGTACTCCCTCTTGCCAAAGGGCAGCCGCTCAGCAAGTAAGAGAACGAGAACGAATATCGCCGATTGGTGAAAAAGGAACGCCACCAAAACGGAAGCGACGAAGGGCCAGGTCTTTCCCCGCATGAGCCATACAAGTCCGATAGCAAGGGCACCGATGGCTATTGACTGCCTCATGGTGTTCATCGAACTGAAGTACATGTTCAACGTTACATAGAGAAAGAAGCTCAGCATCACGTCCTCGGAGCACTCATAGATGAGATAGGCAACGGGAAATATGCACAATGCACTTGAAATGACGATAAGGAGCTGGTAGTTGCTGGATATCTTGTTAAGCAACAGGCAGAGAGCGGTGAATAGGTACTCATAACGCTCAAGATCGAATGCAGCGATGCCCTCGCGGCCTATTCTAACGTAAGCCTCGCAAAACTGCTGAGTGTCAACGCCAACCGTATAACTCCTTACGGCAGCCACCGCGAAAAGCAAAAGCGCCACGATGATGACGTAGGTCTTCTTATTGGAAGATGATGCCCCGGGGCCCATCATAATAAAGCCCAGTAGAAGAATCATCGATAGAATGAAGAGATAGACGAACATGCCTAGGAAACCCCTGCCTTATTCATCGAATCTAAGGTAGTTTGCGCGTAGATCATTTCTCCACGAGTCCCTCATAAAACTCCATTAAACGTTCCGCGTTGGCCTCAGCCGAGTATCCGGCAGCCTCCAGGCGGGCCGGGGCCCCCAGATACCTGCCGCCGGAGAGCGCGGCGGAGAGCGCTGCGACCCACGCCTCGATGGGGGCGTCGAGGGCCGTGAACGACCCCGAGCCCGCGATATCCGTCTCGGCGGGCACGCCGGTCGAGTACACGCACGGCAGCCCCGCCGCCTGTGCCTCCACCGCCGAAATCGGCAGCCCCTCATAAAGCGACGGCATAAAGAAGACATCAAAGAGCGAGTAGAAACGTTGGGCGTCACTCCTCAAGCCAAGCAGCATCACGGAGTTTTCCAGACCTATTTCGTCGACGAGCTCCTGGAGTTCCCAGCGTTCATCGGCGCTGTTGCTCTCCCCGATGATGACAAGCCTGGCAGGGCCATGAGCAGCTACATACTCACCAAAAGCCCTGACCGCGAAGGAGAAGTTCTTCTGCAAGGAAATCCGGCCCACGCATCCCACCACGGGCTCCTCGGGACCTATTCCGAGTTCCGCCCTGCAGGCCGCTCGAACCTCAGGGTCGAAAGCGAAGCGCTCTATGTCGATGCCGTTTCTCAACGTCAGGAAGTCCTTCCCACCGAAGAGGTAGCGGCCGGCATCTTCGGAGCACGCGACCCTGTCGGTCGCCCAGCGCCGCCCGACCCAGATGAGCGGCGCATTGCGCACACGATGGCTGAACCTATCCGAGCTGCTGTTGAGATGACTGTGTAGCACGCGATGGGCAACCCCGGCCTCGGCCGCGTAACGAAGCGTCCAGAACGCAGAGTTGGGCATGTGGCAGTGCACGACGTCGTATTCGGAACCGTGTTCGCAAAAGAACTCCCTGGTCTCCCTGACGAAGGCTGGGAGGTCGACGCTCGCCTGCGTGACTGTGAAGACCCGCGCGCCCTCATTCCTGAATTCATCATCGAAATTGAGGGGGTGCCGTGGCTCGCCGTTAACAACGTCATGGTGCAGATAGTCGTAAACGACGCGGCTCTCGTCGCGATGGTGGAACATGTTTCGCACGAACGACGTGACCCCCGCATCGGCGGACAGGGAGGGAACAACATTGAGTACTTTTATGGGCTCAGTGCTTACCAAACTAAACTCACCTCGGTTTTCGTCATGTGATGGCATAGGCGGGTTCGACAAGAACGACGGGAACCCCAAGTGCTAGAGATGGGGCGTTGCACGTCTCATCTCCCTCCGCTCGTGAGCCTCGATTAGCCGGGTGTACAACCAAGGTGCGCCGGCAATTGCAAGGAAGCGAGCCTTGTCACCCCGGCGAACGCCGGGATCCACCAAAAGGCCCATAAGGTTCCTGCGCACGTAGGACAGTGCCTCGATCTGGCAAGACCTGGGCTCTTCTTCCCCCTCATTGCAATTGCCGGCGATTCGAAAGAGCCGCGTGAGCTCAAGCGCCTTGTGGTAGGTAAGCCCGGAAGCGCAGGCCGGAAGAAAAGGCTTCGCCACATCCTCGATCGCCTGGATGGCGGCACTGAAGTCATGCAATTGCTTAAGGGACGTATTAGCTGGCCTAACAGTAGACCCGGCACGCCTCATGTATCCGTATATCGGCTCCTTCAACAGCGCGAATGACGCCGCCGATAGGACCTGCGTACCAAACGCCATGTCATCCTCGTAGTACCTACCCGATGCAAACGGATTAGCAAGATACGTCTTCCTCGGCGCCAAATGGGCCCACGCCGAGGCTATAACATCCTCATAGAGGACATGGGAAAGGAAGACCTCCCGATCAAGGAGCTCGTACTCGCGAGAATCGCTCCATTCGAGAGCCGGGATGGCGCGAGTGCCGGGCACGAACAAATGCCTTCCAATGACTTGCTCTGCACCGCTATTCGAAAGAGCGTTCGCAAGGAGACTCAGATAGTGAGGTGACACAACGTCGTCGCCATCAACAAATGTGACGTAATCTCCATGAGCTTCGAGCACGCCGCGATTCCGAGCACAGGATTGCCCAGCATTCTTCTGATGGATAACGTGCACGCGGGGGTTCGGAGCATAGCCATCCAGCAGATCGCCCGTGCCGTCGGTCGACCCATCATTGATAAGGATGAACTCATAGTCGCCGTCATAATCCTGCGCAAGCAGGCTCTCCATGCAATAGCCCACGCAATCACGCAGGTTATAAAACGGGACAATGACGGAAATTAAAGAGGGTTTTTTATCCACGTGTACAGTCCTTCGATATCGAACCCCCACAGGGAGCATTTCTGAGTTCCGGCGCCCGAAGCAAGTACCCGTGCTTCCTGAAGTAATGAACGAGGCCCTTCACGTGCTCCCAATTCGTCTTGCTCAAGAGCCTTTTCTTCGATACGCGCTGGTATAAATGCGTCATTGAGGGTCCATGTGACCTCACGACGCGGTAGTCCGCTTCATGGCAGCGGAGACACCAGTCCACGTCCTCGGGGGCATAGAAGATCTTCTCGTCGAGAAGGCCCACCCGCTCCCAAACCCACATCGGTGTGACCCAGCAAGCGGAGAGGAGATAGCCCACGTCCTGCACGCCACCAACGACGGGCGAGTCCGGCACCTCTGCCGCGGCGGCGCGTTCGGCCACGCGCCCGAGGGGGCACGCCTTGCCGAACTTAATTCCGAGCGTGGGGAGATTGCGCCCCGAGAGCTGCTCAGAGCCATCCCCGCCCACGAGCGTGGGGCCGGCGACCGCAATAGTGGGGTCGGACTCCAGGGCATCGACGGCCGAGCCTATAGCGGCTTCGTTGGCCACCGTGTCGGAGTCGAGCACGCATATGTACCCGGGGCGCGGGCTCATGGTGAGCGCCTCCCTGATTGCGATGTTGCGGCTGACCGTCGTGCCGAGGTTGCATCCCTGCGGCAGCATGCGCAGGCGTCCGTCGGCGGCGGCGATCTCGCTGAGGGCGTCAAGCGTCCCATCGGTTGAGCCGTTGTCTACGACGTACGCAGCGGCGCACATGTCGCCCAACCCGAGCACGCTCTCGAGGCAGGCTCGCACGTACCCCTCCGAGTTCCACGTGAGGATGACGAAGGCGACGGTGCGAGGAATCTCCCCACCGAACTCGCGATATGATACGGTCGCGCTCACTTCCCCGTCCCCCCGCTCATCGCCTTGAATGTCCGCACGAAGATGCGCAGATCGAGTGCGATGCTCGCGTGGCGCACGTAGAAAAGCTCGAGCATCTGGCGGTCGCCGTTGGCCCATGTGGCGTCGTTCCTGTCCGTGACCTGCCACCAGCCGGTGATGCCGGGCTTGCAGGAGAGGAACTCCCCCTGGCCGTCCCCGAACTCGAGCAGTTCCTCGTCCGTTATGGGGCGAGGCCCGATGACCGAGAGGTCGCCCGCGAGCACGTTCAGGAACTGCGGAAACTCGTCGATGGAGTACTTCCTGAGGAAGCGCCCGATGCGGGTCACACGCGGGTCGTCGTCGAGCTTCTGCTCGCGCTCCCAGGTCTCCAGCTGCTCGCGCGTCATGTAGCGCTCAGGGTGCTCGTGCGCGTCCGGAACCATGGTCCGGAACTTCCAGATGCGGATATGCTTGCCGCCCTTACCCACGCGCTCCTGGCGGAAGAAGGGGGCGCCCGGGGAGTCCAGGGCTATGGCGGCACAGAGGAGGGCGCCCGGCACGAGACCCGCCGCCACAACGGCCACCGAGAAGGCGACGTCGAAGGCGCGCTTCACGGCGCGGTAGAGTAGCCCACCCCGCCTCGGCGCGAGAATACTGTTATCCCTCGGCGGGGCGACGAATTGCCCCCTCTCAAACGTGGCATGCGTCCCCACGGTGTCCGCGCAGGCCCTCGAGGCCTCCTCGGGGCAGCAGCCGACGCCCTCGCGCCGGTCCATGACATGAGCAATGAGCGTCGCCCCCACGGGCGTATTGTTCTCTGTTACTTCTTTTGCAGTCATAATAAAACCTACGTTCCTGTCCCCAGAAACCCCGCCATCCACGGATCCAAAAACCAAATAAATTGCCGGTGCAACGGCTCCCCTACGTTTTGCTAGGCACGTCCAGCGCAAGCAGCTCCCTAAATGCGGAATCGCCTTCGCCAACGTCCACCAGGCACCAGCGCTTGCGACGGTCGATCTTGTGCACGCGAGCCTCTTGCCCCACAAGTGGGCCCTGTTCTATGTGCAGCACGCCGTCTTCGATGCGCGCAACGCTGTTGCGCACCACGCCGTCTTCGTCCAGCACGCTGCGGTACCAATCCTGCGCATCGTCCGGCATGGGCATGTACGCCCGCTCCCTACTGCCGGCGATGCGACAGCCAAAACTCAACTGGGCCAAAGCCCTGTCGAGCGCGGCGGCATCGTGCGTGGCGACGAAGAAATATTCCTTGTCATGGGTTTGGTTTGGAGCGACCAGGCGCCGTCCCGCTTAAACCAGAACTCCTTTTGCATCACAAAAGCGTCCTGCATCAG
>QAKM01000090.1 GCA_003343805.1 Bacillota bacterium | reverse complement strand
CCATCCGAGATTCGAACTCGGGACACCTTGATTAAAAGTCAAGTGCTCTGCCAACTGAGCTAATGGGCCGAGTGGCTGGGGTGGCTGGATTTGAACCAACGTAATGCCGGAATCAAAATCCGGTGCCTTAACCTCTTGGCTACACCCCATTAAAGTGGGGCGGGCGACGAGAATCGAACTCACGACCTCCAGGGCCACAATCTGGCGCTCTAACCAACTGAGCTACACCCGCCATATAATTTGGTGCGCCTGAAGAGATTCGAACTCCTGACACACGGCTTAGAAGGCCGTTGCTCTATCCACCTGAGCTACAGGCGCATATCCTGCAAGCGATCTCTTATCGTACGCTTTTCGGCTAATAGCACTTGGAGCGGGTGATGGGAATTGAACCCACGCGACCAGCTTGGAAGGCTGGGATTCTACCACTGAACTACACCCGCATCGCTTAACGCTCGTATATATTAGCAAATCTCGCGGGAGAAGTCAAACGTTTTTACAGGAAAAATACATTTTTTCCGAAAAATTTTTTTACCCCTGTTTTTTGCAGATTTCAGCCCGATTTCCCGTGGAAAACGCCCCCTCGTCCTTGGGCGAAGGGGCGCATTTTCTTATCTTGCGGTCTTTTTACGATCTCTGCGCAAGCGCGTTTTCTTCCACGAGCAGCTCGTTGTAAAACTCGGCGCGGGCCGTCATGTGATAGGGATATACCCAGAACGCAAGGATGCCGAGCGTAAGCAGGCTCAACAGATACCAGCCGATAAAGGAGAAATCGAGGCAGAAGAGCTGCCACTTATGCCCCTTCATCAGATACATGGAGCGCTTGCGCGCCTGGTTGCCCGAGAGGTCGGGACGGTCTGCAAGGATGAAAAAGCCCATCGAGTAGGAATACGTCTTGATGATGCCGGGGATGATGAGGAGCAGTGACCACAGGAATATGAAGATGCCGTTGAGAATATACAGCGCAAGCGAGTCGCCGAAGGATCTGAACCCCTCAAAGAGACTGCCGACACTCACCGGCTGTTTGCGGGAGACGTCGAGCGCGGAGATGTGTATTCCGAGATTGAAAGGCCCCGAAAGCAGCAATACCGCAACGGACGCCGCGATCGAAAGAACGGATAAAAAGACGATGCGCAGCGCATTCAGGCCGTTGACGGCAGCCAAAGCGCCCAAAATGATCGTGTAGAGGAAGTAGATCAGCGCCAGCGTCCCCCACGAGCCCTTCATGTCCTTCCAGGCAGCATTGCGAAAATCCTTTGCTCTTTTCATGATTTCTCTCCTTATTGCGGGCAGATCAGCCCTTTTTCTGCATTATAACAGAGCTAAGACGCATTGTCAAGAGGGAAATATGATTTGTTCAGCTACTTTGCATGGCGGGGCGAAGGGAGAAAGTGCGCATCGTCGGGCGGAAGTTCTCTGCCCTTTGTGAGGTAGATGCGGTCGATGCGGAGACCCGATTTGACGGCAGCGAGCGAAAAGACGTGCTCTCCTGCGGCGATCTCCACTTCGGATAAGAGCGTCCAGACCCAAAGGAACTGAGAACTGTAGGTGAAGAACCCGCCCCTGCCGTACTGCTCTGAACGCGGCTGGTACTTCCCGTCGATCCCCACCATGCAGGCATCGTTGGAAGGATCGTCGAAGCGCATCAGGAGCCAGACGTAGTACTTCCCTCCCGTGAAGAGGCCACGGAAATGAAGTGCAGGGCCGTCCTTTTCCCAATAGAGATACGGCTCCTCTACCATCATGGAAAGCCCCGTGCCCCCATCCGTTTCGGCGGAAAGATGCTCCCAGATGCGGCCGTCTCCATCCGGGGTGCGCCAGGCAAACGGGCTCTCTGCGAGGGCATGCTCTGCCTCCAGGCAGAGCTTCCCCTCTTCCTCGACAAAGATGCCGCCCTGAAAGAGCGGGAGGAGCTGTTTCTTTCCGCCCCGTTCAAAGACATAGCGGGGCGGCGCAAACGCCTGTTCCCGCTCTTCGTTGGGAAGATACAGACGGTCATAATTCCAATATTCATGCCCGGCATAGGTGAGCTTGAGGGGCGGTACATCCTCCCAAGCGATCCCGAAGCGGCGAAGCGTATCTTCCCGGAGACTTGTTTCGTCAACGGACGAAATGCGTTCATCTTCAAGACTGCCGAAGGGCTCGGGTCCGAGATGGCTGCGACGGATGGGCGTGTCTCCGAAACACAGCGTTATACGGCCGAGCGTGAGATAGCGGTCGGGCGCCTCCAGACGGAGCGTGTGCTCCCCCTTTGTGAGATCGTGAAATTTACAGTGCAGCTTTTCTCCGTTGTTTCTTACGGCATCGAACCAACCGGGGCGCCATTCGTCCGCCGCAAGACTTTCCGTCTCCTGCATTTCGCCGTCCAGGATGACGCGGAGGCGGACGCGGCCCGTCGAATCGAGCGTGAGATAGCGCGTCACCTCTACCGTGCAGTCTCCCGCATAGGGTTGAAAGAACGGAATGACAAGGCCCGCACCGCTCTTCGTTGCTTCCATGCAGGCGCCCTGCATCCGGTCGAGATATTCCACGGCGCGGAAGCCATCTGCAGGCTCGGGACGCATTTCGGAGGCAGAAAAGCTGTAAAAAGCATCGGGGGCGGCAGAAACTGCAATGCGGATCTCCTCTCCGCGGTCGGAACGGACGACAAGGCTCCCCTCCTGCGGCGTTGCGCGGAGCGTGAGCAAAATGCGTTTTTCCGTCTGTACTTCGCCCTGCAGTTCGGAGACGTCAAGGAAGGGACAGCCGTTTTCAATGGCAAAGGAAAACCTGCCGCAGCCGCGGTTGAAGATCTCCAGCCATTTCGTCTGAACGCCCTTCTCGTCAAACGTGAGGCGGGGAGACGGGTTCTCCTCTTCTTCGTTCCAGAGGATGATGCCCATTGCCGTTTCGCCGATCGAAAGGGCGGGCTTTGCGTCCGTATAGATGCAGGATACGGGCGGCGGGAAAGCCTCGGGCGTCAGAATGCCCTTCCACTTTCCCCCTGCCATGCGACGGTTGTAAAAGTCCAGCATCTGCCGCTTGCAGCCCATCAGAAGGCGGGAGAGATGAAGGTATTCATCGGCGCACTGCATCTTGCCCTGACGGTAACTCAGCCTGCTGCGGTCGGCATAGTAAAACGCCGCGTTGATAAAGTAAGACGCCGAGACCTTCATGCCAAGCAGCTCGAAGAAGGCATTGCGCTCGTCTGCGGGAAGCGCATCGTGCACGCGGCAGACGCGGGAATACAGTTCCCTGAGGCGATTGACCCTGCGGCCCGCCTCATCGCCGTAGGCCGTCTGCGAAAAGGCGTCGCGATAGAGATGTTCCACTTTGCAGACGTTGGTGATCTGCGCATACGCCTCATAGATGCGCGCGCATTCTTCGCCGAAATTGCCCGAAAACTGTTCGTTGAACCAGTGGACAAGATATTCATGGATGTGATGGACAAGCGCTTCCGGGCGGGCGGCATCCCAGCCAAAGGCGAGAAAGTACTCCATATCCTGTTCGAGCGGCTTCAAAGCGCCCACATTGTCCACCCAGATCTTTCGGATGCCGTTTTCATAGGCTTTCCGCAGCTCGCAGCCCGTCTGAGCGAGCGGTATGCTGTTGATGAAGAGATAGCTCAAGGGAGCGGGCGCCCAATAGGAGGAATGGAAATAGAGCGCGTGTCCCCCCCTTTCGCATCTGTTCCTGTTTGCTCGGATAGCGGCGGATATGGCCGAAGTTGTCGTTCGTCCACATGACGGTGATGTCCTCCGGGAGGACGAGCCCTGCATCATAGAGAGGAAGCACCTCTTTATAGGTGATAAAGACCTGCAGGGCTTCATCGGGCCGTTCGTGATGCAGGACGGATCGGATGATCTCGCGCTGATCGGTGATGACTTTTTCGAGAAGGCGCACGCGGGCTTCGAGCTTTTGCTCTTCGGAAAGGCTCGCATTCTCGTCGATCGCACGGGTACGGAAGCCGGAATCGTGGATGCCGCGCATCCCGAGCGTAAAACTCACCTCATAAGCAGCGTTTTGTTCGACGCTCTCCCGCCAATATTCCTGCAGTTTGAGGCGGTTCTCTTCGAGGGAATAGTCGTACAAAAGGCCCGTATAACCCTTCTTCTCCACCCACGGATCAAATTCGTGCTGATTGCTCCGAAGCAGCATATCGCAGTGCGATGTGCCGACGACGATGCCCATCTCATCGGCAAGCCGCCCGTTTTCCGGATCGGCATTGAAGGCATTAACGTGCATCGCAGGCCAGATGTAGTTGCCCTTGAGGCGCAGGATGAGCTCAAAGACAGAGCGGTAGGTCGCAGGACCGATGGTGCCGTCTGTTGTATGCAGCTTTGCCCAGGCATTGAGCTCCTCCTCATCGTTGAGGAAGATCCCGCGGTACTGCACGCTCGACCAATCCGCGTTCTCATAGTCGGCGGGAAGAGAGATCTCTTCCCTTTGACGGACGGGGACATCGGCAAAGTAATATCAGGGAGAGACGCCGAACTTCCGCGAGAGATCGTAGATGCCGTAGATCGTTCCTCTTCTGCCATTCCCCAGGATGAGCAAACGTCCGTCGGGGAGCAATTTCTGAAGATAGCTTTCCCAGCGCGGCTTTCCGTGTTCATCTTTCAGAAGGGACAGCGTCTCGCCTGCAAGCGCGTCGATGGCCGCATCTTCCCCGATCATCCCGATGAGGATACGCGCGTTTTGAAGTTCTTGCGTGAGGAATGCGCTTCACCCGCAAATCCTTTCAAGATCGCGGCAGAAACTTTGTGCGGCAATTCGAACGGCAGAAGGCGCCTTTTTTTGCAAATAGACGTCGACTTCTTGCCCGCCCTTTGCAAGCAGGACTCGATCATGCATAAGGATATGCCCCCTTGTTTTGTCTCCTCTATTGTATCTCGGCTGAGGCAGATTGTCAAGACAGAGAGCAAAGTTCGGGTTGCAAGGAAAAATATTCTCGCACGAGCTCTTTCCCGCCGCGCTTTTGGACGACGCCGTCTGCGATGAGATATGCCTTATCGCAGAGCGCTTCGGCACAGCGCACATCGTGGGTGATGGTGATCATCGTGTTGCCTGTCTGTTCGTGGAGTTGATTGAGGATCTCCACCATCTGGCAGAGGCCGTCGTAGTCCTGCCCCACCGTCGGTTCGTCCAAAAGTAGAACTTCGGGCTGACAGGCGACGACCGCGGCAATGGAAACGCGGCGCTTCTGTCCTTCGGAGAGCGACTGCGGATGGCGGCGCCAAAGATGTTTGATCCCGAAAACTTCGGCGATATGCTCGGCGTATTCGGGCGAGACCGCGCCGAAATTGAGCTCCTTTTCCACTGTCGGCATAAAGAGCTGGTAGTCGGGATTCTGATAGACGACGCCCACCTTTTTGTACCAAGCACGGCTGCCGTGCGGTTTTTGTTTAAACCTTTCGTCGATATATTGCGTGATGCTTCCGCTCGTGGGCTTATACAGCTTTGCAATGAGCCGCATCAGAGTGGTCTTTCCGCAGCCGTTTTCACCGAGGAACACCGTTCTGCTGCCCTTCGGGATCTCAAGCGATATATCTTTGAGAATTTCCCTGTCTTTGACGGAAAATTTTACGTTTTTGAGTGTAAACAGCGGCGCGCTGCCTTCAAAGGGCTTACAGCGATCGCCGATCTTCGCCGTCTGCGCCTGCAAATACGCCGCCTTATCCTCGATTCTCTTGACCGTTTTATCGCCGATATGCCACACGGTATCGATGAACGGCAACACCATATCGAGGCGGTGTTCGATGACGACGACGCAATACCCCGCCTGTGCGAGCGAACGTAATGTTCCCATCAGCATTGCCGCGCCGTCCTTGTCGAGATTGGCGAGCGGCTCGTCTAAAATGATGATCTGCTGCCCCATTGCAAGCGTGCTTGCCGTGATGAGCCGTTGTTTTTGTCCGCCCGAAAGGGTGCGGCACTTCCACGTTTTATCGAGCTTTAA
>QAKM01000009.1 GCA_003343805.1 Bacillota bacterium | reverse complement strand
AGTTTTCGGGGATTTTTGGAGCTGCTACCCAGATTCGAACTGGGGACCTCATCCTTACCAATTCTTCAAAGGTTGCCTTTTCTTGTTGTGGCTTATTGTCACTTGTTAATTTTGCCCTTTGAGCGCCAACGGATAACAGACTTTCCTTGCTGTATCTTAGTGCAACTTGTCGATAACTATTTTTGCTTGTTTTTTGGTGGCGGTATGGGTTTTGTATGGGTTTCTGCTCTTGGACGTTTGCTCCGACCTCATCCCTCATAAACCGGACACAAAAACAGGAGCGGCACCCACCAAAAAGCAAGTCCCGCTCCTGGGTTTAATCCCACCCCCGTCTCCTGACTTCCTCCATAGCCCGCTGGACTACGCCGCCGGGATCAGGATCATCAGCAGAAACGCGAATAGTACACTGGTTTGTCTCCAGGTCCAGAGAAACGCTGCTTTCCTCCGGCCAGCCGTAGACGATGGACACGCTCACTTTTTCTCTGCCTCCTTCTTAGGTCCTACCAGGGCAAACAGCACCTGCATGAACCACTCCGGGTCCTCCTGCTGGTTGATGTAGTCGCACAGCTTTTGAATGTTTGGTTTATTCATGCAGATACCCCCTTTTCAGCAAGCACGCTTTCATAAGCCCGCCGTACTTGGTCCAGACGAGAGACAAGGCCCTCCCCACCGTGAGCGGCGGCTCCGATGAGGCCCAGCCGCTTCACGTCGTCGTCTGTCAGCCGGTCCGGGTCCCTGCCGTCTGAGTAGTAGTAGGCATAAACGATAGGCCGCATTACATATTCCAGGGCATCGTCCGACAGTGCTAAAAGCATCTTGGTTAAATTGAGGCGAGTTTCCAGCATTTCTTCTTTCATGGGTGATGGTTTCCTCCTTGATTTTTGGGAGGGACCCGGCTATAATCAAGTCACCGGGCCCCTTGTGGTTCGTCTAGGCTCTCATATCCGCTGATTGGTCGTCGGTTCGGATATGGGGGCTTTCTTCATGCTCCCACGCAGAAGGGGGTGGTTGTCGTCTGCTTGCTGTACTGACTGTACAGGTCGGCGTGGTCGGCTTTGAACTTCTGGGAATCGAAACGGCTGGAAACTACGTTCTTCCAGGTGAATTTCCACCCGTCTCCCTGGAGGACTTCGGTGCCCTGCTCCACCATAGCGGCCTTGAGCTTGTCCGTGAGGGCCTCCGCCTCTGCCTCCAGCTCCGCGATCATGGAGCGAATGGAGAGAAGTTCCTTCGCTGTGGTGTTCAATTCGTTGGTGCTCATTGTGTTGACCTCCTTTGTATTGGAATCAAGCGGCCAGCGGCTCTAAGAGTTCCTTGCCTTCACTGTGTCTCTTGTGTCCTCTCTGGCTCTTACGTTGTCGTTCATATCGGTTCCCCGACCTTCGCTTGATCCTGGGGTGTTCCCCCTTGACACTATGAATTATACTATATCTACCGGTAGATAACAAGACGGGATAATAACCAAATATCTACCGATAGATTTGTGTATTTTGTATCTACCGGTAGATTGCAGGATGTGCTATAATAGAGCTATAATGAAAAGGGTATCACGTTATGTTACCCCCTCACAGGAGGTGAGATCATGCCGGAAAAAACAGAGGCACAAAAAAGAGCACAGAAAGCATATATGGAGAAGTTTGCGCGTGTAGAGTTGAGGATGACACAGGAGAAACGGAACGCTGTACAAGCCCACGCAGAGGCCCACAGCGAGTCCGTGAACGGCTTTATCAACCGGGCCATAGAGGAAACTATGGAGCGGGACAACGCCGCTCCTGGGGCTTCTGAGGGGCAAACAGAGGGTAAATAAGAAGGGGGAGCCGCCCGGCTGGGTAGCTCCCCCTCTTTATTACTCCCGCATAAGTTCGGCAATCTCCGCCCGCCCCTTTGGTCCGATGATCCGCAAGAGGTCGGCCAGGGTCCGGGCCTCGTGGCGCTGTCGGTATCGCAGGAACCGGTTTAGGTGCTTCCGGTATGTTGCCCTGTGCATATATCGTGGGCGGTCTGGTATCCAGTCGCAGAAAGAGAAGCCGTCTATCGGATGCAGCGGCGGGGCAAGGCGTTTCCGTACATAATCCATGCCCTTGTGGTAGTCCACCATGCTTCCCTTTGTCCCCTGCTGGCTCTTGTAGTTCAGGCGGGCGCACTTGCGACACAGAACACCCTGCCCGGCCAGATACAGGAACCGGACACGGCCCCCGCATTCAGGGCAGAGAAAGAACGCCTGCTTGCCGCCGAACCCGTTGGGCGAATAGGACAGAAATACCCGCTGATCCCCGCCTTTCAAATGCAGGAGCACGCCGCGCTCATCAACCTTGTGGGCCTGAATTAGCCCTTGCCCACACCAGAGACAGCCCGTTCCATGCAGGGGGGGCGTTTCAAAGCTGTCTATCCGTGGGGTTTTCTCCACCTGGTCGTGCGTCTTGTTCCAGCCGCCTGCATTATTCCGATAATACATGAAAAACCTCTGTTTTATGCCTAAAAAGAATGCGATTTTGTAATGGTTTACTTGCTGATCTTGTGCCCCCAGGGAGTGAACCATTGTACCTCCTGGGCGGCCTTCATCGTCTGCCGGGGCTGGCCGGTCATAGCAAGGCTTTCAGCGTCAGCCAGCGCCTCTTTGAGTTCATCATACCGCGCCTGAGCCGCCTCCTTCTTTGCAAGAAGGTCGTTCAGGGTGTCCGGGTCCGGCATGTTCTGGAGCTGCTTTTCGATCTTGTCCAGGTCCTGCTTTGCGCGGCTGCATTTTACAGCCGCCTCCTGGTACCGGTGGTAATACCGGGCCATTTCGAGCCGATCTGCCACACGATCACCCCCTCTTGTGCGGGTTGCGGGCCGCATAAGCTGCCGCCGCCTCTGCGCACATCCGATCATAGTTGGAGCGGATAGCCGTGTCTTTTACCTTGCGCGTGGGGACCTCCTGATTTTCCACCGGAATGGAAAGCCGGGTCTCGTCCCGCCGGATGTGTGGGTTTCGGTCACTGTATCCCTGCTCAGCCTCGGCACACGCACGGTTGAAGCGCTCCTGCTTTTCGTCGGTCTGCTTCTTGTTCACGCCAGCTAACATTTGCTCCATCATGGAGAGAATGCGCTCCAGCTTCGCGCCGATGTCGTCGCCGGGCTTCTTCACCGGCTGGGGCTTCGCGTCTGCCACTCTTAGAGGGAACCGCTCACCATAGCACATTCTGGTAAAACTCTGTCTCATAGTTGCATTTTCACTGCCTTTCGTGTATAATATAATTACTTCCAAAGTTTGTTCCTGCCTTTTGCCGCCCCCCGGCCGTCAGTCCTTTCTGCTGGGGGGCGGCTTTTTATTGCCTATACTGGAGCAACACACGACTATTGACCGGGTGCCGCAGGAGCCGGAGCGCCTTTGCCTCAATCGTTGCCGCCCTAGCTTTGGTCAGGTGGAGCCGCTGGGCCGTCTGTTCTCGGGTCATGTCATGGTAGTATCGCAGCAGGATCACCTGCCGTTGTTCGGTCTGGAGACTGTTGACCACTCGCCGGACACTCTCTTGACGCTCGATTTCCTCCAGGTTCTCCATGTCTTGTTCTGCCCGTGGGTCGGCCACCACATCTGCCAAAGTAAAGAGGTCGTCCTCACCATCCAAAAGAGGCGTATCCAATGATAAAGCGCTTTCAAGTGGGTCAAGCCGGTCTCTTTGCGTCCTCTGTGCCGTGGCCGCTGTAAACGCCGATTTGAGCCGCAGATCATACCAGGTGAGGAACTTCCCGGCCTTTTCGTCCCACCCCTCCAGCGCCTCCAGGAGGGCAATAAAGGCTTCTTGCTCCAGGTCGTCCAGAGTGACGCCGCCCCGGCCTCCCGTGGCTCTGTGCCACCGAAAAGCCCGGTCACGGGCAAACCGTCGTACCTGTTCCCACAGCGGGAGAATCAGGTCCCGCTCTCCCTGCTGGATTTGCTGTGCTAGTTCTTCGTTGGTCATTGTCAAGCCGTCCTCCCCGTGGTAGAATGTGGTTGACAAGTCCACACTCCGCCACGGGGCCGCTCTTAGATTGTATCATGTGATACATTCTTGGGGTGGTTCCCTTTTGCCCGTTCGGACAACATCCAACCCAATTTTACCGCATCCATACCACTGGGCCGCATCGGGTCGGCCAGCTTGATAGTTGCCAACACATCAGCTGCTAAATCCTGCATTTCCGCCTCCATCGGCGTGGAGTTGAAATACTCCATAGTGGTATCAATCACCTTTATGGGGTCACCAGTTCTTGAAAAATCGACTCTTCTAATCAAGGTTTCACCTCCTTCCTCTCCGCCCGGTAGACCTCCAGGCCTGGGTTGCCCGCCTCGATGGAGAAAACAGCGGTTGCGGTATGCAGCACCACAGCGTTGCACAGTCCGGGGACTCCTGTAGTCTCCACGCCTGTAACAAACATGGGGCCCAGCGTGGAGGGGTCGATTTTGACCCACTCCAGCTCGGAAAAATCTAACCGCTTCACGCTGACAGCCCCCCAATCGAAAGCCCTGGCTTTTCACCCTTTTTTTCCTTTTTTCCTCGGGGATTAACGATATACATGGTTTTGGGCCTGCCCCCGGTCTCCTGCTCCGCCTCCCGCAGGTATCCCATGTCAACCAGCATCTGGAGGGCGGGCCCCATGTCGTCCACCTTCCTGAAGCGCCCCTTGCACAGTTTGACGATCTCGCTTTTGCTGTACACGGCCTTGTCTGCGTTGTCAATCCGATCCCAGATATATTTTGCGCTGTCCAATTCCGCATTCGCCCCCATAACTTGATAAGCGGCCCGAGCGTGCACACCGAAAAATTCCGCGATCTTAATTGCTGCCGTCATGACCTCGGCATTTATTGGCTCATCGTCCGGGAAACTTGACAGGTGAAGAAGGGCGGCTATGCGGACCATTGCGCCGGTGAGCTTGTTCCCCCAGTCCCTCATGTTTTCCCACTCGCTCCCAAGGCGGACCTCAATACAGCTTTGATACTCCTCTCTAAGACGGTTTGCCTCATTTGAAAGGATCACCTCACCGTGGCCCTGCCCCGACAAAACCGAAATCACAAAATCAGAATACTTTCTTTTTGTATCAGCGGTCATGGGCGGAGGAGAAACTTTTCGACGGCCTACTTTTGAGCGGCAAACCGCATAGAGAAAGCGACCGCAAAGGCCACGGCCTCGCAAAGTTGCATTTCCCATCAACCCTTGAATCACGTCGGGCTGCACCGCTAAAGCCATTGTTAAACGTGGTGACTCAACATGGTTTGATTTGCGCCCGATCCGGTCAATGGAGATAAAGTCCCCACAGTGCGCCTTTAGGTACACATCAAAATTGTTTGCCCTGTCGTACCGGCCCGTCATCGCATCAAATACGCCGCCCTCACTGCTGATAATTGCGATCTTTCCGCCCTGCTCGTTCATCAGGTCCACCAACTTCTCGGGCGTTGTGTCGTCAACAATAAGCCGGGTGGCGTGAAGGTCTTTGAATTCTGCCAGTTGCGCGGACAACTCCAGCATATCGGCACGAGCGTCTTCCATTTGTTCCCGGCTCTTGGCGCTGGCCGCTACCTTCTTGACTACCTCGAGCCGCTTCTCCAGCAAGTCCCGTTCTGCTTTGTTCTGCATGATCTCCACGGCTTCAACATCTCTTTGTTTTGCCTCCCAGGCAAATACCGGCTTCGTAACGGCTGATACAACCGCACTTTTCCGTTCCCCAGGAGCCGCCACAGAAACCAAATACAAGGAGAGCGTTTCCGACCAGTCTGGTGTTACTCTGACGGTATATCTCCCTTGAAAGGCAATAGCCAGAACACCCAGTACCATTGCAGCTGACATTTCCGGCGGGGTCTGCGTACTCTCTGAAAGTTCGTCCACAAATGCCGCTGCTGGAGCCGGAAGGCAGTCAACAGGGAAGGGCGGCGTCTCTACCTCATCAAACGGAATTGGATCTTCCCACTGGAGGAAAAAAGGGGAAAAAGGTAAAGAAGTGCTCCCTGTCAGACCTTCGCCGCGCTCCAGGACACGCCGTGCGCCCTCGGCGATCTGGTCTAAGGTGAGACCATCATGATCCATGAGCCGGTGTACTTCCTCAAGAGGCATTCCATTTCTCAACAAAAAGTCAAGCGAGTCTTCCAATTTTTGTCACCTCATTTCTGCTTGCAATTTGAGGCGGCCTGTGGTATAGTAAAAATACAAGCTAATGGAAGTCGCCGCCTCGTGATTTCCAATATCTCCCGCTCCACCGTGCCACCGGTTGGGCGGGTTTTCTTATGTCCTCTCATTGATCCGCCCCCAGTTTTTTCAGCAGGGCCGGGACGTTGATTAAAAAGGTGCGGCCGGATCGAATGTGCGGAATGCTCCCATCCCGACATCCCTGCCGCAAAAAATACTGCGACAGGCCGGTGGTCTTACTGGCCTCTGCAATTTTCTGAAATGGTGTCATTGTGGCTCTCTCCTTTCTTTGCAGCCATTCTCTCTGCTCGCTTCTCCCAGTACCGGCGGTTGCTTGCGCTCACCTTGTCCTTGTTCTTCCGCCGCCACTCGCGCATATACGCCCGCTGGGCCGCTCTCGCCTGTTCGTTCAATTTTTTGTCGCCTCCCTTACCTTATTCTTTCTTGACAGTTGCAGGTTTCCTTGCTAGTATTATTATAAAGCAAGAAAAACGTAAATGCAATATTTTCTTGCGACAAATTTCAATCGCAAGAATACATTACATTCCAGGTGGTGTTATCTATGGGAGTGCAAGAAAAATATAACGACGCTTTCCCCACTAGGCTCCGAAAACTAATAGACGATCGAGGTACTACTATTACAGCAGTATCAAAGGAGCTCGGCATCTCAAGACAAGCTGTATCTCAATATGCAGACGGTACAGCACAGCCAAATGTCGACAAGCTGGTTTCTATCGCAAAGTTTTTTGGCGTATCCTCCGACTATCTGGTAGGACTTTCTAACTACGAACAGCGAAGCACGGGGGAACTCACCGCGGCTGATATGGGCATTGCAGACGAAGCCGCCCAACAACTCGCAGAAGATAAAAGAGATCATGCGGGAGTTTCTGGAATGTACCTAAGTATGCTTGCGAAGTCTCCTCAGTTTAGCTCTTTTGCCTTTGCTATCTCTGATTATATTGGAGCTGTGGATCGTGCCCACAAATGGGGAAACACTTTGTCAGGCATTTATGAGGAAAGAAAAAACGTCAGAATAAAGCGGTTTTTACTATCAGAGGCCCTATTTGACGTTTTAAACGACTGGATTGAACCACCAGACTTTTCTACAAAAGAAATAATTGCACGGGCAAAGGAGGGGAAGAACAATGCCCTCAACCAGAAAAAAGACGACTAAGGCCGGGGCGATCTTCTATGAAATCCGCGTCAGCCGTGGTCGTGATAAAACCTATCTCACCCGGCGCTGGTATCCTCCAGAGGGCTGGAGCCAAAAGGCTATCGACCGGGAGCTTTCCAAAGTGGCCGCAGAGTTTGAGCGTGAGGCCCAAGCCGGTGAGGTTATCAGCCGGGCAGAGAAGCGCCAGCAAGAGGCCCAGGAAGCCGCAGAAGCCGCCAAAATTCTAACCTTGCGCCAATACGCGGAGCGGGTCTTTATGCCCACTATCACGGTCACAAGCACGGAAACGACCAGAAGCAGCTACCAGGGGAACTTGGATAAATGGATACTTCCAGCACTGGGAGACACGAAACTCCCGGAGATCACCAGCGCCCAGCTCACCGCCCTGCTGGTGGATATGCAGAAGCAGAAAAAAGCAAACTCTACAGTGGTCAAGGTATACACGATCCTGAACAGTCTATTCAAAATGGCCTATCTCTCTGACATGATAGACCGCAGCCCGATGGACAAGGTGCAGCGGCCAAAGCCCAGGAAAGACGAAACCAAACCGACAGAAGCCGAGGCATACACCTCCCAGGAAATGCAAGCTATTCTTGCCGCCCTGGATGGTGAGCCGTTAAAGTGGCGGTGTTTCGTTCGCCTGCTGGTTGATACTGGCATCAGGCGCGGCGAAGCCTGCGCCCTGCAATGGAAAGACATTGACATGAAGGCAGGAACCGCCCTGATCCGCCAGAACTTGTGCTACACCCCTTCAAAGGGTGTTTATCTGGACAAGCCCAAGAATGGCCGGAGCCGCACTGTGTACCTGGGAGACGAAACCCTGAACCTACTCCGCCAGCTCCGAAGCCAACAGGCGGAGAAGGCCGTCAGTCCCTTTGTTTTCACCCAAGACGGGAGTCCAGAGCCAATGCACCCAACCAGTCCAACCCATTATTTCCGGCAATTCGCAAAGCGGAACAACATCCAGAGATTCCACCCCCACAAGCTCCGCCACACCTTCGCCTCCCTTGCGATCACCGCCGGGGCGGACGTGGCCTCTGTGAGCGAGGTCCTGGGGCACAGTGACAAGGGCGTCACGTTGAGAATGTACACCCACGCCGATAATGAGAGCCGCCGCCGTGCCTCACAAATCGTCCAGGAGGCAATAAAAAAAGCCGGGCAGGGATAGACCTGTCCGGCAAAATTTATGGGTCGTATGGGTTTTTGTATGGGTTTTCCCTATTGTCCCGTTTTCGGCAAAAATCAGAATGCCACAAAAAAGTTTTCAAAATAAAAGAAAAGCACCCAAACCGTTTAGTTTGAGTGCTTAAAAGTTGGAGCTGCTACCCAGATTCGAACTGGGGACCTCATCCTTACCAAGGATG
>QAKM01000087.1:15742-23987 GCA_003343805.1 Bacillota bacterium | reverse complement strand
TATATGGCGGCCAGTTCTATTTATTTTTCAAGGTGCCATCTACACCATTATTATACTAAATTTCAGCAAAATACGCAAAAAATCAAACTTTTCGAGTGGAAATGCTGTTAATCAACGTATTTCGGATTGCTTGGACTGCCGCAGGATTTGGCTGCTCGCTGTACTGAATTGTGACCTTGTGGCCATCTACATAAATTTCCTGCGCCTGTGGGCCGCTTTCAGTGGACACAGGGGGAAAAACTGCTTTGCTCATATAAGTGCAACTCCTTGTTTATAAATGGCAAGGCCGCGTCCTCGTGCGGACGTGGCCTTGATAGAGGGTGCCGTTCTTTCCAAATCCGTTCCTGCCCCTGGTCTGTCAGCGGCGTATTGCTTCCCTTGGCACGCAGACGCGATACTTGCCGGAAAGCATATCCTATTTGGACGGTCATGGAATTTTCAAGGTGCAGAGCCTCACTACTTTTGAAGCGAGTTGAAGGGGACTGTCGCCAGTCCGCGCAGACGCACCGGAACGGTACGCCCGCGCCGCTTGGCGGCGGTGTCGAATGTCGTCTCAATTTGAGACCGATTTTTAGAGATGGCCCCGGCTGGCTGAACTGCCCGGACGGGGCCATCATTTGCACATTCGGCTGGTCACTAAATAAAATCATCTGGCGGTGCCCGGAAGCGGAACGTGAAGATGGCCGACAGCAGCGCGTTTCTTGCTTGATAGTAAAAATCATCGTCAACGCATGAATGGATATTTCCGAAGTCATCCTCATAGTCACTCCGGCTTTTGTAGAGAATATAGCTCTCAAAATGTCGGAGGATCATGTTCGCGGCTTCCACATCATGCGCTTTGGCAGCTTCTATTACGCAATATGGTATGTACGTCATAGTCACGCCTCCAGAAACAACCGCAGCTTCGCTTCCGCCTTTTTCCGCTTCCGCTGTACCGTTGCGCGGGCCATGTTCAGGCGCTGGGCGATCTCTCCATCCCTCATACCGCGGAAGTAGCGGAGCAGGATAATCGCCCGCTCCCTGGGCAGCAGACAGGCGATGGCCTGTCCCAATTTCACGCTTTTCACCGTGATGATCTCGCTGAAGACTTGGAAGGTCAACTCTGTATCTTCCAAACAGCCTTGCTCCGATTTATCCATAGGAACAGTGGGGATGTCCTTTTCCATAAGAGAGGAGAGGGGCTGTTCCCGCTGGCCCTTCCCGGCTTTTTTCAGCCGTTCTTTTAAGATGGCTTTATCAACGGCGGATTTACAGTAGGCGTCAAAAGTTATTTCGTTATACCGCTCATATCGTGTGGCCATAATCAATCACCGATTTACCTTTCTATCATTTACCTTCCTCAAAGTTTTCGTTTTGCTCGTTATTCGCAGGAACCTCCAAAAGTTCCCAAAAGGTTATCGGAAGTCCTATTTTTCGCAAGAAAGATATAAGAAAAGCAGGGCGGCAAAATGCCGCCCTGCCGGGTGCGTGTGGTGGGTATTTACTTGGTCAGGTTCTCCACGAAGCGCATGAGCATGGTGGCAACCTGTGCGCGGGTGGCGTTGCCCTGGGGAGCCAGGGTGCCGTCGCCCATGCCGCCGATGATGCCGGTACTCACGGCCCAGCGCATGGCGTCGGTAGCGTAGCCGCTGACCTTGGCATGGTCGGAGAAGCTGGTAAGGGAGCCGGAAACGGCGGGGCTGCCCGCATAACGCCACAGCATGGTGGCGAACTGCTCACGGGTGATGGAGCCGTTGGGGTTGGAGCCGTCGGACACGCCGTTGGCAACTGCCCAGGCCATGCCCTTTTCATACCACACGCTGCCGCCCGCGGTGTCATGGCCGTCAAAGCGGGCCAGCACGGTCATCAGCATGGCGCGGGTCATGGGGCTGTCCGGGGTGAAGGTGGTGTCGCTGGTGCCGGAGAACATTTCGTGCGCGGTGGCAAAGTCAATGGCGTCCTCCGCCCAGTGATTGCGGGTATCGGTGAAATTCTTGCTCCGATCCTCCAGCACCAGGTTGGCGGAGCCGACCAGCTTCACGGTCATGCCGTCCTCGGTGGGGACGGAGAGCTTGACGATCTCGCCGGTCTTGGCGTCCACGGCCACGGTGCCGGGGGTGGTGTCGGCGGGGATGGTCACGGTGGCGGTGCCCACGCTGCGGGGGATGGTAACGGCGGCGGTCACATCCTCGCCGGGTTCATCCACGGTTTTGACCTTGACGCCGTTGGCGGCGGTCTCGGTGGTAGTCACGGTGCCGTCCTTCTTGGTCTCCACGACAAGGGTGGAGCCGTCTTTGTACTTGGTGGTCTCGGTCACAGTCCCGGTTTTCTTGTCGGTGACGGTGGTCGTGGTGCTGCCGTCCTTGTTGGTCACGGTCTCCGTGGTGGTATTGCTGGAGCTGCTGGAGCCGCCGCCACCGCCGGAGGAACGGCGGGAAACGGTCAGGGTGCCGTCAACATAGGTGATCGTATAATTCTCACCCGCATCCGCGCCGCTGGCGGTGATGGTATAGGTGTTTGCCGTGTTCGCATCTGCGGCGGAGCAAGTCATGGTGGGCTTGGTGGTGATAACGCTTTCAGTGTCCTTCTCAGCAAGGCCGGACACAGTGTAGGTATATTCCGGCAAAGCGTCGCCCACATAGATGGACTTGTTATCTGCCGTAATGGTCAGGGAGGCAGGAGTAATGGAAAACTCCTTCATGATAGAAGCATAGCTGCTCTCACCGGCACCGTTGATGGTCACGGTATAGTCGCCAGCGTTGACAGGCGCGGAATCCATCTTTGCGCCGTCGCTGTCATAATAGACGATGCTCCACTCGCTGATCCCCTCATAACTGGCGGCATAGGATTTTGCCGAGCCGTCGTACACAAGAGAGGTAGGAGCCACCACAACGTCGTTTTCACTCACGTCGGTTTTACTGGATGGTGTGGAAATCGTCAGCGTGGCGGTGGTAGTGCCGGTCAGGGTGTAGTTGGGGTTGCCGCTCTCCACCTTGACGGTGTAGGCACCGGGGGCCGTGGGCGGGATGCTGGTATAGGTGGTGTCATCGGCGCTGGACTCCTTATAGCTATACACCAATGTCAGGTCAGCGGGAAGCGCCTCACCCTCACCAGTGGCGGTGGCCTGGATGGTCTTGGTATTGCCGTCATAGTCCACCGTGCTGTTGCTCATAGTTACGCCGACAGATTTAGGAGAAACCGTAATTGTAGTTTCCGCAATCTTGGTTTTTGGTTCTGTATCGGACTTTGCAATAAAAATTTCAACCTTTGTCGTTCCAGCGGAAACGGCTTTCAGTTCTTCGTTCAGTACATTTCCATCCTCAATCTGATAGGAAACCGTGCCAAAGTCGCCCGGCAGTTCAGCGGTTTCATCGGATTGATTGGTAACGCTGAAAACCTTTACCGTATCGCCGCAGGTGGCTTCGGTGGCCAGAGTGTATTGATACAGATACTCATACTCGCTAATCTTTTTCTCGTTTGGACTGACACCAACTTTTTGTTCTCCCCAGTTAAAACCATTCGGTGCCAAAATCTTCACCTTGTTTAAGGCTCGATAATAGAACAGATGGTTTCCCTCCGTTATGGTGGTGAATGTCGAGGGGAAAATGATGTCCAACTCCTCAGCCGTGGAGTCATTAGTATCAATCCCAAACGTAGACAAGCTATCAGCATTATATTTGGCGCAAATGGTCGTCACGCCATACGGAATGCTTATATGTGATAGCTTAGAGCATCTATTAAAAACACCACCCGGAATCGACGTCAGCCCACTCCCTTCAAAAGTTACAGACTCCAAGTCGCTACACGACTGGAACATCAACACAGAAAGGGAACTATTTTCTTCTTCAACATTAATTGTTAAATTTTTAAGATTTTTATTGCTGCAAAATGCACCAGTTCCATATGTAACATCTGCGGTATTGGGTATCGTGAGTGTAGTAATGCATGCGTTTTTAAATCCATAGTCTCCGATGTTCGTTACGTTGCTTGGGAGCGTATTCAGGCCCAAGTCCAATAACGCAGTATGCGCAGCTCCGTATTCCGTCCAATGGCCAAGCGTGGTAGTTAGCGGGTAATTCGTCCAATCTACGCCTGTAATATTGTTGTTGCCATAGATATTTAGACTTCCCACATCATCAAGCTTGCAACCAGTAGGAAAGGTGAGCTTTCCTGTAAGTTTAGTTTGTTGTAAGGCGGTTCCCCACTTCGTAAGTTGAGCTGGGAATACGATTGTTCCTGTTTTCGTCGTATCGACTCCATTAATCGTCGTCAGTTCGGATAAGCCGTTCAACGCTTTATTCCCAATAGCTGTCACAGTATCCGAAATACTGACGGCGGTAATTCTACCAGCAATGTCCGGTACCTCGCTTTTCCACGGGGCTTTGTCATCGTCCGTAAAATCTTTCATATCCCCAGTTCCCTCAATAACCAGGGTATAGGTGGGATTGTTGGTGTCATC
Source organism: Bacillota bacterium (assembly GCA_003343805.1). Classification (GTDB taxonomy): domain Bacteria; phylum Bacillota; class Clostridia; order Christensenellales; family Borkfalkiaceae; genus Gallimonas; species Gallimonas intestinavium. The sequence continues at coordinate 19,549 of QAKM01000087.1, read as the reverse complement.
GTTGTTCATTGTCAGATATGCAGTGACATTGTCGCCTTCACCAGCAGCAGAGATATTCCAGGGATTTTCCTGTGTGCCTTTCTCTTCAGTAGTACCATCGTCCTCGTTCAGCGGCATAATCTGCCGGGTGAAGAACGCCGCCGCTTCCTCCAGCGCGGTGGTTTCCAGCTCAGCGGCCTCCTCGTCGGTCAGCTCGTCAATGGCGTCAGAGATGTCGCAGACCTCCGCATAGACCTCGGCCTGCTCCTCCGCGCCCATCTCCGCCAACTCCTCCACAGAGGGCAGGGCGTTAATGCGCTCTTGAATGAGGGAAATGACCACGGTATCATCGTCAACACCGTACACATCCTCAAATTCATAGTAGCTGTTGGTATCGTCCTCCTCAGTGGGTGCGGTATACAAAGGACACTCCTCATCATGGGCATCTTCCGTGCAGCCCTCCAATCCCGCACAGACCGGGGCACTGTCCTCGTCTCCCTCCGCCGCCAGTGCGGAAACCGGCAAAACGGAAAGGAGCATGGCCAGCGTCAAAATGACAGCTAAAAATCGCTTCTTCATGTTGCTTATACCTCCAATTTTTCTCTATTTTGTTTCGGGGCGCCTGCCCGCGAAAACTTCTCATGCTCCGCCATAGCCAGGCGGTAACGCTCCGTGCGCTCCGGCTGTATCCGTCCGGCGCACACGGGGCATCCACATTTGCGGGAGCTTGGCCCCGCTCTGGAATATATAATGGCTTTCCAGATATGCCCGTTGGGACACTCCCACCAGACCTTTTTATGGCTTCCCGTTGTCACCTGCTCCGGGGTCAGCGCACCGTTGAGGGTAGGGTGCCATTGGGCCGCCACCTTTGGCTCTAAGGTAGCAAGATCGTTAAAGCCGGGCAGAGCCTTGCGGCCCGAGCAATAGGGGCAGTCCGAGCCGTTCATCGTCCGGGCGGATACCGCCGCCGCGTACTCATGCCCCAGGGGACAGCGCCACCAGACCTTCCGGTTGCTGTATGGCGTCAACTTCTCCGGCGTCAGCACCCCGTTCCGGGTGGGATGCCACTGGGCCGCGATTTCTGGGAACAGGCTGGCCAGATCGTTTTCTCCGGGAATAACGGCCCTTCCCGCACAGACGGGACAGCCCGCGCCGGCGGCGCGGGAGGATACTGCCGCCTGCCACTCATGGCCCCTGTCACAGCGCCACCAGACCTTGCGCCGGGTCCCGGCTCCCAAGTCGTGGGGCGTCAATGCCCCGTTTTTCTCTGGGTGCCATTGGTGGGCCAACTCCGGGTGGGTGGCGGCCAAGTCGTTTACACCCGGCAACAGCGCCCGGTTGGCGCAGACGGGACAGCCTGTGCCGCCCATAGTGCGGGATTTCACGATGGCCTTCCACTCATGGCCCTTGTCACAAACCCACCATGCCATATGGTGACTGCCCAGCGGTATGTCCGCCGGGGTCACGCCGTTGTTTTTCGTGGGGTGCCACTGTGCCGCCAGATCGGGCCGCTGGGAGGCCAGGTCGTTCTCTCCGAGCCAGGCCCGCTTGCCTGCGCAGTAGGGACAGCCGCTCCCCGCTGCACGGGTATAGACCATGGCCTGCCATTCGTGGCCCTTTTTGCATTTCCACCAGACGCTCCGCTTGCTGCCGTAGGTGATCCCCTCCGGCGTCAGCGGAGCGTTTTTTACTGGGTGCCACTCCCGGAGCAGCTCGGGCCTGTCATGCGTCCAGCAGTAGTCATATAGAGTTGTTCTCAAAATTCATCACCACCCTTCGCCGGGCCGCTGTCAATGGGCAGTCAAGCCCGCAATCAGCGTGGACTTGGCCTGTTCCGCCGTGGCCCTGGGCCGGTCGTCCCCGGTGAGATAATGCAGGGCGTCGTTCCAGTCGTGGAGGTCGGCGTCTCTGGCCGGGAGGTTCCCCAGCTTCTCCGCCAGCTCTGCCCGCCGGGCATGGTCTAAAAAGCGCAGGTCGGATAAGTAGTCGCAGCCCATTTGAATGGACATCAAATCCAGCAGGGACGCTTTGACCGGCTTTCCTTTTTCTATGCCTTGCTCGCAGTCACGGCATATCTGCCGCCCCTCTGGTACAAACGCACCGCAGCACACGCAAACATCGTTTATGAGATAATACGGTTTCATTCCAATCGCCACCCGTCAAGGAGTTCATCACAAAATCCACATTTTGCAGAAATAGCGCAAACGCCGGGAATCCCGGCGAAACACTAAATCCACATTTTGTCGTGCGGCGGCATGGCTTAATCACACGGGCCATGCCGGAAAATGGAAAAGAAAATGCCCATTTTCCCCGGTTGTGAGGAGAAACGGGCGCGAAAGGGCAAGCCGCAAAAGAAAACGGTTTTTGCGGCCTGGATTTTTGCGCCCAAAAACCATAAAATGCCTTGCCTCTCAAATGAGAACATGATATAATTTCGACATGATATGTACCCAAGAGGGCCTGTCGTGCTAAGGCTTGAGGGCAAAATGTGGAATTTGCCTACGAGACAAGCCCCAGGCGTTCAAGCTGTCTGGTATGCTCGGCCCCGGTGGTCACAAGATAGATGCGGGTGGTCTCGATGGAGCTGTGGCCCAGCACATCGGCCAGCCGTGCGATGTCCTTGCAGGATTTGTAGAAAATCCGGGCGAACAGGTGGCGCAGATTGTGAGGGTAGACCTTCCGGGGGTCTACGCCCGCCGCCCTGCACAGAGCTTTCATCTCCGCCCATATCTGGCGGCGGCTCATGCTCTTTCCGCTTCTGGTGATGAAGATTTCACCGGAGGCGATTTTGTTTTTCCGGGCGTATTTCAGCAGCTTGCGGCACAGCTTACCCGGCAAAAGTATGGTGCGTATCTTGCCCTTTAGGGAGATGTCCGCCTGGCCCGCCCGCGCCGCCTCCACGGTGAGATAGCGCACCTCGCTCACCCGTACTCCAGTGGCGCAGATGGCCTCCATCAGCAGGGCAAGGCGCTCCTTTCCGCTGGCCCTGGCTGTGGATACCAGCAGATCGTATTCCTCCCGCGTCAGCTCCCGGGCCTGATCCCGGAACAGCTTCCGTTGGATTTTCAGAAATTTCACCTGGATATTCCAGTCCAAAAACCGAAACAAGCTGTTGAGGGCGGCCAGCATGGAGTTTACGGTGCCGGGGCTGTGGCCGGTGGCAAGCAGATGTTCCTTCCATGCCGCCGCCAGCTCCTGTGTGACTGGCCTGTTTTCTGTCCAGGCGGCAAAGGCCCGTATATCCCGCAGATACTTTTCGATGGTGCCGGGGGCGTGTTCCTCCCGGCGGAGATAGAGGCCATAGGCCGTAATCTGCTCATGGGTCAATCTGTGGTCGTTCATGGTAAAACCTCCGATTCTCAAAGTATGAGGTTATTTTACCTTGACGGAGGTTTGATATGCGGACAAAGAAAAAAGCCCCCAGCGCCCACCCCAATCAGGGCAGGCGCTGGGGGCTGAAACGCGTCTCGAATGTGGACGCAATTTTCGACAGCTTTTCACAGCGGGGTTAATCCGTCTCAAATGTAGACGCATTTCGACAATTTATCCGCCATAGAACAATGGCCTCGCCACGCTGGTGAAGCCGGAAATGCCGGTGATGACCACATTATTGGCGCTGCTGGCACAGTGGATGACCAGCAGGCCGCCGCTTTCATCCCTGCCACAGACGATGCCGACGTGTTCATCCTCCGGGTAAAACACCAGGTCTCCCGGCTGGGCCTCGTCCCATGCAATATCGGTGCAATGGGTATGCTGGGCGTGTGCGCCCCCGCCGTGGCCTATGATGTAGTCCCCGCCGCTGGCATTGTAAAATACCCAGTCGGCGTA
>QAKM01000087.1:0-12264 GCA_003343805.1 Bacillota bacterium | reverse complement strand
ACCCGGAGCAATCCAGGCCGTAGGGGCGGTAGGTGCCGGTGGTGGAGCTGCCCGCCGCCGTGACCTTTGCAAGCTGCCCCCACCGGCTGTCCCACCCGATGACCAGGGACTTTCCGCCCCAAAAATAATTCACCTTTCCGTAAAGTTTCAAAGCGATCTCCACCACAGCTTTTCGCTCCGGGGAGAGGTCATCGGGCAGGGCCGCCAGCACGTCCAGCGCGTCGGCGTTGGCGATCCCCAGGCTCCCGGCCAGAGAGGCCAGCGCCACACGGTCTGCCAGCAGCTCGTCCAGTGCGGAGTTCTGATAATCGGTAAAGGCGTATGCCGTCCTCATATCATCGGCGGTTTTGGTGGCAATCGTAATGTGTAAAATCGTCTCCGTCCATGCCGCTGAGGAACTGGTGGCAGGATGGTCTATGGTCTCCACCCCGGACGAGATGGCCGTCATATCCCAAAATATAGCGGTCAACTTATCCACCCGGTCGGTGTCCAGAGTGGCCACATCCACGCCATCCTCAGTCCCGGCATAGCGGGCGGCAAACACGGCCAGCACCTCCGGCCAATCCGGGGCCTGGCCTGTGATCTCAATGCTGTCATAGTCTCCAGCCTGCAAGCTCTCCAGTCTGGCGTTGTAGGCGATATTGACCTGAGCCACCGCCTCGGATGCCGATACGGTATCCGGGGCGTTCCGCTCCTCTGTGAAAAACAGGCCAAAGGGCGAATTGGCAACGGCGGCGATCACCATGACCACCACCAGCGAGACAAGCAGGATACCGCCGCCCAGCAGTCCCATGAGGGAGCCTGCCAGGGCAGCGGCGGCTTTGGTCACAGCCTGGATCAGCTTCCTGGTGATAACGACGGCCTGCTTCGCGGCCTTTCCCGTCTGGCGTACCGCCTGCCGGGTCATACGCCGCTGGGCAGTCTGGCCCACGGCCCGGATCGGGTTGGCGGAAGTCTTGAGGGGCCTCCCGGCCGATTTGGGGCGGAACGGCGCTTTGGGGTAGGCCGCGCCCCGGCTCTTTGGCACGGATGCCCCGGCACTCCCGCGCTGGCGCGGGAACTGCCGGCCTGTGGCTGTTGGACTGCTCTCCCCACGGGCAGGCTGACGGCGTGGAGAGAGACCGGCACGGCCACGGCGCAAAGCCTCCCGGCGCTCCGTCTGCCTGGGTCGAATGGAGCCGCTGGTGTTCTCCGCCGCTTTGCGGTAGTGCCGAGGCCCGTCCCCCTGGAGCGGCGAAGCCTCCTGCCGCTCCGGGGCTTCCTTGATGATGTTGGCCGGACGTTCTTTTATAACCTGGGAGTGCTGTCGGGCCGTCTGTCCGGGGGCAGCGGTCTCCCGTCCCCCTGCCTGCCGTTCCTTGGCGCTCTGCGCGGTGCGCTCCCTGGGATTATCCGCGGCAGGCAGCTCCGAGCTGTCCTGTCCCGGCTCTGGCCCGGACTTCTCCTGTTCGGGCTGGGGCCGCTCTTTGATCTTCCGCCCCCTCTGGCGAACCCGGACACGGCCGGCCAATTCATCGGACGCGCACCGCCCGGCACGTTCTACCTGCCCTTCGGCATACTCTGTCTCGCTCTCCGGCCCCTCCCGGCGCTGATCCAGCTGGCGGACGTACTTCTCCTTCAGCAACTTTGCGGCCTGCCTGGTGGAAAGGATTGGCTGGGCCTTGAGCTTCTTTTTGCCCATTTGGGGCTTTTCCTTGATGGTTTTCATGGTATGCTCCCTGTCAAACGGTGTCAAAACGCGTCCACTTTTGAGACGCGTTTCGACAGGATTTTTACTTGTCCCCTGGCGTGGTGGTCATCAAGCGGTACAGCTCCGTATCCCTGGGGAACTCGTTGGCGAAGGGGACGATGGAGCCGCCTACCCGGATCAGGCCATGCCCGGCCTCGGCGCCGGTGATGTAGGACATTTGGTTGGCGGAGATATTCAGCAGCTTGGCCAGCTCCGCCCGGTCGGTGGCGGCCTGGTTCAGCAGCACCAGAAACTCACTGTTGGCGAACATGAGCCGGGCGGTATCGGAGCGCAGGCACTCCTCCACATTTTGGGTGGCCCCAGTCATGGCGGCGGCGTATTTCCGAAACCGTTTCCAACACTTGTAAAGAAACTGGGCGGAGTAGTGGTAGCGGAAAAACAAATATATCTCATCAACGAACACCCAGGTATATTTTCCGGCCAGACGATTGGCGGCTACCCGGTTCTGAATGGTCTCCAGCGCGACATTGAGGCCGGTGGGCTTGAGCTGTTCCCCCATCTCATAGAGGTCAAAGGAGACAATGCGGTTGGCAATATCCACATTGGTCTCATGGGCGAACATATTCAGGCTGCCCTCCACGAACAATTCAGACGCCAAAGCCAGTTCCTGGGCCTCCCGTTCCGGCTGGCGCTTTACCTCATTCCTCCAGTCCGGCAGGGTGGGCTGGAGGCCCCGCCCGCCGTTTTTAATAAGATCGTGGTAAACGCCCGCGGTGCAGCGGTCAATGATGGACTTGTGGAACGCCCCCAGCTGGCCCGCGCCCATCTGCTGCTCACAAATGCTCATCATCAGCTCGGACTTCATGGCCACAGGGTTCTCCCCAGTGCCATAGCCCCTGGTGATCTCCAGGGGATTGATGTGGTGGGGGCTGTTGGGAGAAATTTCAATGACCGCCCCGCCCAGGGCGCGGATCAGGTCGCCGTACTCTCGCTCGGCGTCGATGATGATAATATCATCATTGGTGGACAGGGCGATAAAGGTGATGGCCTCCTTCATGCTGAAGGACTTACCGGAGCCGGACACGCCCAGGATGAAGCCGTGGGGATTCAGCAGGCGCTTTCGGTTGCAGATCAGAAGATTCTTGGATACGGCGTTGACGCCATAATAAATGCCGCCCGCATCCTGTATCTCCTGGACGCGGAACGGCATTAAGACAGCTGTGGATTCCGTTGTGAGGGTGCGGGTGGTCTTGATCCGCCGCAAACCATAGGGCAGGGCGGTGTTGAGTCCATCCTCCTGCTGGTAGCGCAGGACAGAGAACTGGCAAAGGCTTTCGCTGCCGATGGCTTGCAGCGTCTCGGTATCAGCGTCCAGCTGCTCCAGGGTGTCCGCCATGTGTACCAGCGTCACGTTGGCAAAAATCATCCGCTGGTCACGGGTAGACAGGTCATCCAGAAACTCCTTGTTCTCCGCCCGCAGCTGCTCCAGATCATAGGGGATGGCGGCGGTAAAGTTATTGTTGGCGTTCTGTTTCTGCTGCCAGCGTGTAATGTCGCTCTCCACGCCCAAGATGCGGCTTTGCATCTCCTTGATGGCCTCGTTGGTAGGGACTGGGAGAATGTCGATGGACAGCATGAGATTGCGGGAGAAGTCGGACAAATCTGTTATCATGCGATCTTTGATGTAGCTGGCGTACTCCCGGAGGAACAGCACCCGGCCAACCCTGCCGCCCATCTCAAAGTACCCGGCCTTGAACTGCATCCCATCCGGGGCAATCACGTCCTTGAAGCTGTGGCCCCGGCGCATGGCCTCGGAGAAGTCGAAGCGGAAGTCCTGCTCCTCGCCGGGGCGGAAAAAGTCATGGAAGATGCGGAGACGTTCGTGGTTATCCAGGGCCTTGGCCCCGCTGTCCAGCTTGCCAAAGCTCTTGGAGAGGTCGATATCCACCCGCTTAAAGAAGGTGCGGGCTTCCTCGATATTCTTCCGGGCCACGGAGATGGTGATGTACTTATCCTGGATCAGATTGTTGCTCTCCACGGCTTTCTCCATAAGAATGTCGTTATACTCCTGTCGGTACTGATCCAGGCCGTCCCCTTTCAGACGCATGAGGACGCTGTGCTGGAAGTCAGCGCCGTTGAGCCGGCGGTTATTGATGGTGATTTTCGCCGTGGCCCCGGTGGGCAGGCTGTTGAGGACGCCGCAGTAGGATAAGAACATCTCCTGCTGATCCTCGCGGGATGCCACGGAATAGTTGATGTCCGCAAAGCGCCACGTCCGGCTGAACTTATTCCCCACCTGCCAAATGCCGTCCCGGTAGATACGCTGGATCGGGATGGACTGCTGGACGCTCCTGGGGATTTTGAACGGCTCCCTCTCGCTGCGGTTGGCGGCGGCCAGGGTCTTAATCATAGTCGTGTACCCCCTTTTTCCGTAATGCCGCGCAGCAGATGTTTTCAGTGCGGAACACCCGCGGCCCGGCGCAGAGTATCTGAGATTTGAGCCAAGCCCAGGCGAATTGCTCAAAGGTCAGGCCGTTGTACTGGAAAAAGCCGGTGACGGCCACGGGAGCCGCTGCCACAATACAGGCCCAGCTGGCGGTTTCCGCCCCCGCGATATTCTTTAAGAAGAAGTACACGCCCATAGCCACCGCCACGGCCAGCACCGCGCAAACGAACTGGCGGGCAGACAGGCCAAAGAAGATGGTCTCCTTGTGCTGGCGCACTTCCTTTGGAATTTTGATCTCCATGCTGTTGATACCTCCTAACGCGTCTCAAAAGTGGACGCGTTTTTCGACAAGTTTCCTGGTCACGCTGAAACCCCTTTTGCGGAAAATCCCGATTTTTTGACAGGCTTTTTGCGGTATGAGATAATATAAGTATCAAATAACGGGAGGTTTTCAACATGACAATACTGCTTCAAATTGGTGCTTTTGTCCTTGGCCTGGCTGTTTTGGGTCTGGCGTTCAAGCTGCTGGTCAAGCTCCGTATCCTGCCGCTGCTGGTCTGGCTGGGGCTGGGCAAGGGGCTGTACCCGAGCTGGTCTGCCGCCCACCCGCTGATCTTCTGCGGAGTGCTGGCGGCGCTGGCCCTGCTCATGGTGTTCTCATGGCTTGGCCCCTGGCTGGAAAGCAGGCGGCTGGAGCGTCAGGTGCGGGACGAGATCATCCGCGCCCGTGCGGAGGGCCGCACCATTGACGGAATAAAAATGCAGAACGGCGTCCCGGTGATGACCTACCGGGACTGAGCGGACGGCGGGCCATGGCCCGCCGTCCCTTTTTTGCTTATAGCCCGAACATCTCCCGGACAATGCGCTCGGCGCCCTTGACCAGCCCCACCAGCACAAGCATATTGAAGATCGTTTCCCAATGTACTGCCAGCTCATGGTGACGGCGGACAGGGATGTGTCCACCACCGGGGCGGTGCCGGACATAAAGGCGGAGAAGATCAGACAGGCCAGGACAATGACCGCCCCCTCCATGCACACGCCGATATAGCTTTTGAGAAAGGCTTTTCCGGCAAAGCTGGTGCCCTCTCCGGCGAATGAGGCCAGGGGCAGCGGGGCCAGGGCGGTGTAGAAATAGAGCCTGAAAAAGCGGCCATAGACCGTCAGGATCAGAATAAAGGACATGACGGTGATGAACAGGCTCCCCAGCACAGAGACAAGCCATAGGGGGATGCTTTGCAGAAAGCCCACGCCCTCGATGGCATCCACGATCTCCTGGGGGACGGTGACGCTGGCGGAGGCCATACCGCCGACGCCGCTCATCACAGTCCCCACAATGCCCCCACAGATGGAGAAGATACCCATCATAATCTCCATAGCGGAGCCAACGGCCACCTTTGCCAGCAGAAAGCGGATAAAATGCCGTAAAACAAATTCCGGGCGCTGGAAGTCCCGGAAGCTGACAGCGGATTGAAAAATGCTCATGGCAAAAAACAACACCAGCAGACCGTAGCCCGCCGCCTTCAGCGCGTCATTGATGCCCGCGATGGCGGACCAGACGGCTCCGCCCCGGAAGGACTGCGGCGTGGTGGTAATGAGAGACCATATCTCGGCCAGCTTCCCATTCCAGGTGTTGAAGGCCGATTGCAGGTTCCCCACGATCCAGTTGTCGCTCAAAAATACTCACCTCCATAACGCGTCTCAAATGTGGACGCAATTTTCGACAAATGCCGTTACCGGGACGGCTGGTTGCAGAAATGACCCATTTTCCCATAATTTATCACCGGCGCCCAGTCAAAGTGTGTGGGGCGGGGACAAAAGCCCGCCCCTCTGTGTCAACTCACACCGCGCCGATAGCGGTCAAAATCTCCTTCGCAAAAGCTATCATCAAGCCGCCGAACAGACACAGGAAGCCCTGGGTGCGCTGGCTGGCGTCGTGGGACTGGATAGACATACCCACCTGCACAATGCCCCAGCCCAGGACGATCACACCCAGCGCCTTGATGATGGAGAAGATAAAATCACTCATGTTGTTTACAATAGTCAGCGGGTCATCCGCAGCCAGGGCCGGGCAGGTCATGGCCGCGCAGAGGGCCAGGGCCAGAACAGCGGAGAAGTAGCGGCGCTTGGCCCGGCGCTGCCGGGCAGTAATGGAGTTGTCAGTTTTTTTCACGGTTCAGTTCCTCCTCGTCAATGATTTCAATGGTGTCCAGGCTCTCAAAGGGCAGCGTCATATCCTCCTGCACATAGGAGAGGCCGGGATGGTGGATATAGGGGGCGGCCCCGCCGTCCTCGGTAAATTTCAAGTTGGGGTGCTTTAGAATGTCATACTTGCGATCCATGATGGGGCGCTCACCGCGGATGAAAACGATGGCGTAGTCGTTATCCATAGCCCGCACCTCGTCCGGGGTCATCAGCTCCCGGCCTGTCTGCTGGTGGCTGACGGAGCTGGAGCCGTGGGTTCCCTTGGAAATGCTCTGATTCCTCGTATCAATGGTCTCCTTGCCTAACATTTCGGAAATGTATTTGTGCGTGCTTTGCTCATTTCCGCCCAAATACACCAGTGAGTCGGCGTTTCCCATCAAACCCTCCCATTCGTCTTTGAACAACGCTTTGAGGGCCGATATGTTTTGCAGAACAATGGTGGAGCAGATATTCCGGGAGCGCATGGTGGCCTGGAGCTTGCCGAAGTCATCCGGCAGGGACACGTTGCAAAATTCATCCATCATCAGTCGTACCGGGATGGGCAGCGCCCCCTGGTGTACCTTGTCGGCCTGGTAGTAGAGGGCTTGAAAGGCGCAGGTGTAGAGCATCCCCACCAGGTAATTGAATGTGCCGTCATTGTCTGGGATGATGGCAAACACGGCCTGCTTGCGGTCTCCCATCAGGCCCAGTTCCATATCGTCCCGGCTGGTAATGCCCACGATCTGGGGGAGAATAAAGGCGGACAGGCGGACGGCAGCGCTCACCAAAATGGAGCGGGCAGTCTTGCCCGCGGCCTGCTTGAAAATTTTATACTCCCGAACTGCGATATGATTCGGCTCTTCCTCCTCCAGCGCCTCAAACAGCAAATCCAGCGGGGATTGATAATCGTCATCTTCCTCCTTGGCTCCGCCGTTCTCAATCATATACATGACCATCTCAAAGTTCTGTTCCTCCGGCGGCGCTTCGTGAAGCAGATAGAGAATGAGGGCGGTGTCCAGGGCAATCTCGGATTTCTCCCAGAACGGATCATTGTTGGACGCGTTTTTTGGCGTGGTGTTTTTAATCAAATTGTTCACCAGCTTCATGGCGTCCTTATCGTCCTTGATGTAGGGAAACGGGTTGAAGCTGTCCGAATGGCTGGGGTCGATCAGGTCAAAAACCTTGATGGTATAGCCCTCCCGAATGAGCAGCGGGGCCACGGCCCGGAGCATTTCGCCCTTTGGATCAGTCACCAGAAAACTGCAATTTGCCTGCATGAGATTGGGCTTGCAAAAGAAGCGTGTCTTGCCCGCACCGGAGCCTCCAATGACAATTTGCAGCAGGTTGCGGCGGTGCCGTTTGCTGTTGAAGCCCATGCGGAGATTTTGGGTCAAGAGGGTGTTTTTCAGCGGATCTTTGTCCCGGTACTTGGCGTTGAGCTGGCGGACATTCCCCCACTTGGCGGAGCCGTGTTCCTCCCCAGGCCGCCGGTTCTCCTTAGCAGAGAGGTAGAGGGCGGCGGCAAAGCCGTAGACGGCAAGCCCCGCCAGCAGGAAATTCACGGTGTAAGGCGTCCAGCGGATGGCAAGGGGCTGCTCCAACAGTTCGTTGAAGCGGCCCATGAGGTCAAAAACGGTCATGCCGTCCTCGTAGCCGGAGGCCAGCAGCGCGGCCAGCCAGAGGACGGGGATGGTCAGCAGCACCCAGGGCAGGATGCCGCTGTTGGTTTGCCGGCGCATAGCAATTACCTCACCGGCCCGCCCCTGCGGGGCTTTTTCTGCCGGGACTGCTTTTTCTCCGGCGGCACAGGCACGCACAGTTCCTCGAATATGGACTCACGCAGAGATTGCACCTCATACTCCGTCGCGCCTCCCTGGGTAATGACCGCGCTGTGCAGGTTGGAAACGTACTGGGCCTTGATCCGCCCGAAGGTAGTACCGTCCAGCGTTGCGCCCTGGAAGTCTATATGATCCATGGAACAGTCCAGCATCCAGCAGGATTTCATCCTGGCCTCCCGGAAAGATACGCCGAGCAGGTCACAGTCCCGGAAATGAGAATGGGCGATATTGGCCCCGGTAAAATTGACATCTTGGAGCAGGGCGGAATGAAAATCCGTGTTGTCAAAATTCGTGTGGTCAAAAACCGCGCCCCGGACGCCGCAGACGGAAAAACAGCAGGACGTGAACCTGGAGAACGAGCAGTCCGCGCCGTCCGGCATACAGTAAATCATCACATTGTCAAAAGAGGCGTATTTGAAAAAGTCCGGGGGAAAGCCGTGCTGCACAGCGTCATCGAAGATTTCCTGGTCAACGATCTTCATTGAGTGCTGGATGTCCAAATCCCACAGCTGAATGGTATATTTCTGTACCCCAATTTTGGTATAGCTCCGTGAGCGCAAAGCCTTTTGGGTAAAAAAATCCTCGATCTCCTGCTTGATTTCCCTTACCTGGTAGGCATGAGCAGGGGCACAAACCCGATCCAGCAGGTCACAAAGCATATCCAGAGACAGATCGGAGCGGCCTTGCAGGATGTCGTTGCACGCCCTGATCGTTTCCGTCCGGTTGGCGCCATTGTAGCGAACGGGGTTTGACTGCTCCAAAAGATCGGCAATACTTTGGCAAATCTTGCTGCCGCCCCGGACTGGTTTGAAGGTAATCATTAAAATCCTCCTTACAGTGATAGATGAAGATGTCGAAACGCGTCTCAAAAATGGACGCGTTTCGACAAGGCTCCCCTGGCCTTAATAGCCGGTGCGGGGCAAGGGCGTGGGCTTGCCGTAAACCGTTGTTACCCACCGGCTCACGGCCTGCACCCAGGTTTCATTATATACGCCGCCCACGTCGGCCACGTTGACAAAGCTGGAGCCTGCCGTAAGGCCGCTGAGCGCCTTACAGTAGAGGGCCGGCGTCTCCACCTGGGCAAAGCCTGCGGGGGCCTGCCCGAACACAAACATCACTTCTGTGACGCGCTCATTGGACGCAAGGCCCAGGGCGGTAGAGCTGGCGGCCAGGGTGTAGTTTTGACTGGTGGAGAGGTTATCCACCAAAGTGCGGTAGTCCCCTGTGCCGTTGACCTTGTAGACGATTTTATACACGCCGGGGAAATTCCAGGTGCCCGTCACCACCGTTTCCAACCGCACCTGGGCGGGCAGGGTGTCCCGGAAATAGAAGCTGTCCAGGCGCACATTGGAGGTATTGGCGATCCCGGAGAACACATAGCGCACAGGCTGGCCCGCCACGATCTCCTTGGGGCCGGTCTTGGTGATGGACACGCCGGTGGCCAGGCTCTTGTTGGTCACTTCAAACCGCACGATCTGGCCCTCATGCTCCAGGTAGGCGGTCAACTCCGTCTCATTTACGCCGTAATGCTCCGGGGCCTTGACCTCCCGGATGGTATAACGGGAGAGTGGCAGGGGCTTGGATACGGCCAGCCCCCGGCTGTCTGAGCGGATGGTGTCCACCACATTCCCGGCCTTATCATAAATTTCAAACACGGCCCCCTCCAGCAGCGTGCCCGCAGGCAGGCCCGTGGTGGGGTTGTAGTCCGCGGACTTCTTCACAATTTGGATTTGTGCCGTAATCGGCGTGTTCTTCCAGGTGATCTCGGTGGTCTCCCCGGCCTTCACATAGACGGTTTTTTTCTGCGTGTCCAGGATGTAGCCCTCATTTTCGAGTTCACGCAAATAGTAGCGGCCACTCTCCAGGCCATCAATGTAGACATACCCCCGATCATCCGAGGTGTACTGGCCGATGGGGGTGTTGGTGCTGTCATAGAGCAGGAAGGAAACCCCGGAAATGCCCTTGCCGTCAACAGAGGAAATCTTGTGGATCAAAATGCCGGAAATGGGCGCGTTGGTCACGGTCAGCGGCGGGCATTTCCCGTCTTTGACCGTAAAATAATGGGGTGTGCTGTCCAGCTTGAAGCCCTCGGCGCTTTCCGTCTCCACGGCGTAAAAGCTGCCATCCTCCAGTGTCACATAGACGCTGCCGGTCTTGCCCGTGGTCACGGTGTCCACCAGGGCGTCATCCGACACCCGTCGTATCTCAAAGGTAACGCCGGAAAGCCGCTCGGTCTTGTCCGCCTCGGAGACCTTGATGATCTCCACGCCGCCCACGGCGTTGTTGTAAAAACGGAGCGTCTGGGTATCGTTGGGGTTGATAGTGACAGTCTGGCTCTGGCTGTCCGGGTCGATGGCATAGCCTTCCACGCTCTCCAACTCCGTTGCCACCACCGTGCCTGTGATGCCGGAGAGGATGATCTGCCCGCTGGCATTGGTGTAATAAATGCCGTTGGAGGACAGGGTGCCGCCGCCGGCGTCCACATACTGGCCGTTGGCGTACTTGACCTCAAACTTCACGCCCTCCAGGGGAACCGTCGTTGTGCCGGTCCGCCCCCATTTTTCAATAACGAGATTGCCCAGGGGCTGGTTGCGGAACTCCACCGTGACGGTCTGGCCCGCCTTGACCTGGACGGTCTGGGGCGCATCATCCAGCAGGTAGCCGAATTTCGCCCTGGTCTCCTTGATGACCAGCGTGGTGCCGGGATCGACATTCTCCACCAGGAAGCTCCCGGCGCTGTCCGTCACGAATTTGCCGTTGGCGTCGCCCACCACGGCCCCGTCCGCTGTGGTCACGAAAAATTCAACATCGCTCAAAGGCGTATTGTCGCTGGCCGACACCTTCTTGACCAAAACCGCGCCCTTGGGACTGTTGCCGAAGTGGACTTGTATCACCTCCTGCTCCTGGCCGGAGAGATACACCGTCTGAGGCGGAGTGTCGATCACATGGGAGCCATCGCTGGACAGCTCCTCAATGATATAAGTGCCCGCCTCGCAATTCGTGACGGTAAAGGAGCCGTTGGACGAAGTACGGTAGGTGCCGATGACGGTGCCGCCGGAGCCGCTGGTATTGCCGCTTAAATAGCGGATTTGGAACCAGCAGTCCGATAAAGCGGCCCCAGTCTTGGAATCATATTTCCACACGCAGATGGCCGACAGGGGCGTGTTCTCAAACAAAAATGTATGGCCCTTGCCCGCCTGTATGAAAGCCTCCTGGGTGTCGCTGTCCTTGATGGAAAAGCCTGTGGGCGGGGCCAGCTCCTTGACCCGGAACCAGCCGTCCCGCAGGCCGTTGGCCGGGCCGGTCAGCTCAATGCGGCCGTTTTCGTCCGTTGTGAAGATGCCCAAGTCGTTGTATTCGCCCGTCTCCGTGTCGTTGCTGGCGTACCAGACCTGGAAGCGCACATTGGCGAGCCGGTCATGGGTGATGGAATTTTCCTTGATGATCTCGATAACAGGGGCTTTGTGGTCGTAGAAGTATGCCTCCCGGTCCCGGTTGGGGTACAGGGTCACATACTGATCCGGGGCGTCCATCAGGTACTCGGAGCTGCCCACGGATGTTTCGGAAATCTTGAACACCCCCGGCCAGAGGTTGGGCACGGTGGCGGAGCCGTCCGGCCCGGTGGTCACTTCCGCCACGCTGTGGCCGTCCGCCGCCTCCACCAAAAAGGTGGTGTTGGGGACGGGGATGGAGTGGTCGTCCGCGTCATACTTGTAGATGGTGAGGTTGGGCCGCTTGTCGTTTTGCAGGCAGATGGTGCTGTCCCGGCCCGCGAACAGCTCCACATGGTACTCCGTCGTGTCCAGCAGGTGGTTCGACACGGTGGACTGCTCCTGTAAGGAATACACACCGGGGTCGAGGCCCTCCCAAACGATCTCTCCTGTGCTGGAAGTGGTGCGATCCAGATACCGGGAGCCGTCCTCAATTTTTGCCAGACGGTAGGTGACGCCGCCCAGGGGCGTGCCATCCGCGCTCTCCTTATATAAATAAAGAGATGGCAGTTTGCTGTTGGTAAATACGAACTGGGCCTGCTCGCCGCCGTCCAGGTGGATGATACGCTGGGCGTCGTCCACCACATAGCCCGGACACTCCAATTCCGTGACCACATA